>JAAYCN010000030.1 GCA_012729755.1 Chloroflexota bacterium | reverse complement strand
TCGTCAAGCACTGCTTGGGTGTAATCTTTGCTGCCGTCGTTGACGACAATGACCTCGTAATCGTCTGTGACCTGTTTGAGGGCGAGCAGCGCGGTGAGGACCATGCTGGTGATTGTGCCACCATCGTTATAAGCCGGAAAAAAGGCGGTAACCCCGCCAGGAAGTTTGTTTGTCATGGCGGTTATTTTACCCTGACTTGGTAAGTTGGGGTGTTTTTTAAAAGGCACGTCTCCGACTTGTTGCAATGATAGTCGGAGACGTACTAACTGCCAGACTTAGTGCGTTACTGGGGGCGGTACTGATTCCACCCATTTGCCCTGGCCACCAGCTTCATCAAGGCGTCGCCTCAACTCGACTATAACGCCATCGAGGACTTGAGTAGTATCAAAATAAGCCCATCTTGAGCCAACATGGACACCTGTCCCGCTGGCGATATTTTTTATCCCTGCGTCAATCATTGACTTCACAGCGTTATCATAGTCACTAACTGTAAGCCTAAAGTGATGCAATCCGGGACCATGTTCGCGCAGAAAATCACTGTAGATATTTTGTCCTTCGAGTGGCTGAACGATTTCAATCTGGATTTTTCCAAGCGTGGCAAAAGCCAATAGCAGCCGGTAGTTGCCAGGTTCTCCATGATAGGTGGCTTCGGGATCAACACCCTCTACAGGCCATTCAAAGATGCGGAATGGACCAATCCCGAAAAGTCTAGTCAGTTCCTGGCTAAACTTGACTGCATCGTGGACAACTATGCCTATCTGATCCAAATCGACGTCGTTGATAAGAGATGAAGGGTTTGACATCGTGAAATCTTTTCCTTTCATTACAGTTTGGCTCGGATTTCGTCTGTTGTGTAATCGATCGCGATACCTTTTTCTTTTTTGTCTATGAAGTTTAAGGCTACTTTTCGCACTGCATTCGCAATATCATCGAGGTCTTGCTTTTCCAGAAGCGGGTGAACACTGGCGAGCCAGAGTACTTCATCGCAGGCTTTTTCTGCGACTGGGCAAAGGCCTTTGTAATATTCAACCTTTCCTTCATACAACGGGCATTCAAATGGACATTTTGTGCCGCCATAACCCGCTTTGTTAACAAAGACTGGTTCGAGGTGCTGTGGGATCATCATGCGGGTTGTGGAAAGATAGTTTAGATTATAGGTACCTTCGGATGCCAAGGCAATTGAGAAGTTCAACATATCTGAACCGAGGACCTCAGGATCAAGACGAATCACATAGTAGAAAAATACTCTTTCACCATATGGCACCTCAGGAGGAAGGGTGACGCCTGGAATACCCTTCAACTTTTCACTCAGATAATGAGCGTTTTCAATTCTCTTCTTGTTTAAGAAGTCCAATCTTTTAATCTGGTGAATTCCAACAGCGGACTGGAACTCGGTAATTCTGTAGTTCGTGATTGGAAGGTTCCAATGATATTTGGAGGCTCCCCCCAATGATTTCTTTCGGCCGAAGTCCATGAACCCCCACATTTTTTCATAGAGATCGTCATCATTGGTGACAACGAAACCGCCTTCACCGGTGGACAGGATCTTTCCGGTGACTGTGCTGAAGGAACCAACGTGTCCAACTGTACCAACGTACTTTCCCTCATACCGACCACGATACTTGGCGCCCACTGATTGGGCAGCGTCTTCCAATACATATAAATTATGCTTTTTCGCAAGGTCCATGATTGGTTCGATGTTGTCGGGTAACCCTGTGATCGAGACGGGTATGATCGCTTTGGTTCGTTTGGTTATTTTCCTCTCAACGTCTGCTGGATCTAAAGTCAGGGTGACAGGATCTACGTCGGCAAAGATCGGTATAGCATTTTGTTCGAGCACGCAGGAATCTGACGCAACGAATGTATAAGGGGATACGATTACTTCATCACCAGGGCCGATGCCAAAAGCGGCTAATGCGATATGGAGAGTTGTAGTGCCGCTTGTAACGGCAATCGCATGTTTGACATTTAATTTTTCGGCGATGGTTTTCTCAAATTCGTTGGTAACTGTTCCCCGTCGAATCCGGGCTGACTTCATCACCGCAATGACTGATTCAAGTTCTTCATCGGTATAATAATCTGTTTCAACTATCGGACCCTTTGTTCTTACTGGGGTTCCACCGTCTATTGCTAATTTTTCCATGACTGAGACTCCTATGTTTGTAATATTTTTATAGCTATGAGATGTATGATAATAGCGAACAACTGGATTGTCAACCCCGGTTCAAGATAATCCAAAATTTAGATGACGGGCAATTTAACGAGAGAAAACAGGTGAAAAATGTGATTAAAAGGTAATTGACAGGAAATATTATCAATGATATTATATTCTCATAAAAAAGATGTCAGACCTCTTGTGAAAAAAGATGAATCTTTCTGAATTAAGCGAAACGTTTGCCAAGTGGAACAAAGAATCCGCTGAAGGGATGCAGTTAACGCAAAAAGTGACTGAGTTCCTGCGGAAGATTATTATGGATGGATTCTTAGCGCCAGAGAGTCAACTGCCGAATGAGTTAGATCTCTCTACGTATCTTGATATTAGCAGATCAACCGTTAGGTCAGCCCTGGCGACATTAGAGCAGGGGGGGTTTATTAAGCGCCTCTGGGGCGTTGGCACTTTCGTCGCAAAAAACCCGCCAACATACACAAACTTAAGCCTAAATTCTGGAGTGACGCAGTTGATTAGATCTTCAGGGGCAGTACCGGGGACCGCAGAAATCATGATCACAACCCGGCCAGCGAGCGAGAGTGTGTGTTCACTACTGCAACTTGAGGTTGAGGCGTTGACCATAGTCATTGAAAGAGTAAGGTTGGCTGATAATCGCAGGGTCGTTTTTACAGTTGATGTCCTCCCGTTGAAGCTATTCGAGGAATCGGAAAAAGATATTGCTTTAACCGTATTGAGACAATTCATTGATGACCAAGAATCTATTTACAGCTTTTTAAGACAACAGATGAACTTGGAAATCCATCATGGCATTGCCTGGATAAAACCGCTTTCGGCTGAACAGTATATAGCGGAAAAGCTTCAGATTTGTGAGGGCTGTAATATATTGCAGATTGAACAGGTTGACTATAGCAATAACGGAGAGCCTCTTGCTTTGTCGCATGAGTATTATGTCGCAGATGCCTTCCGGTTTCACATTTATCGATCAAATCAAGGAGTATATTTATGAAACAGTTACATGAAAAAGAAGTACGAGGCGAGTTAGCAGGCAAGATTACGTTAATTACAGGCGCAGGATCAGGAATTGGTCAGGCGATTGCAAAACGATATGCCTTAGAAGGGGCCAGCATCGGTCTAATTGATAGAGATCAAGGAAAATTGGATCAAACAATCGAAGAACTTGCCGAATTTACCCCAAAAGAGAGGCTAATGTCTGTTTATTGCGACATTACGAAAGAAGAAGATGTAGTCGCTGCGGTAGGCGCGATCGCTGAACGGTTCGGAAGGTTGGATGTTGCCGTGAATAATGCCGGGGTCTCAGTCAGTGTTCCTTCCGATGAATGCACGCTGGCACAGTGGGACTGGGTAATGGGAGTGAACTGTACGGGAAGCTTCTTAATCTCCCGTGAAGCAATTAAGGTCTTCAAAAAACAACCGGAAGGTGGCGCCCTGGTGTTTATCAACAGCGATAATTCGCTTAAACCCAGCAAACACTTCCTTGCGTATAACGCTTCGAAAGCGGCTGGCCTGCAAATGGCTCGCACAATTGCCAGTGAGTTTGGGAAATATAAGATCCGGGCGAATAGCATTTTGCCAGGCGCAGTGTTTGGCGGGAGCAAGATGTGGACTGCGGAACTTCGTGAAGCCAGAGCGGCCATCCATGGGTTCGACCCAGCGCTTTTAGAGGAAGAGTACAAGAAGAATAATGCCTTGGGCGTGATTATCGATCCGTCCGAGATCGCTGAGCTGGCAGTTTTTCTTGCCAGTGAAAGATCCGCAAAGATGACTGGAAACGCCCTCGTGATTGATGGCGGTGGTGTAGGCACATATGTCAGATAGGGTTTATTGATATAGGCTATAGTGGAGAAACGAGAAAAATGATGTTAGAAAAATTGCGTGAGGAAGTATATGAATCCCTTATGGAATTGCCCAAAAATCGCCTTGTGACGATGCATAGTGGTACGGTCAGTGGTCGTGATCCCGAAACAGGCCATGTTGTTATAAAACCAACAGGCTTTCGTTATGACAAATTAACCCCTGCTGACCTTTTAGTGATGGACATCAAAGGAAATATTCTTGAAGGCACTTTGCGACCTTCAAGCGATACCGCGACACATCTTTATTTATACACGCATCGGCAGGATATCCATGGGATTGTCCATACTCACTCCCCATACGCTTGTATTTTCGCGGTGCTTGGCCGACCAATTCCTGCTGTCATGACGTCAGCTGCTTTGCTCGGCGGTGAAATCCCGATTGGAGGTTATGCTGCTGTGGGTGGCGAGGATATCGGATCTGAAATTGTAGCAAAAATAGGCAATTGTTCAGCGATTGTCATGCAGAATCACGGCGTTTATACAATGGCATCCACTGTCTGGCAAGCAACCATTGATGCGGTTGAAGTTGAAGATCTGGCTAAGATTGCACATTATGCCATGCTGCACGGCGCCCCAATTGTCTTGTCTGATGAACAGATACGGGAATTCCAGAACATCTATCACACCCGGTACGGCCAAAAACAGAGTTGAGATATTCATGATGACAGACACGGGACGAAAAGTCCCTTTGGGTATTTATGAAAAAGCTTTTCCGGCGGATTTCTCCTGGGAGCGGATACTTCTTGGGGCAAAGTCAGCGGGTTATGACTTTGTCGAAATGTCAATTGATGAAAGCGCGAGTCGGCTGAGCAGATTGGATTGGCCGCCAGAAACACGAAAAGAAATTCACAAACTGGTAATTGATACGGGTATTCCAATCTGGGGCATGGGCTTGAGCGCTCACCGAAAGTATCCGCTCGGGAGTCATTCTGCTGAGGTGCGCACTGAGGGCCTCTCAATCTTGAGAAAAGCCATTAATCTCGCGGGTGATCTCGGTGTGAGGGTGATTCAGGTGATGGGTTACGATGCTTTTTATGAACCCAGCAATTCTGATACTCGACGTCGATATCAGGAAGGTTTGCGAAAAGCAATCGACTGGGCTGCTGCCGCGGGCGTCGTTTTGGGACTGGAAAATGTTGATACTGAGCTGGTGAATTCGGCTGAGAAAGCCATGGATTTTGTTAAGGAATTCAACTCTCCCTGGTTTCAGGTTTATCCGGATATTGGCAATATGTCGGCTTTTGGATATGACCCGCTATGTCAGTTGCCATTAACTCTGGGGCATCTAATAGGTGTGCATGTTAAAGATACCCGCCCTGGGGAACTGCGTGGTGTTGGGTTGGGCGAAGGCACTGTGCCGATCAAGCAGGCGCTGAAACTATTGGCAAGGTCAGGGTATTCAGGGCCGATATTGATGGAAATGTGGGCGGACCTTGACTCCGCCGGTAACCCGCTTGGGTCACTTACGAAAGCTCGAGAGATTTTAGATTGTTGGATTTCTGAGGCATGGAATTAATCGCAGCGGTTGATTGTGAACTTCTCGTACTCGATTGAGGAGATAATATTGTCAGAGTGGCTAACAGTTTTGGCGCTGCATACAGCCTGTTCAGGCTAATTCAACTAATGATGATTAATTGTATTGACAAGAAATTCTTTATTAACTATAATTTAAAAATAATGTGAATATAATTTCACAAATGTGAATTTATATCAAAGGCAAATCAATAATTACTTCAAGCAGTTCTAAAGTTCACAGATGAGAGAAACGATCAGGATGGTGAATTTGTACCCCAAACTAACGGAATATGCGAAAGTCTTCTGTGACCTGTACTGTTTCCTTCAGGATAATAATCACAGTAATTGGGAAATTTATGCAGACTACAACTAATAACATTCTTGAGTTGAAGAACATCAGCAAAACATTTCCGGGGGTGGCAGCGCTCAAGGGTGTAAGCATGACGGTTCGAGAGGGGGAGGTGCATGCACTTCTTGGTGAAAATGGAGCGGGTAAATCGACATTAATTAAAATATTAAGCGGTTATCACCAGCCGGATCCAGGTGGTGAGATAATAATTGCCGGTAAGCCAGTTACTTTTAAGAGTCCAAAAGATGCTATTTCCTCTTCCATTAGCACTATTTATCAGGAGCTGACACTTTGTCCGCACATGACAGTCGCGGAAAACCTTGTTTTGGATAAACAAGACAGGTTCAAAGGGATCAGACTCCGCCCAAGTGAATTTCGTGATATCGCCAGAAAGGTGCTTGAAGATTTAGGCCAATCGGAGATTTCTCCAGATGTCCTTGTCAATGACTTATCCATTGCCCAGCAGCAAGTGGTTGAAATCGCAAAGGCGGTAACCTCGAAAGCACGGATCATTTTGATGGATGAGCCCACTTCGTCTATTTCTCAAAGTGACGCGGATAAGTTGATGAAAATAATCAAGGTGTTAAAGGCTAATGGTGTCTCTATTATTTATATCTCGCATCGACTATACGAGATCGGAGGCATTGCGGATCGTATCACTGTTCTTCGAGATGGTGAGCTGGTAGGGACGGTTAACAACGCGGATGTCACTGAGAACGATTTGATAACCATGATGGTCGGCAGGGAATTAAAAAACGTTTATCCAAAACGGGATGTCACTATTGGGGATGTCGTTCTAAAGGTTGAGGATTTAGGCAGCGGAAACCTTGTTCAAGGAATAAGCTTTGAAGTGCGCAAAGGAGAGATTTTAGGCATCGGCGGGTTGGTGGGCTCCCGCAGAACTGAAACACTGCAAATGCTGTTTGGAATGCGTCCAATTACGAGCGGCAAGATTACGCTTTGCGGCAAGTCATTCAACCCGAAAAACCCGCGTGATGCAATTAAGCACCGAATAGCTTATGTAACTGAAGACCGAAAAAAGACAGGGTTAGTGGTATGTCTGCCTGTCCATGAAAACATTAATATGGTGAATATACAACAGTCAAGTTCAAGTGGAATCGTCAACTGGATAAAGATGAGATCAATTGCTGAACATCACAGATCAGTGTTGAATATCAGGGTCAGTCAAATTGATCAAGTTGTCGGAACTCTTTCTGGCGGTAATCAGCAGAAAGTTGCGCTGGCAAAGTGGCTTGACTTCCATCCCGAGGTTATTATTTTTGATGAGCCAACAAGGGGTATCGACATTGGCGCAAAAACTGAAATCTACTCAATCATGGGCGAACTGGCCGCGCAAGGCGCTGCGATTATCATGGTTTCCTCTGAATTGCCGGAGCTGATCAGCGTGGCTGATAAAGTTCTTGTAATGCAGGAAGGCCGTATGAAAGGCATCGTGGACAGGGCAGACTTGACACAGGAACGAGTGATGAGTCTGGCGACCACACACTCATATGCAACAGCTCAACCCAATAGTGAAGGGAATAAATTAAATGCAGGCTAATCTCGAGTCAACTTCTAAACCGAAAATCACTGTCAGGAAAATCATCATTCAGTATCGAACACTGCTTATTTTAGCAGTGCTGATGGTAATCTTTACCTTGCTAAGGCCTGTGTTTTTGCACCCAGCCAATTTATTGGCTATTCTAAAAAATATGAGCTACGTACTCGTTGCCGGGTTGGGAATGACCTTCATTATTACGCTTGGCGGATTGGACCTTTCGGTTGGTTCCATCGCGGCTGTAGTCGCGGTCGGCTTTGCGCTGCTTGTTAGAGGAGGGTTCCTGCCAGCCATCGTCGCGATGCTTATTATGTTGATAGTCGCAATGGCGCTTGGGTTCGTAAATGGAGCGGTCTCTGTCAAAGGAAAAATTGAACCGTTTCTGGTCACACTCGCAACGATGAACATCTATCGGGGGCTCGCGCTGACTCTTACTAAGGGTAAGCCTGTCCCAATTGTGATCCCATATTTTGCTGATATCTTTGGTAATGGCAGGTTGTTCAATTTGATTCCTACTCCGGTTGTTATCTCGCTTCTCCTTTTGCTGGCTTCCTGGTTTCTCTTCACATATACTAAATTTGGATTCTATGTGCGAAGCATCGGAGGCAATCAAGAAGCTTCAAGAGTCGCGGGTATCGATATTGCGCGTATCAAGATTACCGCATATACCATGAACGGCTTCTTCGCTTTCATTTCAGGTTTAATCCTGGCAGCTTTGATGAACTCCGGGCTTCCTGACGCGGGCCGAGATCTGGCGATGGACAGCATCTCAGGCGTGATTCTGGGGGGAACAGCTATTTCAGGCGGTATAGGGACCATTTGGGGAACACTGGGCGGCTGCTTGATCATGGCTTCTCTCAACAACGGCATGTCTTTATTGGGAGCTCAATATCATGTTCAAATCCTTGTCAAAGGCTTGGTTATTGTCCTTGCAGTTCTGATGGACAATGCGCTTAAGTCAAAGAAATGATCAGGCATTATCAAAATTGCTTGTGGCACGACACAATTACAAGCAGAAAGGAGAAAATTATAAAAGAACGAATGTTTTCAGCTTTCGTCATAAAAAAAATTCACAACCAGATTAATGAGATAGAAGGAGACAAAAAATGAAAAAATATACCCCTTTCGTTGCGGCATTGCTCGCGTTCATCCTGCTGATTTCGGCATGTGCGCCCGCTGTCGCGCCAACTGCTGTTCCCCCTACAGAAGAAAAACCCGCTGAGGCACCGGCTGAAGAAAAACCAGCCGAAGCTCCTGCAGAAGAGAAGCCGGCTGAAGCTCCAGCAGAAGTGGAAAACCCGAATGTCGCGGATTTTACTTATGTAGGAGACGCGGATGTTGTCTTTGACCTGAATGGCTGGTATGAGGCTGTTGGTGTTGAAGCTGCTGTTGAGATCAGAAATCCAGGCGCTGTGAGTGTTCCTGATGAAATGACCACGCCTATTCCGACCGCAAAAGAAAAATACACCATTGGTTTTTCAGTGTATTACACCGTGGATGAAGTCGGTTCAATGATCCTCGATACAATGAAAAATGCTGCGGAACAGGCTGGTGTTGAACTATTAGTCAATGATGCGAACTATGATCAGAACGCGCAGAACCAGGCTATCGAACAATGGATACTTCAAGGTGTTGATGGCGTAATTCTCGCGCCTTGCGATTTTACCGGCGTAAAGACAGCTCTGGATGCGCTTGAGAAGGCTGGAATTCCAGTGGTCTCGCTGAACGCTCCTTTGGCTGGTAACGTAGACTCTTTGGTCATTGGTGAAACTGTTGAACAAGGCGCCATCGCTGGATCTTTGCTCGAAAAAGCGCTGCTTGACTCCGGCAAGGAAATGAAAGGCACGATTGTTTATCAAACCCTGCCATTTGTTCACCCAAACGCGGCTACTCGAGCCAAGGGCTTTGTTGACACCTTTACCAAGTATCCTGACATCAAAGTTGAGGAGTTAACAGGTATTTCCCCAGAAGAGCATTACACAGCGTTTGACGGAGCACTCAAGGCTTATCCCGACATGATTGGCGCGTGGGGCCTTTACTCTTCAGCCACGATAGGCATGATGAACGCCAAAGAAGCAAACAACCGAAATGATATTCTTTTATCCTCGGTGGATCAGGATAAACCCATTCTGAAAGGTATTAAGGATGGTCTCATTGTTGGTACCGCAGCCTATTCTTCGATTGCGCCAGCTAACTGGTGCATGAGCCAGATGGTTAATCTCCTCAATGGCGCACCGATCCCGGGAGTTGTTTTCTACGCGAACATGGCGATCACTCCTGAAAATGTTGCCGAAGCCTTTGAACATTATTATCCTGGAAAGACATTACAAGATTACATTGATGGTAAAGTTCAATAATCGAGCAGGCATTTAGAGACTATAATAGAGGCGGACGTGAATTGCTTCCGCCTCTATTTTCAATCATCCGGCATCCAAGAAACTTTTAGAGCAGTCTGTTGTTCAGGCTAATTAGGAGGTTATGATGTTGACTCAAGACAGTAAGTTGGTAAAAAGAAAATTTGGAAACACTGACATGGAAATCACGCCCATTGGTTTTGGCGCGTGGGCGCTTGGCGGTGGTAATTGGGTGTATAGCTGGGGTCCTCAAGATGATCAGGAATCAGCCGCTGCCATACACCACGCATTAGATTTGGGTGTTAACTGGATTGATACTGCTGCGGGATATGGTCTGGGACATTCTGAGGAAGTTGTAGGAAAAACTCTCTTTGGAATGAAGGATAGACCTTATGTGTTTACGAAATGCTCATTGACCTGGAATTCACGTGGCGAAATTATTGATTCGCTCAAACGCGACTCAATCCGCAAGGAATGCGAGAATAGTCTAAGGCGACTTAAGTTAGAGCAAATTGACCTTTATCAGATTCACTGGCCAAGACCTGATGAAGACCTGGAAGAGGGCTGGTCGACCATGGCTGAATTGCAAAAGGAAGGAAAAGTTCGTTGGATTGGGGTGTCAAATTTTAGTGTTGTCCAGATGGATCGGATACGTAAGATTGCCCCTGTCAACACACTTCAACCTCCTTATTCGTTGATCCGACCAAACGCAGCAAAAGAAATCCTGCCTTATTGTAAGGAACATAATATCGGTGTGATTGTTTATTCACCGATGTATTCCGGATTGCTCACAGGGAAGATGACGGCAGAACGGATCAAGAATATGCCCCCTGATGATTGGCGACAACATGATCCGGAATTCCAGTCCCCACGTTTGGAAGAAAACCTGAAATTGGTCAACAGATTGACAGAACTCGGTAATCAACATGGCGTTCAGCCGGGCGTAGTGGCGATCGCCTGGACTTTGGCGAATCCTGCGGTTACAGGAGCGATCGTTGGTATGCGCCGGCCCAGTCAGGTTGATGGTGTCTTCCCAGCGGCAACTTTTAGATTATCAAACGAAGAAGTCGATGAATTAAATTCATTCGTGGCAGAAAAATAATCGCCATTCTTATGGTTTGAGAATAACAGGCTTATGGCGTGAAAGTTAGTTTTGCCACATAGTTTAGACAATGAGAAATAAAGGAGGGTGAGCATGGATTACCTGCTTGGTATCGATGTAGGCTCAACCAGTATGAAGGCTCTGCTTTTTGACCTGGACGGAAACTTGGTTTCCAGCGGGAGCTATCCGACAGAAAGTGTCGCTCAGGATCCTAAGTTCCCAAATTGGCAAGTTTATTATCCGGAGCATATATGGGATGGTATTTCGGACGCCATAAAGCAAGCCGTTAGTCAGATTAACCAAAATGACCGCATCATTGCGGCAGCAGTTACTGGCTTAGGCGCAGACGCGGTTCCTTTGAATGGCAAAGGAGAGCCTGTCTATCCATTTATTAATTGGCTTTGCACTCGAACAAACGCTCAATATGAGCGTTGGATGGAGAATGTTGGACTTGATAAGACGTTTAGTATCACTGGCTGGCAACCTTTTGTCTGGAGTACTGTGTTTCGCTTTCAATGGCTTCAGGAAAATGAACCAGAACTGTATCGTCAGGTTGAACAATGGCTGATCATCGAAGACTATGTAAACTATAAATTAACTGGAAAGTATTCCACTGATTTTACTGACGCATCACCAACTTTATTGTTTGATCAAAGTTCATTAACATGGTCCGATGAGTTGTTGAATCTGTCAGGGATTGAAAAGGACCTCTTGCCAACCCCTCAACCTTGTGGAAGATTTATCGGTGAGGTAACCAGGGAAGCGGCCGAAAGAACTGGCTTGCCCCAAGGCACTCCCATTTTTCAAGGAGGACATGATTATCTGGTGGGTACAGTGGCGGCTGGGGCTATCAGCCCTGGAATGTTTCTTGATGTGACCGGCACTTGGGAACTGGTGATCACGCCTACCACAACTCCTCATTGGGATGCGAAGGTTCGAGAATTGGGCTTGACTGTTGAATCTCATGCTGCCCCTGGCATGTATTGTATGTGGGCAGGGGGCACTGCGGCGAGTATGCTCGAATGGTATAAAGATCAAATGGGTGAAGACGCGCAGATTAAAGCACAGGATAGCCGTAGAAATGTTTGGTCAATCTTAATGGAAGAAGCCTCAAAATCTTCACCTGGTGCTAATGGCGTAATGTTCCTGCCACACTTTAATGGCGCAGCCAGTCCGATTCTTGACCCACGCTCTCTTGGGGCGTTTATCGGGTTGAATGACACCACAAAGAAGGCTGATTTAATCAGGGCAGTGATCGAGGGCCTTGACTTCGCGTTTCTGGACATGTTGAAAGCTGTTGAATTGGGCTCAGGTTTGAAAGCGGATACTATCACAGCTATTGGTGGCGGCACTCGCAATGAGTTTTGGATGCAAAATAAAGCTGATGTGTCTGGTCGACCTGTTGCTACTTTAAAAATTGAAGACGCAACAGCCTTAGGCGCAGCTATTCTGGCCGGCGTTGGCGTGGGAGTTTATAGGACGCTTGAAGAAGCTGTTAAACGAGTCATAAAACCTGGGAAAACTTTCTACCCAGATCTCAATTTAACCCAAAAATATGGGGATCTCTTTGAGCTTTATCAGGACCTGTATCCAGCTTTACAGAATGTGAATCACAAACTGTATGACCGATACCGTCTTTAAAAAATAGTTAAAAACAGAAAACGCCCCTGTTTAATAATCAACAGGGGCGTTTTTACTTCTTTTCAGCTTATTCGTACAGTATTTCGGGATGTTCGATGACACTGGCCAGATTCGCAAGGAATTTGGCGGCAACAACACCGTCAATTACGCGATGATCCGCGCTCAATGTCAGGTTGAGGATTGGGCGAACAGCGATTGTGTCACGGTGGTCAATTACTATTGGCTTGCGTACAACCGAACTAACCGCCAGGATTCCGACTTCGGGAGGATTAATGATTGCTCTAAATTGAGTAATACCATACATTCCTAAATTCGAAATTGTGAATGTTCCCCGCTGGACCTCGCTCAACCCAATTTTGCCCAGCTTAGCTCTCTGGGTGAGATCATTGAGTTGATAGGCGATCTCCTTGAAAGAGAGTTTATCCGCATCGCTAATGACTGGGACGATCAGGCCATCTTCAAGAGCAGTAGCTACGCCAATATTTATCTCCTTCCAGAGATGAATTTGATCTTCAATAAGGGACGAATTAAGGTAAGGGTTTTGTTTGAGCGCCCAAGCTACGAGTTTTACCATTATGGCAGTGAAGGTAACTTTGTCTTTGCCTGATGGATCAATGTTTGCATTTAATCTGCTTCTCATGGCTTCGAGTTGGCTGACATCGGCATCAATCGTCTCAGCGATATGGGGCGCGATTTGGAAGCTTGACTGCATTTTTTGAGCAATGTAGGCTCGCTTGCTGGACATAGGTACTATCACAGCATCACGGGTGGCTATGGTTGGTTTTTGATCAGGGATAGTAAGTTTTACGTCTTTCTCCTGGATTCTGCCATGAGGGCCACTTCCCTGAAGAGAACTCAGTGAGATTCCTTTTTCTTTGGCGACCCTT
This sequence comes from Chloroflexota bacterium, assembly GCA_012729755.1. GTDB lineage: Bacteria > Chloroflexota > Anaerolineae > Anaerolineales > Anaerolineaceae > Mesolinea. The sequence continues at coordinate 77,527 of JAAYCN010000030.1, read as the reverse complement.
CTCGCCGCTGGGGTGGCAGCAATCTTGTCAGATTTCTGATCAGGAATGTTGGCCTCTTCACTCAGTGACGCAGCATAAGCTTCTACATCTTCCCGGTTGATGATGCGATTTTTGGTGGGTACGTCGCTTAGGTTGATATTTAATTCTTTTGCAATGCGTTGGGCGACAGGGGTGGCTTGACATTCGCTTTTTTCTGGCAAAACTTCAGGCTTGTCGGTGTTCGATGATGGACTGCTTGCATTCTTGTGTGCTGAATGTCCGGGAGCATCAAGCTTTTCTCCAGGTTTTAAAATGTAGGCAATCACTGTCGCGACAGGAACGACTGCACCATTTTCGAAAAGGATCCCAGCGAGGATGCCATCGGCCGGGGAGTTGACATCGATGGAAACTTTCTCGGTTTCAACTGTCAACAAAGTTTCATCATATTTGACCTCATCGCCTTCCGCTTTTTCCCAGGAAATAATAGTTGCTTTTTCCTGGTCCATATCTACCTTCGGCATAATCACGGGCACTGGCATTTTAGTAAACTCCTTTGACAATGGCGCGAATTTCACGCTCTATATCTTCTTCCTGAGGTACCGCGGCTCGTTCAAGAACGCGATTGTAAGGAATGGGAACATTTTTGCCAGTTAGCCGTCTCATTGGAGCATCAAGGTAATCAAAAGCTCTGCTTGAAGAAACAACGGCCATTATTTCACCAGCCCAGCCCGCTGTCTCGCAAGCTTCGTGTACGATCAATAATTTGCCTGTCTTTGAGACAGAGTTAATGATTGCCTCGGTGTCAAGTGGAACCAACGTGCGCGGGTCAATGATTTCAACATCTATCCCTTCGTCGGCCAATCGATTGGCGACAGCCAGGGCTTTGTGAACCATAATACCATTTGCCACAATGGTTAAGTCTTTACCAGCACGTTTGATATCTGCGACGCCAAATGGTATTTGGTAGTCTCCCTCAGGAACTTCACCCTTTGTCTTGTAAAGCAATTTGTGCTCAATGAAACAGACTGGGTTGAGATCATGTATAGCTGTGCGGAGCAAACCTTTTGCTTCATATGGAGTTGATGGCGTAACTACCTTTAAGCCTGGCAGGTGCATAAGCAGTGTTTCCAAGGATTGGGAATGTTGAGCGGCAGCACCTGTACCAGAACCGCTTGGCATGCGTACGACCAATGGTACGGTTGCCTTACCGCCGAACATATAGTGCATTTTAGCAGCCTGATTACCTATTTGGTCGAGGGAGAGGAGTACGAAGTCCATGAACATAATCTCGGCCACGGGACGCATGCCCAGAAGCGCGGCACCTACTGCGGCACCGATAATTGAAGGCTCGGAGATGGGAGTCTCGATAATGCGTTTGTCTCCAAATTCATCGAGCATCCCTGTAGTTACACCGAATGCTCCTCCGTATCGACCAATATCTTCACCAATAATAAAAACTCTTTCGTCCCGCTTCATCTCTTCCCATAAAGCGGATCGGATTGCTTCAGCATAAGTTATTTCAGGCATATACATACTCCGTTACTGTTGCGGCATCTGGATCAGCTGAGGCTTCAGCGAACTCAACAGCTGATTCAATGATTTTTACTGCTTCTTCTTCACAAACAACTAATTCTTCGGCTTTGAAAACCTCATTCTCCAATAAATTGTTCTTAAAACGGAGAATTGGGTCTTTGGTTAACCTCCAAGTTTCTATTTCATCCTTAGAGCGATAAAGGTTTCGATCGCTTTTCGAATGACCAAAATATCTGTAGGTTTGAGCCTCCACAAAGACTGGACCATTTCCCGAACGGATATAGTCCGCAGCAGATCCTACGGTCTCAATGACGGTCAATAGATCGTTTCCGTCAATGTAATGCCATGGGATATCATAGGCTTCTGCCCGCTGGGCTATTGGCAGTTTCGCTGAAACTCTTTCAACGGCCATTGACATGCCATATTTGTTGTTCTCACAAACAAACAGAATGGGAAGCTTCCACAGGCCAGCCATGTTCAGTGTTTCGTGAAAAACCCCTTCGTTCGAAGCCCCATCACCAAAGATTGCAATGCAAATCTGGTCGCGTTTCTGCATCTGAAGTGCTAAGCCTACACCAAGCGAATGGGGGATTCCTCCACCTACAATTCCATTCGCCCCAAGGTTGTTTGAGGAGAAGTCAGCGATATGCATCGAGCCACCGCGCCCTTTGCAGTATCCTGCTTCTTTGCCTAAGAACTCAGCCATCATGAGATTAATGTCCGCATTCTTGGAGATGAAATGTCCATGACCCCGATGGTGATTAATCAAGTAATCATCGAGTCGGGTGGCATGCCGAATGCCGACAGCAACGGCCTCCTGTCCAGCTGACAAATGCATAGTGCCATGGACCTTGCCAAGGGCGTAAAGCTTATCGGCCATCAACTCGAATTGCCTGATTGTGCATAACGTCTTATACATCTCACGCAGTTCATCCTTTGAAAGCTTTAATCTTTCGGCCCTGTTCAGAAACGGTTCTTGGTTTTTCTCAGTCTCCATATAACCTCTATTCAATAATTTATCTGTTCGCTGGTCAGTTTACTATTGCCCGTGCGGTCAGACTATCTGTGACTAAATAATTGATTAACTTAGAATTCAACGCGCCAATAATTGCATTAATTTTTGCTGAACCGCCCGCAATGCCAAGCCGCATAGGTATGCGTTTTAGATCTTCCAACCTGATGCTGATTATGCGGTCAAGGATCTCATCGTTGTAGGGTGTGCCATCGATCCGAAAATAGTTGCTGGCAATATCGCCGACGACCCCATTCTGCCGCATTATGGCAATTTCTTCCTCTGACAGAAGGCCTGACAGGTAGAAGCTTGAATACTCTTGTTGGGTTGTGCCAATGCCAAGCAAGGCGGCATCAACGGCTTTTCCCATATCTATCGTTTCTTTAATCCCCTTAGTTTCCCGCAATGATTGAGCTATTTCCGGACTTTGACAGAGGTAGGGCGCATTAATGTAGTAACCTTCGCCGCCGACTTTTTCAGCAAATTGCTTGACGATCATATGCCCGTCATAGTCTATATTTCTTGCGCCTTGAGCTCCAACGAGTTGTACGATTTTAATGGATGGATACACGGAAGGGGGAAAGGCTTGAACTACTGCGCTTACAGCTGTTCCCCATGCAACACCTATTGCCATATGTTCTTTCAGGTGTTTATTTAGGATTTCTGCCGCTGCTATTCCAAGAAGTTCGAGAAGTTTTTCTGACTTTGATTCTTCTATTGAAACAACTTTCACATATTCTATATCAAACTTCTCTTTAATGGCGCGTTCCAATTCAGGGTTAGAGATGACCTGTCTGATAATTTTTGTCTCGACAATTCCCCGAATTCTGGCTTCGGTGAGCATTCTGGAGACCATTGAACGTGATACACCGACTCTCTGAGCAATGTCTGACTGATCCATGCCATCGAGATAGTACATTTCGGCAACATCTGCGAGAAGATTTAGGCGACTTGGAGAGATTTTTTCATTTGCCATTTGTATTCCTATGGAAACTCAAATTCACAAATATGAGTATATCATCACAAACGTGTATTGTCAATGTCAACAGAAAATAAAAGTGATATAAACAGGAAATAAGAGCGTTGTTCTTAGAATCTGAGCTTATTGGGAGCAGTGGCCGCCGGGGAATTGGCCGCAGAGGGCGTCGCGGACGAAGAGCTTGCCAAAGTCATTTTCGAAGAGCAATTGGTAGCCTGGAATGATGCCCTGATCAGCGGGACGGTAAAACTCACGTGCGGTGTCCAGTTCGGCTTGATTGATGGCTGTCACGTTTGGGTTGAGGTAATCGCGGATGCGCTGGTGTTGCAGCATGATGACGTCGAAATTGCCTTCTTCGATAAATCTATTGTTGAGCATGTCAAAAGAGGTGGTTAACAGCCAGCCCTGATAGTAGGGCACATACATGCGGTAGTCATGGTAGACGCGCAGGTATTGACCATCGAGTGGCGCCAATTTTGCTTTGGCAAGTCGATCGAATTCGAGCGCGGGATTGTTTTGGGCTCGGTTGGTTTGGTCTGAGATCATCTGGACGTCCTGCTTGATAAAGAGAAAAGCCTGTAAAACAAGCAGACCAACTGCGAGAGGGACCAGAACGCGCTGCAGGAGCGGGCGAGGCTGTTTGAGCGGCGGAATGGGGAAGATAACAATCAGATTTGAGAGCAATGGCATGACTGCCGGAAGCCAATATTGATATTTAAAATGAGTGGTGGTGAAGAAGAGAAAAGTCAACGGTATGAACCATGTGATGGTGAGGGCAGGGAGCAGTTTGTCCCTGCGCAGTTTAAGTGAAATGACACTTGTGATCACTGACAGGAGCAGAAAAAAACTCTCTCCGTACGATTCTCGCATCTCTGGCCAAGCGTGCTTGATGCCAACTGGATAAATAAGCGCATAGCCTTTGGAGACTTCGAAGGTCTCTTTGTAGAAAGTGAAGACATAGGTCTTGAGCGCCTTAAAGTGGAAGACAAACGGATTGGCCAGAATGAAGGCGAGGCCCATGACCAGGATGAAACGCAATCCCGTGTTGATGGCCTGTTTGGTGGTGAGTGTTTTGTCGCGGATACCCCAAATGAGCAGGGTGAGGATGGTCAAGAAGAAGAAAAGACCGATCAGCTTGGTGGCAATGAGCACGCCACAAACGGCAGCAGCCCAATAGAAGTGGCGCTTAAACCGCAGGTTGTCTTTCCACAGGCAAAACAGAACCAACACAGACAGAAGGAAGGCCAAACCATCCGGATGAAGCCACATGCTGTTCTTGACGCTGGCTGGCACTACCCACAGGAGCAGGTAGAGCAGGACAGAGCGATAGGTGCGAAAGCCGTCCTGCATATACACAAGCAGGAGGAACGAGCCGATCATTGGCAAAACGCTGATTAGCTGACGCAGGACGAGCATGAGCAGAGGGGTGTTATCGAAGGCGCCGAGCCAGCGGATTGGATAAGCAAAGGTGGAACATAACCCGAAAAACGGAAAGCCATAATGATAAAAGTCGTAACGGATGAAATGTCTGATTGACTCAGCCAGGGTGCCGCGGGGGTATGTCATGCGGTCGACGACTGTGTAAATCGCCCCTTCGTCTGGCTCAAAGATAGTGAGCATTGAAAAATCTTTGGAAGCCTGTGAATTCGGCAGGCAAAACAAGGCAAAGATAAATACTGAAAGGACGATTAACGTCCAGACGACATTTCGATTTGGTTTCGGCATGGGTTAATTATAATCAGTGATATGTATGTCCAGGAACTATATGATCAAAGCCAGATCTTTGAGCAAGGTTATATATAACGCGTGGCTGTCGGCGAGGACGTTCCAGATGGTGTCCTGATCGAGAATTGAATAATGGCCTTCTTTTATCAGCTTTTCAATCGCCTGACTGTCAGCTTCGTCGAGTTTTTCAGATTCTATAATCCGCAGCCAATCCTGATCATAAAGCCGGGCTAATTTTTCAAGGCGTTGACTCGCCTGAACAAAATATTGTCGGAAATTTTCGATTTCAATAATATCCTGTTCAACAGCTGTGCAGAGGCGCTGCATCTCTTCCAGTTTCGCCTGATCTTTCTTTGATAATGCCATTTTTCCTCCGGTTCATTTGGTACCTGGTTGACAGGCCGCACATTCAGAAGTGAAAGGTTCGTCCTGCAGCGGTTTAACATAATCTACCATGGTTTTGAAGACCTGGTAACCCAGATTCTCGTATAAATGAAGCGCTCCTGTTGGGCTGGAAGCGTCCACGAATAAGACGACTTCTTTCATGCCAAGCGCTTTAAACATCTCCATCGAACGACAGACCAAAGCTTTGGCGATCCCTTTGCTGCGCCATTTGCGGATAACGCTGATATTCTCCGTGTATCCTCTCAAGTGATTGGTGCGTTCATTCTCTCCGTGCTCGATGTAGTTGAGCACCTGGCCAATATTTTCATTGCCATGCCAGGCGAGCTGCCAGAGCCAGGGTTGAAACTGAGGTTCTTCGAGCCATTCCTGATAATTAGCCCAGCTTTCGGCGAAGCCATAGTGGTCTCGAAAAGCGTCAATTCCCTGATTGAAGACATGTTGGTATTCATGTTGAAAAGCCGGCCGCACCGTGACGCCTTCCGGCAAGGAATATGAGGGGATGTTCTCAAGATCCCGCCGCATCTCAAAATAATGATGGCGGGGAGTGAAACCCATTGATTTGACAACAGCAAGCTGTGCGAGATCTCGCTGATTGACCTGATGGTTGACCATGATGAGGCGATCTGTGGGGTGTTCGAGCGACAATTCATGGATTCTGACGAAAGCCCAGTTCAGCATCAGTTCGTGGACGCCTTTGCCGTAGATTGATGGATTCATGCGTCCGCCAACGAAAAAAAGTCGCTCAGGGACAGCCGCGGTGTCCTGCCAGGAAACGCGGAAATAAGCCACAGGATGGTTACCCTCTTCGACGATCAGAAGGTCGCGGGTAAGGTCACAATTAATGAGGTTTTTGAAATTCTGGTGAAATTCCTCAGTGGTTAATCCCGGAAAAGCCCAGGGCAGGGTCGCTTGAGCCATGCTGATCTCAGCAAGCTTCGCGAAGTCGGCTTCAGTTTTGTAAAGACTGAGAGTGAAATCTGGCGAACTTTGGTTGTGGTTCTTAATAAAGTCGGCGGATTTCATGATGCCTCTGGCAAATTTTTGGCATAGTTGATTTTGGTGAGGTAAGTTTGATAGCCAAGGCGCGTATAGAGGCCCAATGCTCCTGAAGGGTTTTCAGCGTCGACACTGAGGGCGACCTCGGTCATGTTGAGCGCCTTGAACATGCGCATGGAGCGGCAGATCAGGGCGGAAGCCAGGCCCCTGCCGCGCCAGGGCCGGCGCACACTAATGCCTTCGGTGTAGCCCCTGAAGCGGCGCTCCTGCTCATTTTGGGCAAGGTTGATATAGTTCATGACCATGCCGGCGATTTGGTCATCCTCCCAGGCGACCTGCCACAGTTCAGGATGGTTGGTCTTATCGTTTAGAAATTGGGCATAATTCTCATCAGTCAGTTCTGTTGAACCCCACTCGTCTTTAAAAGCCTCTATGGACGCGTCCCAGATCTGCCTCAGCTGGCTCGAAAGCGCTGGCCTGACTTCCAGACCTGGTGGCAGGGGGTGATCGGGCAGTTCGCCTTCGAGTGAACGACTCATGTCAAAATAATATCGCAGAGGTCGATAGCCATGTCGTTCAAGCAACTTCAATTTGGCTTTGTCTGTCTCAGGAGCCAAAAATTCAATACGGTTCCCTCCGGTCAACGGTGGCAAATCCGCGGATGTCTGGCTGGCTCGCGCTTCGACCCAACTGATCAGGTAATCGCCAACCGGAGAGTCCATCCACTCAGGCAGCATCCAGAGAATGTTGATATGCACGCGCGTTTCTTCGGCAATCAGGTTTTCCCAATAACGTCTGATATACCCGGCAGGTTGGTTATGATAGCTGACGCTCAGAAAATCACGGGCAAGGTCGCAATTGTTGAGGTGCGCATAGTCGTTCTTGAGTTCATCGAGCTCCAGACCACCTTCATGGATGCCTAATTCATACAAGCGATTACAGACGAGGAGAATGTTTTCGAGATCCTTTTCGCTTTGGTAATTATGAAAACTTATCCCAGGGATCTCAGGCGGTTCAGGCAGCAAAAGCGGTTTGGCGGTCAAGGTGGTAAAGGGTTCCTGTTCAAGAAAAAACTGATTGGGTAACAGTGGTGGCGTGAAGTGTGAAAACAGCTGTTTTGGCTAAAACCTGGATTTCTTAAAGAAGCCGAAAACGATCACCAGAATCAGCCCAATGAAGCTGATCCCAGCTATGACCAGACCAATCTGGCGGCTGTTGCCGACCACGTTGTAATAGGCAGGAACGGTTGGGGTCGGTGTGTTGGTCGGTAAGGGCGTTCGCGTCGGCAGGGGCGTGCGCGTTGGGCGAGGAATGGTCGGTGTCGGCGTCAGACGAGTCGGCGTGGGAGGAAATTGGTTGGTTGGCGTAGCTGTGTTGGGGAAACGGATGATGAGAATGTTGCCAATATAAAGCTCAGTGGCATCGGGGCTGTTACCGCTTTGAGCCTGAATAGTTTGGGCTGGCACACCATAGGCTCTTGAGATTGCATCGAGCGTATCGCCTGAGACCACGATGTGATAAATGGAGCCGTCCGGATTGGGCGTTGCCACAATCACACCATAGTATATGGGCTCCGGTGTGCTATCCTGCGGAAGCGTGTTAACTGCTGACACAGTGTATTGAGGTTCGCTCCGCAGCCAGGTGAACAAAAGCAGACTAAAGAAAAATAACCGTAAAATTTTCATCGTCCTTATTATAGCCGTTTCTTGGAATTGGCCTGTATGGTGAACAAGGGAGCCTCTGGGACTCAAAAACGAGTAAAATAAGCCAGAACAGGGACATAAACCATAATAAATCCCTGAAGAGGCAACATGTTAGACCTGAAATTCATCCGAGAAGAACCTGAGACAGTTAAAGCGTCATTAATCAAAAGGCATTCTGACCCGTCAATGGTTGACGAGGTGATTCGATTGGATGAATCCCGCAGAACTTTGATTTTGGATGTAGAAGCCCGTAAGGCAGAAAGAAACGCTGTCTCAAAGGAAATCGGGCGTTCAAAGGATTCGGTGGAACGTGAGGCTAAGATCGCTGCCATGCGCACACTGGGTGAAAAGATTGCGGTATTGGATGATCAACTGAGGGTTGTTGAGGCTGACTTAAAAGACGTCATGTCGCGCATCCCGAATACGGTTGATGATGATGTACCGTTGGGCGAGAGCGATAAGGACAACGTGGTGGTACGCACCGTTGGCGAGAAAAAGCAGTTTGACTTTGAGCCAAAACCTCACTGGGAATTAGGCCCGGCTTTAGGCATTATCAATTTTGAGAACGGCGTTAAGCTGTCAGGTTCACGTTTTTATAACCTGGAAGGCGCAGGGGCGAGGTTGCAGCGCGCGTTGATTTTCTGGATGATAGATTTGCACTTAAAGCAAGGTTATCACGAGATCTATAGCCCGTGGATGGTCAAGGAAGAAATATTGTACGCTGCTGGCGAGCTGCCTGAATTCGCTGACAATCTCTATCATGATCACCAGGAAGATTTTTGGTGGGTGCCAACCGCGGAAGTTCCGCTAACCGGCATCTATATGGGCGAGGTTATCGATGAAACAGCGCTGCCTCTTAATCTGACTTCCTATACCGCCTGTTTCAGACGTGAAAAAATGAGCGCCGGCCGGGATGTGAGGGGAATTAAACGCGGACACCAGTTCGATAAGGTTGAGATGTATAAGTACTGTCTGCCTGAAGAGAGCGCGAGGGAACTTGACAGGATGGTCGCGGATGCGGAAGCGACTTGCGCCGGTTTAGGATTGGCTTATCGGGTGATGGCACAATCAACGGGAGATCTCGGTTTTAAAGCGCATAAAACATATGACCTCGAAGTCTGGGCGCCAGGCAGTGGCGAGTGGCTGGAAGTCTCTTCGGTCTCAAATGTGGGGGATTTCCAGGCGCGACGCGCCAATATCAAGTATCGCCCCGCGGATGGCTCGGCCACGCGTTTTGTGCATACCTTGAACGGCTCAGGTTTGGGCCTGCCACGCACTTTGATCGCGGTGTTGGAAACTTACCAGCAGGCCGACGGGTCGGTGGTAATCCCTGACGCGCTGAAACCATTAATGGGCGGCATTGAAGTAATTAGAGCCTAAGCATGAGCACTGACGCGATCATCTATTGGATCATTTTTGTGATCTCGCTGCTGCTCAATCTGAGCGGCCTGATCAGCCTTTTTTTGGTCTTCTTTCCCGGCTTGACAATTGTGTGGTTGGGACAGCTGGTTTGGGCGATCTACAGCGGGTTTAATCACAGTCATCAGCCCTGGCAATTTGGTCTGACAGTCGGTATTTTTGTGATCAATACGGTCATTATGATTGTCGGCGGATTGATTGATAACGTGTTGATGGCACGCAACACCCTTGCCCGGAAGATTCCCTGGTGGGAGGTGGGCCTGGCCTGGCTGTGTATGGTGATCGGGGGAATTGTTGTCACCCCGCTGGGAGGGTTAGCGCTTTCTTTGCTGCTGCTTTATCTGCTCGAATACTATCGCAGTGGAAAAGATTCAAAAGAAGCGGTCGAGTCAACCAAAGGCTGGGTGGTTGGCTGGGGTACCGCGGCGATTGTCAGGCTGGGGATGGCAGGGGTGATGGTAGTGTTGTGGCTGGGCGTGGTATTTCTGCTGTAACGGTAAACAGATTATTTTCCGCGCGCCTGACGGGCGAGGTAAAGCGCGATGGAGCCCGCGGCGGCGGCGTTGAGCGATTCGATCTGGCCAAACATGGGAAGTTTCATCAGCTGATCACAGCGCTTGCGGACGAGCTCGCGCAAGCCTGATCCTTCGTTGCCGACTACCAGCGCGCAGCCGCTGTCCAGGCGAAGTTGGTCGGGCGTGCGCGACCGCTGGTCTTCGTCGAGCCCATAGACCCAGACATCCAACCGCTTAAAGCGTTCCATGGCCTGCACGAGGTTATATTGAGCGATGAGCAGATGTTCGCAGGCGCCGCTGCTGGAATGGACAACGGCCGGGGTGACCTGGGCAGCTTTGGAAGCAGGGATGACAACGCCATGAATGCCCATCGCTTCGGCGGTGCGCAGCAGGGTGGCGAGGTTTTGGGGATCCTGGATCAGATCGAGCAACAGAAAAAAAGGCGGTTCGATTTTGGACTGGGCGTTAGCGATGAGGTCTTCAAGAGCGGCGTAGGGATAGCCGCTGGTTTCCAGCGCGACACCCTGATGGTTGATTCCCAAATTGTCGAGCCTGTCACGAGGGGCTTCTTCGACGCGCAAGCGTCTTTCGCGGGCCATTTGCAGAATCTGCGGCACCTGGCCTTCAGGGCGGTTGCCCTGAGCTAACACCAACCGAAAGATTTGGCGCCGCCTGGCACGCAGCACTTCATAAACCGGATTGCGGCCAGTGATCCACTCTCTCAATTGCGCTCCCAACTCCAGCTGGAGCCGTCTTTGTGATCTTCGATCACCACGCCGAGCGATTTAAGACCATCACGCACCTTGTCAGACAGAGCCCAGTTTTTTTCAGCACGCAGGTCTGAGCGCAGTTTTACCAACAGGTCGATGAAAGCATTCGCATCGGACTCGGCGCCAGCTGATGACGGCTCTTCGAGCTTAAGACCCAAAACCCCGGTGAATTCGTTAAAGACTGATATTGGGTGGGCGAGCTGTGCTGAGGTCGCGCCGTCGGAACGAGCCTGGTTAATCGCCTTGACCAGCTCGAAAATAGCCGCCAGGGCGCCAGAGGTGTTGAAGTCATCATCCATAGCTTCTTTGAAGGCGCTGGCTGTTTTTGCGGCGGTATCTTTGAGATGTTGGTCGCGATCTGCGGATAAGCCCTGGGCGTCTGGATCGGCTGGTTTCTTGGCGCCAAGCAGACGCTTGAGCACCTGTTCGGCCTGATTCAAGACGTCTTCACCATAAACCAGCGGACCACGATAGGAACCGCTGAGCACCAACAGACGCATGACGTCGGCTGGATGTTGGGAGAGGAATTCTTTGATGCTGATGATATTGCCAAGCGACTTTGACATTTTCTCGTTCTTGAGGGTGAGCATGCCGTTATGCATCCAGAAAGTCGCAAATTGCTTATTGGTAATGGCTTCGGTCTGGGCGATTTCGTTCTCATGGTGGGGGAAGATCAGGTCGTTTCCACCACCGTGGATGTCAATTTGTTCGCCGAGATGATGATAGTTCATAGCCGAGCATTCAATGTGCCAGCCTGGCCGGCCTTTACCCCAGGGACTGTCCCAGGCGGGTTCACCGGGTTTGGCGGACTTCCACAGGGCAAAATCCATGGGGTTTTCTTTGCGGTCGTCAACCTGAACGCGCGAACCAGCGTTCATATCCTCCAGCTTACGACCCGATAGCTGACCGTAGTTTTTATCGGCAGCGACTCGATAATACACATCACCATCGACCGCATAAGCACGATTCTGTTCGAGCATGCGGGCAATCATGTTTTGGATGCAGTCCATTTCCTGAGTGGCGCGCGGGTTGAGCGTAGCAGGCTTCACGTTCAGATCAGCAAGATTTTGAGCGTAATCATCGATATATCGCTGAGCGAGCGCGAAGGGGTCTTCGCCCAACTGATTAGCTTTGCTGATGATTTTGTCGTCCACATCGGTGTAGTTCATGACATAATTTACTTCATAACCTGACCATTCGAGGTAGCGGCGCACGATGTCGAACACGAGGGCCGACATGGCGTGACCGATGTGCGCTTCCGCGTAGACGGTTGGGCCGCAGACATACAGACGTACTTTGCCGGGTTCGATGGTGGTGAAGGGGTCTTTGGTGCGGGTAAGGGTATTGTAAATGCGCAGGGTCATTTGATTCCTCCTAGTCGGGTTTGGCAAAGATCATGCGGCCGGCAGAGGTTTGCAGAATTTTGGTCACGGTGACGTTGATTTCCTGATCCCGATAGCGTTGGCCGTTCTCGATGACGACCATGGTGCCGTCATCCATATAACCAACGCCCTGATTAAATTCTTTGCCTTCTTGAATCACGCGAATCCTGAAGGATTCGCCGGGCAGGATGACAACCTTGACCGCGTTGGCCAGATCGTTTACATTGAGCACACGCACGCCTTGAATCTCAGCGACACGATTGAGATTATAGTCGTTGGTCAGGATGGGGCATTGCATCTGGCGGGCAAGCACGACCAGACGGTCATCCACTTCTTTGACACCGTCAACATCGACGTCGCTGATGGTAACCGGGATGGAAGGGTCAGCTTGCAGTTCGGCCAAAACATCGATGCCGCGCCGTCCGCGCTGGCGGCGCAGGCTGTCGGCAGAATCAGAGACGTATTGGAGCTCGTTGAGCACAAAACGGGGGACGACCAGTGAGCCGCCCAGAAAACCAGTTTTAGCGATGTCGGCGATGCGCCCGTCAATGATCGTGCTGGTATCGACCAGAATCTTGCGTTCTATTTCCGCGGGGGACGACTTGCGGCTTCTGACGCCTTTAAAGAAGTTGGAAAACTCCTCATTTTTTAGGGTGAAAAGCAAAGCTCCGAGATAGCCAAACAAGACAACGCCGAAAAACGGTAAGATCTGACCGACTGGTTTCGGCAGCAATGAAAATGGATAAGACAATAAGCCGGCGATGACGAGGCCGACAATCAAGCCAACGATGCCGCTGATCAGAATTTGCGGTTCGGATTTGCTGAAAACTCGACGAAGAGCCTGAACTGGTTTAACTGAGATATAAGGGGTGATAATAAAGCCGATTAACCCAAAAAGCACCACCGTCACAATGACAGTGATGACCGGATTAAACATAGCGGACTGAGACCAAACAGTCGCCAGATAGTTGTGAATTGGTTTGCCGGTAAAAAAACCAATAAGAGCAAAAATGATAAGGCCAATGATTCTGGATAATAACACGGCAGTCATATAAAAAACCTTCCTTTTTAAAGTGCCAGAATAAAACTGGAAATAATTTCAACTGTTAAAATAATAGCATTACAAATAGCTAAATGCAACTAATTTCAGCAAATCTGATAAGGTTTTAATATGCGAAAAAATGTGAGATTGCTAAGGAAGTCGATTGAGCTTGGCAGGTTTCTTAAGCTTTGCCTCAGGGGAAGCCGACTTGGCCGTGCGCAGGGTTTTGCGAACTGGATGGCTGGGTTTAGCGGTTAGAACCTGCTGCAGTTCGAGCAACGCGCGGGGGTCGTACATAAAGGCATGACAGACATCACATTCCCAGGCTGGAAAGTCGGGCACACTGAGCACCTGGTTATTGACCACGCGGGTCAATACCGCTTTGACGCGCTCAATGCGCCCTACAAAGCAACGAGGACAGGTCTCGGGGTTGGCTGGCAGTGTTGTTCGCATATCACTAATTATACGGACTTATCAAAATAATTGTGTGCTGTGGCGCGTTCATGGCGTATGAATCTCGTTAATAACAGTTATTGGGCTTCGATAAACTGGTTTGGGGTGGTTAATAGGCGAGCCTGGTTGAAGGGCCAATAGACTAACAAGGCTTTTCCGACCAGCCACTCGTCCTTAACGAAGCCCCAATCGCGAGAATCCGAAGAATGGTTGCGGTTGTCGCCAAGCACAAAATACTCACCTTCGGGGACAACCCATTCTCCCATACTATTCCCCTGATCAGCACGATAAGGTTCATAGAGGGCCTTGCCATTGACGCTGACCTCACCGTGGTTAATGACTACTTTATCGCCGGGAACGCCGATCACGCGTTTGATGTAATCTTCGGTATTGTCGCCATTATGATGAAAGATGACGATTTCGCCGTGTTTGGGCACGCCGTAGCGATAGGCAAGGCGGTTGACAAGCAGGTAATACCCCTGATCGAGCGTAGGGCGCATGCTGAAATTAATCACTTTGACTCGCAGGGTAAGTGTGTTGATAACAACAAAGATCAAGACAGCCATCAGCAGCGTCTCAAACATTTCCGCAACAAGGCCTTTTTCTTTTTTCTGCGGCGTTTGTTCAGAAGGCTCGATCTGGGTTGGGGTAGTATGTGAAGTTAATTTGTCCAATATATTCTCTCAGCACTGTTGAGGGCTTATCTTACCACTTTCTCAGACTTCGTGCTCTTCGCGCTGTCTTTTTTTGAGTACCAGGCGGATGGGCGTGCCTGTGTAGGGGAACTCTTTGCGAATTTGGTTTTCGAGAAAGCGCATATAGGTGAAATGACTGAGAGTGGGGTTGTTGCAATAAAGCATGAAGGTGGGCGGGTCCACGCGCACCTGGGTGCCATAATAAATGCGGAAAGGCTTGCCGGTGCCTGACGGGGCCTGGTGAAGGTCTTGGGCTTCCTGGAGAATGCGGTTGAGTGGGCCGGTGCCAATGCGCAAAAGGCGCTGTTCCTGAACTTTTTTCACCAGGGGCAGTACCTGATTGACGCGCTGGCCTGTCTCTGCAGAAATAAACAGAATGGGAATGTACGGCAGGAAGTTGAGTTGTTGGCGGACGGTTTCTTCAAAGGCGATGCTTGTGTAGCTGTCTTTTTCGACAAGATCCCATTTATTGACAATGAGAATTACGCTCTTGCGGGCTTCCTGGATGAAACCGGCGATATGTTCATCCTGAGCGGTAATGCCGGTTGTGGCATCGATAACCAGAAGCGCCACGTGGCAGCGTTCGATGGCTTGCATTGCCCGCAGAACAGAGAACTTTTCTACACCGGGCACAATGGAACCGCGTTTGCGAATGCCAGCGGTATCAATTAAGGTGACATCCTGGCCTTCGAAATTGATGGTTGTGTCAATGGCGTCACGCGTTGTTCCCGGAATATTAGAGACAATCGCACGTTCCTGGCCGACTAATTTGTTTAACAAGCTGGACTTGCCAGCGTTGGGCTTGCCAACGATGGCGACCTTGATCGAATTGTCCTCGACTTCTTCGTCGATCTTATGCGGGAAGAGCGCAACCGCAGCGTCAAGCAGGTCGCCTGTGCCAGTGCCGTGGATGGCAGAAATCGGATAGGGGTCACCATGACTCAACGAATAAAAATCGATGGCGTTCAGTCGGGCCGATTCGCTGTCGGCTTTGTTGGCAACGAGCAGAATGGGAGGGAAGGCTTCTCCGTTGACACGGGTTTGACGACGGCGAAGGATTTGTTCGATCTCGATATCAGCCTGAGTTACGCCAGCCTGGGCATCAACAATGAAAAAAATCACATCCGCTTCTTCCATGGCAACTTCGGCCTGGGTGCGAATGTCCTGAACAAATTCTTTCGAGCCAATCGAAAGCGGCTGTTGGGCACGCTGTTTGGTTGGATCGATGCCGCCGGTGTCGACGACAAAGAAATCATGACCGGCCCAATCGCCTTCGCCGACCAGGCGGTCACGAGTAGTGCCCGGCACATCATCGGTTATCGCGAGGCGCTCGCCTACCAGGCGGTTAAAAAGCGTGCTCTTGCCCACATTAGGACGACCGACGAGCACGATGACAGGTTTATGCATGATTATCTCCTGTGGTCTTGTCTGATCAGCGGGTGATGCGCACTTCCACTGAGGCGGGCGTGATAGAGTCGACACGGACATTTGGATCGTCAATGGTGACGATGGGCTGACGCATGTAGGTGCCTGGGGTCAGGCCGGCAAGGTCAACGGTAACTTTGACGCTGCCGCTGCTGATTCGTTCAAGCAAAATCATCGGACCGGAGACATAAATATCAACCAATGACGGGGTGATCGCGTATTTAAGCCCTGTGGGCAGGTTGACAGCCTGAATAGGCACGTCGAGCACCTGGATTGTATCCATGCGGGCAGCGATCCCAACTGAAATGGTGGTTTCCTGGTTGCCAACGATATCGATCCCTTCGGGGATATTAAATGAGGCTTTGGTCTCGAATGGTTCGTTTTTGCCAGTCAGGTCAACAGGCATAGTTTCGATATATTCGGGCATGTTCTGCGCGATTTCAGGATCAGTACCATAAATCGTGATGCTGGGCGGGTTGGCAGTGATGCCGGTCAGAAAATAACCGCGGGCAATCTGGCCGGTAGTGACAATATTAACCACGACATTACGGTAGTTTGCCAGTTGACGAATAGGAACGTCTACGGCGATGCGGATCGGGTTCAGATTGACACCAGCAACCTCAACACCACGTGAATCGAGCGGATCAAGCTCGATGATCTGGTTGGTGTTGGCTACCAGGTTGGTCATGGATACCTGGCCGACTACGCGGCTGACCCGCGTAACTAAACTCTCAGGGCCGGTAACCTGAACGGAGGTAACCTCAGATTTGAAAGGCTGAACCTCATATCCGATGCTGAGAATGCCTGATTGGCGGAGTTCGATGTCAAAATTGCGCGTGATCAGGTTTTCGAGATGATAGGTCAGCGTCTCTGGAGTGACACGGGTGACTTTTGTGGGGCTGGTATAAATGGAGATGACCGGCTCAAGCTCATGTGTGCCCGCGCCAAGCCCGGAGAGGTTCACGACCGCCTGAATCAGGGATGGGTCATTTGCGAGGCGCTGATGAACTGACTCTGGGGCATTGATGGTGACGCTGATTTTGTCAGTGACCGCGCCGGTTTGAACCAGCTGGGGGTCAAGACCAAGCAATTTGACAGTAATTGAGTTGGTATAGGTTACCTCGGTGTTGGGGTCCGTCGTGGTGACCGCAACGACCCAAACGATCATCGCCAGAAGCAGCGAGATGATGAAAGTTGGCATGAAACGCAGCAAATTGTTCCAGTGTTTCATTTGTTGTCCACCTTTTGTTCAGCCCGCGCGGCTTTTTGGTCAGTTTCTTCGATTGCCATAAAGGCGCGCATACTGTTGATCAGACGATCGCGGTCGAGGCGGCGGATGAGGCGACCGCGATGGGCGATAGAGATTGTGCCTGTTTCTTCGGAGACGACCACCGCAATAACATCACTGACTTCGCTGATGCCTAATGCGGCGCGGTGACGCAGGCCGACCGAGTGTTCTGGCAGGCTGTTGAGCACGCCGCTGGAAGAAAGCGGCATGACGCATGAGGCGGCTTTGATGCGATCGCTTTCCACGATAACCGCGCCATCGTGGAGGGGTGTGTTGGGGTAAAAGATCTGCATGAGCAACTGGGGGGTGAGCTCAGCGTCGAGCCAGACGCCGTTCTTATAGTATTGGTCGAGATACTCAAAGCGTTTGAGGACAATCAGCGCTCCGTGACGGTGTTCGGAAAGCTGCACCGCTGCCCGGGCAATGGCGTTGATGGCTTTTTCGATCTTTATCGATTCCTGGGAGTTGCGGCGGCGGTAGAGCAAGCCAAGCTCGCCAATTCGTCCGACTCGTTCGAGAGCGCGGCGAAGCTCAGGGGCGAAGATGACAGGAACTGCCAGCAACAATGTTGGCGTCAACGTGCGCACGAGCCACGAGAAAGCGGGCAGGTTGACTATCGTCGTGAGCAGGATGATGAGCACGACGAGCACGAAGACACCGCGCAGCAGTGTGAAGGCTTCGGTATCTCTGAGCAGGAAAAGAACCAGGCCAAAGACGGCTGCCACCAGGATGATATCCAGCACGCTCGCCCATGTAAAGCGCTGGAAGGTGAAGAGTAGGTTGTTGATTAGTTCCTGCATGCCCAAAAGCCTATACGAAAATCTCAGTTAAGTATACTCGTTCTGGAAGGAGCAATCCAATGTTGACGCAGGTAATTGTCCGAAAAAGGCTGTAATTCTCCGAAAAAGGCTTAAAAAGCTTTACGGTATACTTCACCAGGCAACAGACCTTGCCGACGCAGCACTTCCTGATAGATCAGGCTTTCAGACCCTTTCAATGGGTAGTCACCCGGCTCAAACCCGAGACGTTTGGCTTCTGTTTTTGTCAGCCAAAGTTGATTGACAATTAAGGCGGCGCACTGATGAAGCGAGGCCTGGCGGTTCAACTCTGTCAGGATGGATTGTTTGGTTTCAAACTCGAGGTTAAAAGGGATGGAGCGGCGCAGCAATGTCAGATGGTGGTGATGGTTGAACAAAACTATGGTTGCGTGGTCGGTGAGAAGGTTCGTGCGGCTGAGCAGACGATATATATCTTCGAGGGCGACCATATTCGGCATAGCGTTATGAAGCTTCGGCAGGACCATATTGAATTTTTCGGGATGGAGCGGCAGCCAGGGTTCGCGATAATCAAATTTCAGATGGTTGCGGCTTAATATGTCAGCCAAATGTTCAGCGACCTGATTGTATACGTCTTGAAAACTGCCGGCGGTGCTGATGACGCGCTGAGAGCGGCAAATCTTGTCCTCTTCAGGCGACTGAGAAGCGACTCTCAAACGCGCGTCTTTTTCGGATAGGCCACGAGTTTCAATCAACCGCTGAACGCGCGCCTCAACCGGAGCGGAAACAGTCCAGATTTCGTCACAGGCGTTGGCTAAATCGGTCTCAAGCAGTTTGATTGCCTCAACGACTACAATGGGAGTTCCTGCGGAATGATAAAGGGCATTGATGCGTTCGAAGACATAGGGGTGAACGATGTGTTCGAGATCAGTGAGCGCTTGTGGGTCAGAAAAAACTGTGCGGCCCAGGCGGGAACGGTTAATCTGTCCGTCAGCGCGAAGCAGGTCTTCGCCAAATCGATCGAGAATTGGTCTCCAGGCAGGGTTGCCTGGGAGATAGGAATCCTGCGCGATCAGATCCGCGTCGATCGTTAACGCCCCGGCGTTTTCAAGATATTGCAGGACAACACTTTTGCCGGAAGCAATATTGCCAGTCACGCCAATCAGATAGGGTTTCACCTGTTAAAGTATACATCAGCTTGAAGGAGAGCCCCTTTTGTGTCGCGTTTGGCCGCGATGGAATTAAGCTTTGGAATGCTATAATTTTGACATGATCAGCAGCGCAATTCTCGAGGCATTGACCACAAAGTGTGGCTGGCAGCCGGCTCAGACCCTGGTTGTGGGCGTCTCTGGCGGGGCGGACAGCGTCGCCTTGCTGCACATCTTGAAAGAACTAAAGGCCAAGGTTGTGGTGGGGCATTTCAACCATCATTTGCGTGAAACAGCGGAACGTGACGCCAGATTCGTCGCCACACTTTGCGAAAGCTGGAGGATCCCGTTTGAACAAGGCGAAGGGCAGGTTGAGCAGCTGGCGAAAGTCGCCGGCCTGGGCATTGAGGAAGCAGCACGTCAGGCGCGTTACGCGTTTTTGTTTGGGCTGGCGCGAAAGCTTTCCGCTTACGCGGTGGTGACCGCTCATCACGCCGATGACCAGGTTGAAACCGTGCTGATGCATTTTCTGCGCGGCGCTGGGTTGGATGGTTTAGGCGGTATGGCTTACCACTCGACACTGGCGGCTTTTGATGAACAGATCGCTATCTGCCGGCCAATGCTGGGCGTTGCTAAAACTGAAATTCTGAGCTACTGCGCCGCGCGTGAGCTGGACTTTGTTGAGGATGAAACCAATGATGACCCGCGGATCTACCGAAACCGCCTGCGGAATGAATTGCTGCCTTTGTTGGAAACCTATAACCCGGGAGTGAGGCGAACGCTGCTCAGGAATGTTGAAGCGGCTCAGGCAGATTTGAGGCTGTTGGAAGCACTTGAAAACGAAGCTTTCTACTCCAGCTTAATTCGCGAGCATCCCTCAGGCATCACGTTGGATAGAACGGCGTTTTTGGGTCTTAGCGAGGCGCTGAGGAACAGGGTAATACGAAGAGCAGCGGTGACGGTTAGGCCAAATTTACGGGATTTTGGGCTTGAGATGGTGAGAGTCGCGCGAGAGGCGATTGAAAAAAATCGCGCACGCACTGCGCTGAGCGATGGCCTGATGATATGGTGCATCGGAAAGTCAATTCAGCTCACTCTGGATGAGACATCGCCTGATCTGTCAGATTATCCGCAGCTAAAAAGCGCCGAAGGGCAAGTGTGGCAAGATGGTGAAGCGGTATTTCTTGAGAATGGATGGATTCTCAGGTGGGAAGCAATGGGGGCGCGAGACTTTTTGGCAGCGGATGAGGGGCTGCGGCTTTCACCGAACCATGCCTGGCTTGCCATCGCTCACCCTGGAATGAAGTTGACTGTGCGTGGCGCGAAGGCAGGTGAGCGCATCAGACCGCTTGGCATGCCTGAAGGCAGCCAAAAATTAAGCGATTTATTCGTCAACCTAAAAATCCCACAACCTGCCAGAGTGAAGTGGCCGGTTGTTTTGGAAGGGGAAAAGATTATCTGGGTGGCGGGGCTGCGCCCCGCCGAGACGAATATTACCGACCGAGCGGTTGGCAATATCGTGCATCTTTGGCTTGAACGGCCAATCAATTAATCCAAAACACCTGCTTTAAAATTTCCAGGATGGCAGGAGTGTTAGGGAGCAGCACCGAAGCGCCGCCATCAGTCGTGTAGCTTGAAGCCTCATTGGGGGAGAGGCGGTATGTAGCGACCAGGTCATCCTGCAAAAACCGTGAAAGCGGGAGCGCGTAAATCCAGAGTTCGTTCAGCTTGAAACTCATTTGAACATTTTCCCGGACTACTTTGATGAAGCCAGGCAATTTGGCCAACCGACCTGGTGAGAGCGCTTTTTTGACAATGGCCTGGATAACCTCCTGGGCTCGACGGGTGCGGTCAAAGTCGGAGGTGTTTTTGCGTGCCCTGACGTACCACATGGCTTTGAACTCATCCATGTGCTGTCTTCCGGGCTCGACCGCGCACCATTCTGTGTCTTCGTGCCCGCAGGCGTCTTCCATGTGCTCAGTGACTTCGACATCGATGCCGCCCAATTCGCGGACGATATTCTGAAAACCATCGAAGTTGACCATGGCGTAATGTTGGGGCCTGAACCCGAAATTGTATGCCAGAGTATCACCGAGGAGCTGATCTCCACCGTGTGGTTGGGCTGTATTGAGCCTTTGCTCCATCCAGCCTGGGATGGTCACCCACAGATCCCGCGGGAACGACATGAGATTAATCTTGCCGGTGCGCGTGTTAAAAGCGGCCAGAAGCATCACATCGGTGCGATAACCTGATTCGGGTGTGTAGTCTGACCCAAGGAACATGATCGTCTTGACATAGGGCGGAACAGGCAGCGCGTTAGGACTGCCAGCCAGATAGGGGTCGTCGGCGGGCGCGTTCTTGGTCGACCAGAGATTGGAAATGAATCCCGGATCCCCTTCACGAATCTTGTTAAGACTGGCGGCGGAAAGAGCGACCATGACTAAGGCGATGGCGATGAGGATGAGGATGAGGACAAACGGAATTACCGACTTGCGTTTGTTATGAGAGTATGTCATTGTACCTGCTTTGTTTTGTGACTAGTCCAGCTTTCTAAAACCGGGCAGACGATCGAGGTCATAACCTTGATCTTTGGCCAATTGGCGCAATTTGTCGTAAACTTCGCGCCATTGGATTTTGGAAATGCCCAATTTCTGACGAATGCGATCGGTTTCGACCCCATCGATCAAATCATTGAGCACGCTTGTCCAACGACACATGTCGAAGGAGATATGTTTGTCGAGTTTTGCGGCCTTGGTGACATCCTCAAGCAGATATTCAAGGCGGCGCTGAGACCAGGGGAACACCTGATCTTTGATTTCGTATTTATTGGCGTAATCCTGGTAGGCGTCCACCCATTCAAGCGAGACGGGCACCTTGCGCTCTTTGTAGCGATATTCGCTGCGTGATCCGGGATAGCGCACATGGACGTATGGTTCGGCGGTGTTTTCTATCTCAAGGTGATTGGTCATCAGGCTGAGCACCTCACCTTTTTTCATGGCAGTTTCGAGCACGAGCCTAAGCAATACATAAGGCCGCGGGTCGGGCCTGGCGGAGGTGCGCAAGCCTTCAGCAGCACGCAGGGCAAGCTCGGTTTCGGTTTTGGTGAGCGTCTCGGGCAGCGGTGAAACAACAGTCTTTTGGATGATTTCTTGCGCGGGATCAGCGGCGATGGTGCCGTTTTCGGACAGCCAGCGGAAGAAGGATTTGAGAGAGGTGATGCGGCGGGAAAGTGTTTTGGGGCTGCAGGCGATGCCGCGGCCTTTTTCGAGCCAGGTCAGGAACTCCTCAAGGTCTTTGGTAGTGATCTGGCCGATCTGCTTATCAGTGGGCAGCCAATTGGCCAACAAGGTCAGATCGGCCGAAAAAGCTTTCAGGGTGTGGTTTGAACGCCCCTGGTCGCGTAAAAATATCTTCCAGGCTTGAATTGCGGGAAGAACAAGGGTCGTATCAGTTATGTGCGCTGAAAAACCGGCGTTGCTTTGGACCATGGCTGCTCCGTTGTTTCGTATAGTTATAGGTTAGTAAGTGTAAATCAAACTTTACAGACTGTCAAACACAATGCGGCGGTTGAAAACGCTTTGTTTTCGCTGGTAATTCTACTAAATCTAATATCACAAAAGGGTTATCACGATGATATCGATCAATCTGACATTTTTCCGGATAAGTTCGATGGTTCTGAGACAATCACCAGAGTTCTTTTCCGGCTACCAAACAGCAGCGAGATCTGTGTCGCGATTCCTTCATCATGTTAACAATCATTTCGGCGATAACAAGGGGTATCGGGGCTACTCGCCCTGATAGAGGGCTTCGGCGAGCATGCCGCGGATGGCATCGAAGTTAGGCAGAAGAACCATCGCGCCTTCAGCGGTGATATAGTTCGCGACCATGTCTGCGGAAACCGAGTAGTGGCGGATGTTGTCGGTATTCATCAGGTTTGATGCCATGGGAAACAGCGGGATAAGCTCCATCAGCTGAACATTCGTGTCGATGTAATCGCGGTAGTAGCGATAAAACTCAGCTGCCTTGAAAATCATGTTCATGCTCATCGCCTTCTTGAAGACGGCTTTGACCACTTCCTGGGCCCGTCGGTTACGATCGAAATCGCTGGTGGTGAGGCGCGAGCGCGAATACCAAAGGGCGGTTTCGCCATCCATGTGCATCATGCCGGGGGTGATTGTGCACCAGCCGGAGGGGGTGAGATAGCATGAATCCTGTAATTCGGCAGTGACTTCAACGTCGATGCCCCCGAGGCTCTCAATCACATCTACAAAGCCGTTGAAGTTAACCATCATGAAGCGCTCGGGACGGATGCCGAAGTTGACTTCGAAAGTGTCCTGAAGCAAAGGCCAACCGCCTAAACCCCAGGCGGTATTGATACGGTTTGAATAATAACCGGGGATGGTGACATAAAGGTCGCGCGGAAAGGAAATCAGGCTGGCGGTTTTGTGTTTGGGGCTGATGGAAAGCAGCATGATCACATCAGTGCGAAAATTGTTCTCGCCGAAGTCGTCGACGCCCAGCAGGAGAATATTGAGCTGGTTTTTTGGCAGGTCAGCCACTGGGAAGGTTGGTACGGGGGTGGGAGTCAGAATGGGTTGAGGCAGCATCTCGATTGTGCCATCCTCGAGGATGTTGGCGTAGGCGTTTGGCTGGAACGGGGTTGGGGTGGCGTAATAATTAGCCAGACTGATCCGGAAAGATGAGTTGGGGTTGCTCACCATGGCGTTGACGATAATGCCGGAAGTTAAAACGCCTAAAACTGTGATGGAGATAACCCCAAAAACTGCCAGTGTGATGATTTGATATTTTGTCAGTCTCATAGATGCTTTCAGAGGGCGGATTCCGCTCAATCGCTAAGTATACTCATTTTTCAAGGACGCTTTTTTCGGCAGGATGGGCACTGCCGGGCAATAAAATACGGTAGGTAGTGAGTTGGTCTTTGGCGCTGTGAATCCAAAGGTGGCCACCCGCCTGTTCGACCAATTGAACGACTTCGCGCAGGGCAGCCGCGTCCCCGATGCCAGCTGGAACCGGATGGTGGCTGCTTCGAGCGAAACGCAGGAAGTGAGATTGCTCCTGGGGTGAAATGCCGCCGCCCTGGTCGGTTACCAGAATTTCGAGAGCGGGATTTTGCTGTTCGTCCTGCTGAGCTGAAACGGTGATTTCGACTGTGGCATGATTGGGCGAAGCTTTATAGGCATTCAACTGCATCAGGTGGATTATCTTCAGGGCGGTCAGCGTAAGCGGCGCAAAGTCGCTGGACAAAGGTTCAACCTGGACTAAAAGGGTAATGTCGCGCTGAGCGAAATCAGCCGCGGTCTGGTGGATCGACTGGTTATATTGAGCTTCGAGTGATGCGGGATCGTTATTCATGCCATAACCGCTGGCATTGGAAACAAAACCAGCGAGCGAGTCTGATGGGGCGGGTTCAGTTTTGCCGATTGACTGGTTAATCACTCCCTGCGCGTTAGCAAGGGTCGTATTCAGTTCGCTGATATTGCGTTTGTTTTCTTCGAGCGCTTTTTCGAGCGCGTCGCACTGTTGCTTAATTTCTTTGGCTTCCTGAACCGCGGAGAGGTTCTCGGCGATCTTCTCGGTCAGGTCGTCTACTTCAGCCTCGAGCGCCTGCTGGCGTTCGACCCACAGGGCAACTTCCTGAGTGGTGTCGTTTTTATGGTCAGCGAGTTTGATTTTGGCTTCTTCGAGCAGCTGCTGACTGCGGATGAGCTGTTCCTGAATCTGGTTGTGAGAGCGAGTGAGCTGTTTGAGAGACAGCCGCAAAGTCTCCGCGGCATTCACCCGTTCGTCAATGTCGCTGGCCTTAGAGAGCACCTGTAATAGTTTGGGTTTAAGCGGCAAAACAAGGTCGATATCCTGTTGGTGGAACTCTCGCTGGGTGTAGGGGGTGAGGCAGAGAATAGCGGGCGCGGCAAGATCCTCACCAAGGGGAATGACTAACAGACTGCCGGCCTCGTTGTAACCAGTAGCATTTTTGAAGCTGTTTTGCAGCGATTGATCGGATTGTTTGTGATTGGCGATGAACGGCAGCCCGACGAGGATGTTATGGATGGTTTTTTCTTCGATTGGCTGCTTAAGCGTAAAGTCTTCAAGGTGAGTTTCGCGGATCAGGTCAAACATCTGGCTGATGACCAGAGCGTCGCTGGCGGGTGATTTTTCCAGGAGTCCGCACAGATCGGACATGAGAAAAAGACCAAGACTGTGGGTAAGCGCTTTGCGAATGTTGACTTCCTGGGTCTCAAGACCTATATCTAATAAGGCTGAGGCCACCTGAACAGGCAGCTTTGTTTGGGTCGGCTGGGCGGGTTCTTCCGCCATAGCGGGCGCGGTTCGCCTTTTCGCTAACAGGGTGACGGCAAGGATAAGCCCCAAAAAGGTCAATCCCACCACCAGATAAACCCAAAATTGGACTGGAAGTGTGAATAACGAAGCTAAGTTTTTTGCCACAACAGGCATAAGCAATCACCCGTCAAATTAGTATAGAATGACGGGTGCAATTGCTATGCCAGAGATTAAGCGGAAGGCTTGAGATTCTCGAGGTGGATATCCATGGAGCGCACGATCAATTTGGCCAGGCCGCGCTTCAAACGGTGGATGGATTCGCGCTTTCCGAGCAGGTCGGCGAGTTCAGTCGCGCCGCCTGGGGTGCTGCTCTGGCCTGAAAGGGCGCTGCGAATTGGCCACATCACTGTGCCAAGTTTTAGCTCATGTGAACCGGCATATTCCTTAAGCAGGGCGAAGATGGCGTCATTGTTCCACTCTTCGAGGTTTTCAAGCAGAGGAATAACCTGTTCGAGTACCTGTTTTGAGGAATTAAGTGTTGATTTAGATTTTTCATGCACAAACAGGCTGACCTCATAAGAGGGTAGAGCGCCGAGGAAGACGACCGCTTCGGGAATGTCAGTGAGACGTTCGGTGCGGATCTGGATCAGCCTGCTGATTTTGGCCAGATCAAGGTCTCGGACTGTCTCTGGATAATAAGTCAGGGCGAGTTTATGGAAAGCTTCAGGCGTGAGCGCCCGGATGTGTTCGCCATTGAGCCAGGTTAGCTTGTCGAGCGAATATGCAGCCGGGGACTTGCTGATACGCTTCGTGTCAAAGGCTTTGACCAGATCTTCGAGACGGAAGAATTCCTGTTCGGTGCCTGGGTTCCACCCGAGCAGAGCGACATAATTCACAATAGCTTCCGGCAGGTAACCCATGCGGATGAGGTCTTCGAAAGTCGGATCGCCCCTGCGCTTGGAAAGTTTGCTGCCATCCGCCTTGACGATGAGGGGGAGATGAACGTATTCAGGGATCGGCCAGCCGAAAGCTTCGTAGAGCAGGTTGTACTTCGGTGAGGAGGACAGATACTCCTGCCCGCGGGCGACATGGGTGATTTCCATCAGGTGATCATCGATCACATTGGCAAAGTTGTAAGTCGGGAAACCATCGCTCTTCAATAAAACCTGGTCATCGAGCTGGGAATTCTCAAAGGTGATATCGCCGAAAAGCAGGTCGTGGAAAGTTGTTGTGCCAGAATCAGGGATGCGTTGGCGAATAACGGGAGTGAACCCTTCTGACAGTCTGGCCTCGACCTCCGCTTTGGAAAGGTCGCGGCATGGGTCTCGGGTGAAATCGGCTGTCGCTTCGCCCTCTTCGCTGTGTTTTTCTTCTTTTTGACAGAAGCAATAGAACGCAGCGCCTTTTTTGACCAGCTCTTCGGCATATTTCCTGTAAATCGGCAGGCGCTGACTCTGCACATAGGGACCTTTGCCGCCATCTTTGTCTGGCCCTTCATCGTATACCAACCCAGCGAGAGCTAACCCGTCGTAAATCACCTGAAGCGTTTCAGGTTGGTTGCGGGACTGATCTGTGTCTTCGATACGCAAAATGAAAGTGCCGTCGGCATGTTTGGCGATCAGATAAGCGTAAAGCGCGGTGCGCAGGTTGCCGATATGCATATAGCCGGTGGGACTGGGGGCGAAACGGGTACGAATGGTCATGATAGTTCCTTATTCTCGATAAACTGGTTAAATCGTACCATAAAGAAAAACAGCCTGACGGCTGTTCTCCTGACAAATTGATAAATGGATCAGGCGACGCGGTCAAAGAATCGCGCGAGTTCTTTCTTTTGGGATTGATGGACGATGGCCAGGACTTCATCGGCGGGTTGAAAGACCAAATCTTCATGCGGAATAATCAGTTTCCCGTCGCGAAGCACGGCCGCGATATTGCACTGGTCAGGTAATTTCAGGTCTTTAATCGCCTTACCATTAGCCCGCGCGGTTGGGCAGATTTTTTCTTCCACGACGCTGTAATTGCCGCGGCGCAGCATCTGCAGGGTCATCATGTCGCCTAATGACATTTCTTCGGCGATCAGGTGAGCGATCAGGTCAGCCTGGTTGTGCGCTACGTCAACACCCATATAATCGGAAAACATCCAGGCATTCTTGGGATGATTGATACGCGCGATGGTACGAGGCACGAGGAACTCGAAGCGCGCCAGGCTCAGTGCGGTCAGATTGACTTCATCCACGCCGGTTACCGCGGCAACCACATCCATCCTGCGGATGCCGCTGGATTCGAGCATATCTGGATCGGTGCCGTTTCCGATGACAATGCTTGCCTTGGGCAGGTCGAGCAGCATGCGCGGCTCTTCTTCACTGCGCAGCTCGATCACCTTGACTTCATGCTTTTCTTTGAGCAGGTAAGTCGCCAGATAAGTGCCAACCTTACCTCCGCCAATAATCATTACTTTCATTCTTACCTCCTTAATTACCAAAGGCTTGACTGGCTTTGTTTTTGGAACCAGCGGCTACGAACAGGTGGACCAAATCGCCTGTTTGAAATACAGTCGCCGAATTAGGCATGAAGGTTTTACCGTTTCGGGTGATGGCAACGACCTCCACCTCACCAGGAATGTCTACGAACTTGACAGACTTGTGAACCATGTGGGGCTTGACATCCATATCCACCAATGTGATCTGACCCGCGCCAATGACGCGCTCAATGGCGAGGTTGGAATAAATCAGGGTGGAGATGAGGCGTTCTATGCCCAGCGTAACTGGTGAAATCGTCTGGATGCCGAGGCGGCGATAGATCTTGGCTTTATTGGGCTCGTAGACACGGGCGGCGACGCGGGGAACCTTAAAAACGATTTTGGCCGCCCGGGCGGCAACCAGGTTGGCTTCATCGCTGGCGGTAACTGCGGCCAAAGCATCGCATTTTTCAATGCCGGCTTCTTTCAGCAGCTTCTCGTCGAACCCGATGCCCGTAAAGGTACGGCCTTTAAAGGTTTTGCTCAAGGCTTCGAAAGCTTTAGGGTCGCTGTCGATAATGGATACATCAATTCCCTGCAGGTTGAGCGCGTTGGCCAAGCCCGCGCCGAGACGGCCACAACCAATGATGAGAATTTTCATAGCACCTCTCCTTTGAGGCCGGAGGCCTCACGTTTTTGCCTGTTTGTTTTAAGCGTGCCGATGACCGCTTTACGGATGGCATCCACGATCGGCAGGATGGGAATCCAGAGGATCAGGAATAGCCAGTAACGCGGTGGAAATGGCGCGGTCTGAACGAATTTATTCATGAACGGAACATACACAATCGCCAGGGTTAATAGGATTTCGCTGGCGATGCCGATCCAGATCAGTTTGTTATTAAACAAAGGAACCTTGAAAATCGAACGTTTGGAAGCGCGCTGAGCGAATAAGTTGCCGATTTGAGACATGACGACCCCGCCAAAAGCCATCGCGGTCGCGGCGTAGTAGAGTTTAGGTTGAAAAGTTTCATTGGGCAAACCCGGGCCGAAGAGACCTCTGAAAGCAGGGTTGATCGTCCAGAGAAAGAAGTAGAACGAGACCATGGCGACGAGCGCCTGGACCGGTCCGAGGATCAGATAAGCGCGGGAGAGGAGGTCTTTGGTGATCAAATGATCACTTAATTTACGCGGGGGTTGTTCCATTATTCCCTGTTCGGGAGGTTCGGCTCCCAAGCCAAGCGCGGGCACGATATCGGTGCCGAGGTCAACGGCGAGCACCTGCATCACGCGCAGGGCGAGCGGAATAGCCGAACCGGACAGGGCGTAAAGCACGAAGGGTAAGGCCTCGGGGGTGTTGCTGGTGAAAATATAGGTGCAGAAGCGTTTGATATTCTCGTAAACAGCACGCCCTTCTTCGATGGCATTGACAATTGAGCCAAAATTATCGTCAGTCAGAATCATCGAGGCGGCTTCTTTGGCGACATCGCTGCCGGTGATGCCCATGGCGACGCCAATATTGGCTTTTTTGAGCGCCGGAGCATCGTTGACGCCATCACCTGTTACGGCGACGACATTGCCTAACTCCTGAAAAGCGTTGACGACTTTTAATTTGTGTTCGGGGGCGACACGGGCAAAAATAACCTCATCTTTGACCGCGTCTTTGAGATCTTTGTCTGACATGTTTTCGAGCTCGACACCGGTAACGATGCGCAGGTTTTGACCTTCAACGATGCCGATATTGCGGGCGATGCTTTCGGCGGTTAAGCCGTAGTCGCCTGTAATCATTACGATGCGGATGCCGGCGCTGTGGCATTTCTTCACAGCGGCAGTCACATCGGGACGCGGCGGATCCTGCATGGCGACCATGCCTAAAAAGGTCAGGTTGCATTCGACTGATTCGATCGAATAATCCTGAAAATCATCAGGCAGAACGCGTGTCGCGGCAGCCAAAACGCGCAATCCCAGGCGCGCGTAATCGTCGTTTACCGCCATGATCTTATTGATTCGTTCCTCAGTGATGGGCTGGATTTCGCCGCCGATTAAAATGCTGTCACAAGCGTCCAAAATCTCGCGGATGCCGCCTTTGACGTAGGCGCGGCGTTCGAAACGACCTTCAGCGTTGGCGGTCAGTTCAACGACGGTCATGCGCTTGCGGCGTGAATCAAAAGGCAGCTCAGCGATCGTTCGCGCGTAGCTGAATTCGTCTGAATTGAAACCAGCTTTGTTTGCCAGCACGACCAGAGCGGCTTCGGTGGGGTCGCCGAGAACGCGCCAGTGGTTGACCGTTTCGGAGCCGTTGGGCTCGGGAGGAAGAAGTTTGGAGGTGTTGCAGCGGGCATGGGTGAGGATGACAGAACTCAGGGCATAGTCAGTTTTGGCATCGATTAGCTGGCCATTCTCGGTTAATTCGCCAACAGGCTCATAACCGATACCTGCCACATTAATAACCCTGCCATGGTCTTCGCTGGTCGGCAGCCACACGTCGCGGACGGTCATTTCGTTCTGCGTTAAAGTGCCAGTTTTGTCGGTGCAGATGACGTTGGTACAGCCGAGAGTTTCAACAGAGGAAAGTTTCTTGATTAAGGCGTTGCGTTTGGCCATGCGCTGAGTGGCCATCGCGAGCGAAAGGGTAACTGTCGGCAGCAGCCCTTCAGGAACAAAGGCGACGACCATACCGATGGAGAAAATGACCGCTTCGGCGACCGTCATGCGCGCGAAGAAGAGGGAAAGCAACAAAAACAGCAGACCCACACCCACAGCGATCAGAGTGACAATTTTGGTCATGCTCTTCATTTCCTGCTGAAGCGGGCTAAGCTCTTCTTTGACATCCTGGGTCAGGCGGGCAATGCGGCCGAAAGCAGTGTTCATACCGGTGGCATAGACAATGGCCTTGCCCGAACCGGCTGCCACAAATGTTCCCGCGAACACGAGGTTGGGAATTTCAGTCTCGGTGAGACCTTCACCCCCGACCAGTTCAGCAGAGCGGTTAACCGCGCGGGACTCGCCGGTGAGCGTCGACTGATTGACTCTCAGGTCAGAGCTGTTGATCAGCCGGCAATCCGCGGAGATACTGTCGCCTTCCTGGAGGAAGATTACGTCCCCAGGCACGATCTCTTCGGCGAGCACCTTCTTTTCTTCGCCATCGCGCATCACGCGGGAAGCGGCCGGGAGGATTTTTTTAAGCGCCTCTGTCGCTTTCTCAGCACGGAATTCCTGAAAAAAGCTGAAGGCGCCATTGATCACATTAACTGCCCAGACCGCAATGGCAAGCTCGGGCATGCGGGCGATTAAGGCGCCGATGCCCGCGATCCACAGCATGATTGCCATCAGGTGGATGAAGTTGGAGAGGAAACGAAGGATGAGGGGTTTGCCCTTGGCTTCGCGCAGCTTGTTAAGGCCAAACGCTTCCAGGCGCTGCTGCGCTTCGGAGGTGGTTAAGCCCTCAGGGCGCGACCGCAAGGCTGAGTAAAGCTGATCAGGCGTTAAACTTTGCTTTGTCTCGAGAAAGCCGGGTTCTAAACTGCTCAATTGTGTCGTCATATGATGAGAGAATTATACTTTCAATAGGTCATGGTTAATTAACAAGCGTGAATATTACTACCATCCCTGCCAGGGTCAATAGCCCGGTCGAGGGTTATGGGTGATTTGACAATCTTTTAACAATCGTTGGATGGAAGTCGCAATTCAGACCAGGGATAGGTGGATGCTTTCGTTGGTCTCTTCGTTATAGAAGTCCGGGAAATTCGAGCCAAATTTTTTGACGAATTGCTGCGGACTGCTGACAAGCAGGTCGAGCTGGGCGGGGCTTAACCCGGCAAGGTCGAGATAGAAATTGGCTCCGACGCGCATGCCGGCCTTGAGCAGGTCGAGTGGAATGGTAATATCGGCAAGGGTTTGATGGGTCAGCTCATTGGTTTTGAGAATTCGCAGCAGCCGCGGAACACTGGCAGGAGAATCAGCCTCTGAATCGGCCTGGTCTAAACCGTTCGCATTCAGATCGAGGGCGCGTAATAATTCAGTAGCCTCATTGACACCAATGCTGCCGTCTTGAACGAGGGTCAGGATGCGAATACGTTCATCGTTTGTGTTCATGATTTACTCAAATTAAGTTTATCATGGCAGCGGCTGTCGCATAGGACAGCCGCTGATATGCAGCAGGCCACCCCGGTTTATTCCAAAAAGACTTCAACGTGTTCGTTGGATTTTTCTTCCATTAGGTCGACGACCAGGCCGGTCATGCCTGCGTCGAGCAGCTCGCTCATATCTTCAAGTTCCAGGCCGTCGATGTTTAACTTGCCTTTGGCGCTGCCGAAACGCTTGGCGGCGCGAATGACATCCACAGGCAGGCGCAAGTTGGTTTTTTTCTTCCCGGTGAGCGTATCGGTCACCCTGACCACCAGCCATTTGGCCTGTTTTGTGTCAGCAGACTGGCCAAAATCGCCGCCTGAAACATTGGCAGCGTTGTCAATGGAGGCTAAGGCAGAAAGCAGTTCGTTTGCCTGTTCGGCAGTGATTTTGCTTTCTTCGAGCATTCTAAGAATTCTCATTTTTTCGTCAATAACAGGCATTTTAGGCTCCTTCCTGAGTATGAAATGGTTCTTCTCCCCGCAGGTACCGCAAGGCCTGGTCGTGGGTGATGCGGCCATTTTCGAGATCTTCGAGGATGGCCATGCGCTCTGAGGGGGAGACGACTCTGGGTTTTTCCTGATCGGGTTCATATCCCAGGGCGCGAATTACCTCATTAAGCCGATTCTTAAGCGTAGGGTAGGAGATGCCGAGTATTTCCTCGAGGCGGTTCAGGCGACCTTCGGCACGAACAAAGGCTAAAAGAAAATTGGTTTGCTCTGGAGTTAAAGATGAAAACGGATCGGTTTGAATTTCAAAATTGCCGTCCACTCGGGTGTCGCAGGATGGGCAATAGAAACGAATAACGGTCACCTGTTCACCACAAATTGGACACTTCGGACTGAATTTCGGCATTTTTAGGCTCCTTTCTCAAGCATGTTGGAGATAATAAACCATAAAATCAATTAAGTCAAGTAAAAATGCAATTAAGAATCAAGAATATTGATATGAATCTGAATAATATCAAGATCGACAAATTCGATTGTTGGGTTGAACACAGGCAGAATTGCCGTCAGGTTGGGTATAATAGAAAGATGTTGAGAAAGGAGCCATCGTGACAGCAAAAATTGTTGAATGTATTCCAAATTTTTCAGAGGCACGCCGTCCGGAGGTGGTCGCGGAAGTTATCGCCGCGGTGGCGGCTGTTCCGGGTGTGACTGTTTTGGACCGACACTCTGATTCTGACCATAACCGCACGGTTTTGACATTTATTGGCGAACCGCAGGCGGTCGAAGCAGGGGCGTACGCGGGGATAGCCAAAGCGGCTGAGGTGATTGACCTCAACACGCATCAGGGCGAGCATCCGCGCATCGGCGCAACTGACGTGGTGCCTTTTGTGCCGATCGCTGGGGTGACAATGGTGGAATGCGTTGAAATGGCTCGACGGCTGGCTAAAAAAGTCAGCGAAGAACTCAACATACCTGTCTATCTCTACGAAGAAGCCGCGCTGCGCCAGGACCGGCGCAATCTTGAGGACATCCGTAAGGGTGAGTTTGAGGGGTTGAGAGAGGTAATTGCCACCGATCCGTATCGGGAACCAGATTATGGGCCAAAAGAACTTGGTCCGGCTGGGGCGACGGTGATTGGGGCGAGGGAGCCATTGATCGCCTATAATATTTTCCTGACGACCTCTGATGTGACAATCGCCGAGAAGGTCGCACGCAGAGCGCGCAATTCGACGGGCGGCTTCCATTTTGTGAAGGCCATGGGAGTTCTGGTGGATGGCATGGCGCAAGTTTCGATGAACCTGACCAATTACAAGCGCTCTCCGATGGCGCAGGTGACTGAGATGATCCGACGTGAAGCCCAGCGTTATGGGGTGGGAATCCACCACTCGGAGATTGTGGGACTGATTCCGAACCAGGCGTTGATTAACGCGGCGCGTTGGTATTTACAGCTGGACGGGTTGGAGGCAGATCAACTGCTTGATTCAAGAGTGTTTGCTGTCTCAGCCGCATCCGAAGAAGCAACGACAACTGATGACCGGCAGGTGTTTATCGAGCAGGTCGCGGAAGGTACGCCAGCCCCAGGCGGTGGCAGCACCGCAGCGTATTCCGGCGCACTGGCCGCGGCGCTGGCGGTGATGGTAGCACGCCTGACAGTCGGCAAAGCCAAATATGCTGCCGCGGAGGCGGAAGCCTGGCAGGTGATTGAAAAAGGTGAGGCATTGAGAATCAGTCTGACCAATGGAATCAAACGCGATTCAGACGCTTTTAATGAAATCATGGCGGCGAGAAAATTGTCTAAGGCGACCGAGAGCGAACAAGCCGCCCGTCTGACAGCTATTCACGACGCGACGCTGCAGGCGGCGCAAGTGCCGCTGGAATCAGCGCGTGAGTCTCTGGAAGCCCTGAAACTCTGTTTGAGGATGGCTGAGATCGGCAATCTCACTGCCATATCAGACGCTGGCGCTGGCGTAAATCTGGCGGTGGCGGCGGTCAGAGCGGCGGGAATGAACGTGAAAATCAACCTGCTTGGCCTGGAAAATGAGTCGGAACCGGCGGCAATGCTGGCTGAGATCAAAGCGATCCAGGCAGAAGCTGAGCAAAAGCTGGCTGAAGTGACCAGGGTGATCGCAGAAAGGGCTGGTTTTTAACCTGCGGCCATTTGTAGGTAAGGTCTGAGCGGATTATCGCTGACTAAATGATAAAATTGACCGCACCAGGCTATGTGGCGGTTCGAAATTAATGATTTTGGAGAGATGGAATGGGCTTAAAACCTGACAGATGGATTCGCAAGATGGCGCAAGAATACGGAATGATCGAACCTTTCGAGGAATCTCAGGTTCGCAAAGGCGTAATTTCGTATGGAACCTCTTCTTACGGTTATGACATCCGAGTGGCGAACGAATATAAAATCTTTACCAATGTTTTCTCAGCAGTCGTAGACCCGAAAAATTTTGACCCGCACTCGATGGTTGATTATGTTGGTGATATCTGTGTGATCCCGCCGAATTCTTTCGCTTTGGCGCGCACGATTGAATACTTCCGCATTCCCCCGAACGTGCTGACTATCTGTCTTGGCAAGTCGACCTACGCACGGTGCGGCATTATCGTTAATGTCACACCGTTTGAACCTGAATGGGAAGGCTTTGTGACACTGGAAATCTCGAACACGACGCCTTTGCCCGCGCGCATCTACTCAAATGAAGGGATTGCTCAGGTGTTGTTCTTTGAGGGCGACGAACCCTGCGATGTGACGTACGCGATGAAGAAGGGCAAATATCAGGGACAGCAATCCATCGTTCTGCCTAAACTATAGCCAAAAGATGCCAAAAGTCGTTGTTGGTTCGCTTAACCCTGTGAAGCTGGATGCTGCGCGCATCGGTTTCGAAGCAATGTTCCCCGGCGAGAACTTCGAAGTAAGTGGCGTGAACGTGGATTCGGGGGTAAGCCGCCAGCCAATCGACTGCGCTGAAACGCTTCAAGGCGCTATCAGGCGCGCTCAAAATACGCGGGAGGCAAAGCCAGACGCAGATTTTTGGGTGGGAATTGAAGGAGGCATTGATTCTTCCGCAGCGTTTGGCGGAGAAATGGTTACCTTTGCCTGGATTGTGATTTTATCGCGCGACCGCATGACCAAAGCGCGCACCAGCGGGTTAGCATTGCCTGACAAAGTGGTGGAATTAGTCAGCCAGGGTTACGAATTGGGCGACGCGGATGACCTGGTGTTTGGCACAAGTAATTCAAAGCAGAATTATGGCGCTGTTGGCATTCTCACCGGCAATGTGATTACTCGCACTTCAAGCCTGGCTCAGGCCGTGGAATTGGCGCTGGTACCTTTCAGGAACTCCGGACTATATCCGATAAAAGAGAACGAATGACCCTGGAAAAAGAGTTTTGGAAAAAGAAATCTCTCGAACAGTTCACCCCTGAAGAGTGGGAAGCGCTGTGCGACGGGTGTTCAAAGTGTTGCCTGTTCAAGCTTCAGGAAAGCCCTGATGAACCGATAAAGTTCACCAATGTTGTTTGCAGGTATATGGATATGGAAACCTGCGTCTGCACAGATTATGTGCACCGCCATCAGAACGTGCCTGATTGCGTTTACCTGACCCCGAAGTTAGCACGCGAAGCGAATTGGCTGCCAAAAACCTGCGCTTACTACCTGATAGCTCATGGTCAGGATTTGCCGTGGTGGCATCCGCTGAAAACTGGCAGCCGGACGAGCACCAAGCGGGCTGGCGCTTCAGTTTTTGGCAAGGTGGTGAGCGAAAGCGACATTGACTCTGAAGACCTCGAAGACATGGTCGTTGACTGGTTTATTTAGCTGATTTGCGATTAACAGCTTTAAATATTGCGATAAAATAAAGGTGACAATTCCAACTGATAAGGAAAGGATTGCCTATGCCAAATCCTAAAAAGATACCCCAATCATTAATTATTGCAATCGTCCAGTCGCAGGATAGTGACCTGGTAGAATTGGTGTTGAACCAGGAAGAATATAAATTCACACGTTTGCCGAGCGTGGGTGGATTTCTGAAAGAATGCAGTGTGACTTTTTTGATCGGCTGCGCTGATTCACAGCGTGAGAATGTGAAAGAAATCTTGATGACTGCCGCGAAAAAGCGAGTCACCTTTGTATCTGCGCCCAGCGAAATCGGCCCATTGCCGATTCCCATTCCGACCGAGACCATGGTTGGGGGTGTGAGCATGTTGACTCTTGGCATTGAACATTTTGAGGAGATTTGAGATGAAATTGATCATTGCCATCATCCGTGACGGGGATAATGATCGGGTCTCGAACAAGCTGACAGACGCCGACTTACGTGTGACCTGCATCGCTTCCACCGGGGGATTCCTGCGCAGCGGCCGCAGTACTTTGCTGATCGGCGTAGATGAAAGCAGGGTGGAGGACGCACTGGAGATTCTGCGCACCGAGACAACGCCGGGAAAAAGCTCTGACGAGAAAAAAGCGGTGGTTTTTGTGCTGAACGTGGAGGATTTTGTTCAAATTTAAGTGATGAGAGCAGGCTGTTGTTTAACCTGTTTAAGATTAATTTAACAAGTAGATGAAAGGGAAAAATGAACTTCAAGAAAGCATTAACCTATATTTTTGATGATCCGGAGTGGTTTAATAAAATACTTATTCCTTTATTAGTCAGTTTGATACCTCTTGTTGGTCAGATGGCAGTAACTGGATGGATGCTTGAGTTAATCCGTAACGTGACTAACCGGGTAGAGAAACCCTTGCCCAAATTTGATTTTGGCAGTCAAATAATGAAGGGCTTAAAGTGGATGGTGGTCAGTTTTATATACGCCCTGCCAATAATTTTGCTCTATTTGCTGATGTTCGCGCCTGCCATCGCCACAAGCAAATCTGGCGAGATGTCTGTCATTGGCATTCTCTTCATGATTGTGGGCGGCATCTTAATTCTGGTGTTTGGAATCGCGCTGGGCGTAATAATGCCGGTGGCGCAGGCCAATTTTGCCATGAAAGAGACGATTAAATCCGCCTTTGACTTCAAGACGCTGATTGGCCTAGTCAAAAATAATGTAACTGCCTGGCTGATGGTGATTGGCGGCATTATTCTTGCCGGTTTTATCGCCCCCCTGGGCAGCGCCTTGCTGGTTATCGGAGCGCTCATCACCGCTTTTTACGCACAAACGATTGTTGCCCATTTGAGTGGCCAGGCTTATGCCATGTCACAGACCAAGGGCGGCGCTGGGGTAATGCCCTATTAATCAGGAAGCTTAATTGTTGACAAACTGGAGCTTTACGCTCCAGTTTGTTTTTTTGAGTCCAATGATTACCGCGCTAACTTAAGCACGCGACAGACTAATTTGTTTCGCTGAATTCCTCCACCTGATAAATTTCAACATCAAGCAGCCGCTCACGCCAGAGCGATCTTGACGCGCCCATTTTCTGACACAAACTTGAGAGGAAATCAGCAGGGTTGGGGAGCTGTTCCCAGACCTGAGGCAAGTAGGTGGCACGGCGCCAGCCGTCTGAGAGCACGACGCCGTCGATGCCTGGTCTGATCAGGCGGGGCAGCTCGAGAGGGTCGGCATAAGACAGCGGAACTGACGGGGTGAGGCGCGAGATCTCAATCTTCACGGTCGATAGTTCCGCCTCAGTAAGCGGGTAAAAGCGATTGTCTTCGAGGGCAGCCTGTACGGCGCGCGTTTGCACATCCTTTGCCAAGGGTTGAAAAGCTTCGAGGCTGCCAATACATCCTCTGAGGTGTCCGTCAATAGTCAAAGTAACAAAGCTTGCGCCGTTTTCGGCCAGGGTGGGTGTTATCTGAGCACTATCAACAGTCGGCGGAAGCTGACCAGCTACTGCCGCGGTGATTGCCTCACGCGCCAGTTTCAACAGGAAAGTTTTCTCGTCTTCAGTCAATTGGATTGGCATAATAGTTGCTCCTTTTGATTTGATATAAAGCGAACAGCCGTAATTATTGTAACGGCTAATTGTTCGCGAGTTAAAAGGAACATTGCGAACATGAGCAAATCGATGTCCCAAGTTGAAGACGAGCACCTGCCGGGGCGCGATATCCGGCCAGAGGCATTGCCTGACCCAACGATAAATAACCTGTCAAGCCTGCGGCCTGAAGCCAGCCAGCCTGACCTTCAAGCCAGGCAGGTAAAACGAGCGGATCGACGTCAATCACGGCCAACCGGACCGACCTGGCACGTATTCACCACGGTAATCAGCGCGGCATTCATTATCGCCACGCTTTTCAGCGTCTGGTCGCCCGGGAGCTTGGTCGTGAAGAGCTTGCCTGAGCAGATGGTGGACGCGCTTTCGGTTGAACCTCTAACCGCCAACCAGTCCACGTCGGCAATGTCCATGCCGATGGACTTTCCTTTGGATCGCATCGGAATCGTGGTTGGTCATCGCGGAAATGAAGGTGATAAGGGGGCGGTTTGCAGCGATGGGCTGACGGAACTGGAAGTGAACACCAATGTCGCTACGTATGTCCAGCAAAAATTAATTAAGGCGGGTTGGACGGTTGACTTACTGGATGAGTTCGACCCGCGTCTGAACAATTATCAGGCAGGTCTGTTGCTCTCAATTCATACCGATTCATGCGACTATATCAACGAGTCGGCTTCTGGTTTTAAGGTCGCGTCTGCGTTGGCTACACAGCAGTCAGACAACTCCTCGCGGCTGGTGGAGTGTATAGCGGATCGGTATGCGAAAAAGACCGGCTTGAAGTATCATTACCAATCTATTACACAGGATATGACCCACTATCATGCCTATTCTGAGATTAACCCTTTCACAATGGCAGGCATTATTGAGGTCGGCTTCCTGAACCTTGATAAGGAAATATTAACAACCAAACCAGAACTTTTAGCTGATGGGATCGTCTCTGGTATAAATTGTTATATGAAAAATGAAACGGTCGAAACAAAGCCGGCAAATTGAAAGTTGTTGAAGGGTTGATGGAAGCGAGCATACAGACTCCTAAAGAATTGATAGCCCTCGCCAAACAGGCTGTTTTGAATGGCGATCGCGGACATGCGCGTGAGCTTGCTTCTCAGGCTCTGGCAAGCGACCCCGATAATCTGAATGCTATGTTGATAATGGCCGGCGTGTCTGAACCTGAAGCCAGCCTGAACTACCTTAACCGCGTTTTGTCCATTGACCCTAATAACAGGGTGGCCCGAGAAGGCATGCACTGGGCCAGGCAACGACTGCGAAAGATGAGCAGCGCCGCCTGGACGCCGGAAACTGCTGTCAGTGTGAGACCCGGAGCTGTCGCGCCAATTCGCGCCGAGGCAAGCAGTCTGAAACGCAGATCTGCCTTTGCGACGGTACTCCCCTGGCTTTTGGCGACAGCGGCGATCATGGGTTATGGCCTGTGGTCGACTGGCCTGCTGAACGCTGACAGTTTCGCGCCCGGGCAGAAAAATGTGATGACTTTCATCAGCCACCTCCTGAAAGGTAAAACCGCGCCAATGCCTGACGCAACCCAAATCGCGGCGCCAGACACAACACCCTCGCAAGCAGTGGCAGTTATGCCGGACGCGTCCGCGACATTCACTGCGATAAAAGCCTCAAGCCCTGCCAACACTGCGACCCTGACACCGACCGATACGGCTACGCCCACCACGACAGCCACCTCAGCGACGACAAAAACGCCGGTTCTGCCGACAGCCACGATGGGCACGCCGACCCAGGCCTATGATCCTACCAGCGGACTGCCGATCATTCAAATCACCCCCCTGGTCTACCTGACCGAAGAACCGGGGCCGGCTGAATATGCTGAACCGGCGTATACCGACGACTCGACTGGATATGTGATGGAACCGGTGTACCGTGAGCCTTTGGGCGAGAAATGGATCGATGTAAACCTCAGCGAACAGATGTTATACGCTTATGAGGGCGATACGATTGTCGGCGCCTTTCTGGTTTCTACCGGTTTGCCTGACACCCCGACTGTTACCGGTCAGTATAACGTTTATGTCAAGCTGCCCTCGACACGCATGACCGGCCCGGGGTATGATCTGCCTAATGTGCCTTATACGATGTATTTCTATAAAGGCTACGGCATTCATGGTACTTATTGGCACAGTAATTTTGGTTCGCCAATGAGTCATGGATGTGTTAATATGGAAACTGGAGAAGCTGGCTGGCTTTATGACTGGGCGTATGTCGGGATCCTGGTCAACGTACACTATTGATGGATAATAAAAACACTATTTCACGCAGACGTTTTCTGCAATATTTGGGGTTGGGTGCCGCTGCACTAGCGCTGCCGAGTGAAGTTTCGGCACAGTTTGATCTCGAGAAGGCGATGGCGGATTCAAAAAAGCTGGTGGGCAGGGTTTGTTATTATCAGACCATCGTCTATGAAGAGCCCAATGAGCGCTCGAAGGTTGCGGATTTTTTGAAATATGACATGCTTGTGCCGATGGAGAAAACGGTCATCCGCAGAGAAGCGAACGGAAAACCCCAAAGATGGTATCAACTCGGCAGCAAGCGTTTCGTGAACGCGGGGTTGATTCAACCGGTTGAGTATCATCCAAATGTCAGCGATCAGCCTATCCCTGAAGAAGGCTGTCTCGGTGAAGTCACGGTTCCTTATATTGATGCCTATTTGAAACCGTATGGTGACAAGCCAGTCCGCAGATATTATTATTCCAGCGCCTTTTGGATTTCAAAACGGGTCTTTGACGAGCGGGGCATTGCCTGGTATGAGCTGATTGATGATTTCAATAAAATCGTCTTTTATATCAGGGCTTATGCGATGCGCATTGTTACCAAAAAGGAACTTGAGCCGATCTCACCCGACCTGCCAGTGGAGGCTAAACGGCTTGAGGTGCGTCTGCAGGATCAAAAAGTGTTGGCTTTCGAGAACGATAAACAGGTTTTTGAGACTTATGTTTCGACGGGGATTCATGCTGGTTCAACGCCGCTCGGAACTTTTAAAATCTGGCGCAAGCGCCCTTGTCAACGGATGGTCAATGAGGCTGGGCTTGACAATCACTATGACCTGCCGGGAGTGCCGTGGGTGAGCTATATCACTCCGCAAGGGGTGGCGTTTCACGGCGCCTATTGGCATGGGAACTGGGGCAACCGCATGAGCAGCGGTTGTGTCAATATGAGAAGCGAAGAAGCTAAATGGCTCTATCGCTGGTGTTTACCGAAAGTGCCCTTT
The DNA here is from genome assembly GCA_012729755.1 of Chloroflexota bacterium. GTDB lineage: Bacteria > Chloroflexota > Anaerolineae > Anaerolineales > Anaerolineaceae > Mesolinea. The sequence goes on along the minus strand of JAAYCN010000030.1, from coordinate 35,792 downwards.
GAATTAAACGATTTAAAGTCCGAAGAAGGCACTTTGGTAAAAATCAGGAATTAAGTCAGGCAATATTAACCCTATTTTTATATAGTTTTGCTATACTCTCCTACAGATTGGAGTATTGTTTCGTGAATAAAGCTCTTTTTCAAGGACTGATTTTTGACACGGATGACCAACCGCTTGAAACGGTAGTTGTTGGTGATGAGGCCTTTTATGTGCTGGATGATGATGGTTTCCTGCGCCATATTCCTGCCATGCATGTGGATCGGCAGGTGTGGGACGTAATTACCGCGCATATCGATGGCAATGAGGAAATACTCAGCCAACAGGCCGCCAAAATGATGGGGCAGGAAGATATTTTCACGGTTGCGGTGATCCGTAATCAGCTAGAGAACAAGGAGAAGCAATTTCAGGATCTGAGCAAGTCCGGCATCCCTGAAGACGCGCGTTCTTATTTAGGTATGATGGGTTTTAAGGCGATTGTTGATCATCATGGCGAGGTGCTCAATGTGGTGCAGCCAGGAATTGTCAGCGAAGATGGCGAGGAGTAATCGCTTCGGTTAGAATGAAATAAAGTGAGCGATGATGACGAGCGATTTCATTATAGATGTGAGCGAGGAGACCTTTGAGTTTGAAGTGGTCAATTATTCGACGCATCTATTAGTCATTATGGACTTTTGGGCTTCGTGGTCTATTCCCAGCCGGGTGCAGTCACCTTTATTAGCGCGCTTCGCGCACGAAGCACAGGGCCAGTTCAGGCTGGCACGGGTCAACGTGGATGAGCAGCCGCGTTTGGCTGAGAAATTAAATGTGCGCAGCCTGCCGTCGATCAAAGCTTTTATGGGGGGCAGGGTCGTGGCGGAATATACGGGCGTGCTGAATGAAGCTCAGTTGAAGGGTTTTATCGATCGATTGCTGCCGCGGCAGGGAGACCTGCTGCTCGAAAAGGGACGCAGCCTCTTGTTGCTCGGCGATTACGCCGGCTCGGAAAAAGCGCTAAAAGAATATCTGGCGATCAATCGGCGTGAGCCGGCTGGTTTATTGGCATTGGCGCGGGTTTTGCTCATTCAGGGCAAAGGCCGAGACGCGCAGTATGTGTTGACAGGGTTCCCCGCGAGCAAGGAGTTTAACCTGGCGCAAACGCTGAAGCCTTTTGCCAAAGCGCTGGTATGGTATGAAGAAGGCGCAGATGACGCGGCAAGCCCTGTTGACGCCTCATTTAAAAACGCCTTGCGGCTGGCACAGTTCGGCAATTTGTATGCCACCCTGGATGGGTTATTAGACATTATTAAGTTCAATAAGCATTATCGGAATGGATGGGCGCACGAAATCTACCTGGCCATCCTGTTAGTGTTGGGCGAAGAAAACCCTGAGGTGCGGCAATATCGAACAGACCTGACAAACGCCCTGTTTTAGATTATGATCTTTGTGAAAATGCCCTCAAAGAGGGCATTTTTTATCGGAGCTAATTCAAGTATTTCGCGACCGCGAGGAGCAGTTTCTGAACCAGCAGCTGTTGTTCAGTGGTGATGTCGAATACCGGATCTTCCTCAAGGAGATCGTTGATGACCTCTTCAGGGTCGCTCTCGGCATCAATCTCATCATCGAAATCTTCATAATAAGCATCCTGAAGCTGTTCAACACGCTTTGTAGCTTGCCTGAAGAAGGTTAGAAAGCGTTTGATGTCTTTGGTATCCATAACCACTTGTTCATAGAGGGACTGAAGGGCGATCTGACGGTTTTCTTCTTCGTTGTGGGCGACTTCAATTTCAGTTTTGTTTGGCATTGCTGCTCCTTCGGGTTAGTAGGCTGATAGATGAATTATAGCTTTATTTTGGCAACAAATGATTTAAAACTGAACTAGTTATTTGATGATGGTCGGGAGGCCAGCTACCATGAACACGACCTGATCTGCTGCCCTGGCGAGCGTTTGATTCGCCCAACCCAATCCGTCACGGTAATATCGACCTAAGGTGTATGAGGGGACTAAACCAAGACCAACCTCATTGCTAACGATATACCACTGACCAGGATGAAGACGATAAGCGGTAAGAATAGCGTCAACTTCCTGCTTCATTTTTTTCTTATATACAGCTTCACCGATCGGTTCCGGACAAGAAAGCAATACATTGCTGGCGAGGAGGGTCATGCAGTCGATTAATACCCAGGGGGTAAGCTCAGCGGTTTGGATGGCTTCTCCCACGTGCAAAGGCGCTTCTAAAGTTATCCATGAGGGCGGCCGGTTGGCGCGGTGGGTCGCGATTCGGTCGGCCATTTCTTTGTCTCCCGCGGTTGCGGTGGCGACAAACAGAGCCGGCTGATGGCTGTTTTCGATTACAGACTGGGCGTAAGCAGACTTCCCGCTGCGCGCTCCTCCCAAAACAAGGGTTAATTTTGTTCCCATGATGCCTCTTTCGCGCCATGATTTAGAATTTCGTTTATCGTTCGCATGGACGTTAAAAACTCATCTTTTTCAAATACTTCAATTGTAATCACACCGCTGTATTTCTCTGCGATGATGCAATCGAACACCCTTTTTAACTCATCTCTGGGTACGTTGGCAAGTGACTTGTGATCCCGATCTTTGATTCCATGTATGTGGAGGACGCGGGCGCGCTGAATATGTTTCTCAAGATACGCGACCGGATCCTGGTGACCCAACCACAGATGGCCGATGTCAATGCAACGGCTGGCTTTTGAACGGTCAAGAACCGCGTCCCAAAAATGAGTGGGATAATGTTCGAGGTTTTCAACTGACAGAAGGGCTTCATCCCCGGCCCATTTTGACACGATGTCCAACGCTTTTACCGCCTGGTCATTCCAGAGTTCTTTCTTGTGCGCGTCACTGTTCTCTAATTCTTCCTGGCCGTCAAGATGAAGGACGTATGCCCAGGGGTTTAAACCCAATGTGCATTCAATGACTTTACGCGCTTTGGTTAACGATTGGTGTTGCTTTCCCTCTTTGTCCGCCAATCGCAGATCTAAGGGCAAATGTACGGTATAGGTTAGGTCGTTTTCTTCAGCTAACCGGCGCAGTTCATGGATCGCGGACGGATCCGGCAAGTTGTTTGGGCCATCATCAACTTCAAAAAGCACTAACTCAATATCGTCCACCTGCTGAGCCAGAAACCGCACGTTCGGAATGATTTCATCGGGGATGATGTATGAGGTTGTTCCAATTCGGAATGGAAATGGGTGTTTCACCCGCGCCTCATAGTTTGAAACAAAAAATCAGCATGGCGGCCGCTTCGCTCAGTTCAACGATGAAGCCAAAGATATCTCCGGTCATTCCGCCTAACCGTGAATTGGCGATTTTGAAGATCAGCCATGCCAGAAGATGAACGAAAGCTACCGCGGCAAGACTGTGCCAACCCGCCGCATATCCCGCCAAAACAGCCAGAAAGAATACCGCCATTGCCCCCAAGATGAAGGAGTTTTTGTTTAAACCAGACGCGAAATCGACTGCCAACCCGCTCGGGCGCGCTAGGGGTTGTTTGCCGGCCCACAGCAGCAGCCAACGGCCCAAGCCCGCTGCCAGCGGCAGCGCGAACCAAAGTGAATGTGTGGGAAGGCTGTAGAGACAGGCGAATTTAAGCAGGATAATCAGAATCAATCCTATCCCGCCAAATGGACCCAGCCGGGGGTCTTTCATGATTTCCAGCCGACGTTCTTTGTTTGAGGTGTTTAATAACCCGTCACAGCTATCCGCCAAGCCGTCCAAATGAAGCCCGCCAGTGAGCGTGATCCAGGTCGCTAATGACAGCACCGCGGTCAGCAGGGGCGCGAAGATCTGTGACAGGCCGTAATATACTCCGGCGACAATGAGACCTAACAGGGCACCGATCCATGGGAACCATCCCGCGGCCCTCCCGATATCGCCAGGAAGATAGGGGTCTGTCCCGTGAATGGGAATAATTGTCAAAAAGCCAAGCGCCAACTTTATCTTTTTCATCACTTTGCGGTTGCTCCGATTTCTGAGAATCTTACCATTTCATCCAAATGAAGAGCAGAATCATCAAATCGATAAATCATTATTTCATTCCTTTTTGATTTTGGCAAAGGCATCGATCAGTTTAAGATTATCCGATTCTTGCTGAGTACTGACGCGGATATATTGAGGGAGTTGAAACGACGTGCAATCACGAACCAGGATGAAACGCTGTAAAAAGGATTGGCGGACGAGTCTGGCCGGCTGGTTTACTTTCATGATTCCAAAATGGACCTCTGAGTCAACCAATTGCGCCCCAGATTCTTCTAACTGCCTGAAGAATCGACTTTTTTCTAAAATAAGTTTCTGAATGGTTTGTTGGTAAAAAGCGATCTCATCCAGAGCCGCCAAACCGGCTGCCTGAGCAATCGCATTGACGCTCCATGTCGGCTGAAAGCGTTCGAGTTTTTTAATGTTGGTTTGGCTGCCCAGCGCATATCCCAACCTCAAACCGGCAAGGGCGAAATCCTTGGTCATTGAGCGAAGAATGAGGCAGTTATCCGCAGGTAATTTTGAAAAAAACTGTGCGTTGACAAAGGACTCATATGCCTGATCGAGAACAAGGATTGACCTGTCTTTGCAAGCGGTCAAGAGCGCACTAATGCCATTCTCAGTCAGATATTTGCCAGTGGGGTTATTTGGGTTACAAACGAAAACCAACCGAGGCTTGACTCGGCGGATCAACTCAAGCAGGCGGTCAAGGGGAGGTTCGAAGAAAGGCGGCGCCGCACGGGCTTCTTCCACTCGCGCCCCCAAAAGATTGGCTGCCCGCCGATATTCGCTGAATGTCGGCCCAAGAATCACCACCTGATCATCCGGTTTCAGGAAGGCCTGGACTGTCAGCCAGATGAGTTCGGTCGTCCCGTTTCCGATCAAGATATGTTCTGGGACAACACCAATTTTCGCGGATAGCGCTTTTCTTAACAGGTGACTCTTTCGATCCGGGTAAATGGATAGATTGACAGCCTGAATCGCTTTTTTGACGGTTGGCGCTGGCCCAAAAGGGTTGCTATTGACGGAAAAATCAGTTAACTGGCGCGGCGAGACCCCAGATTTTTCCAATTCAGCGAGGTCCAACCCTCCGTGTTCCTCAGAAGAAAAAAGCGTGTCCAATAATGAGCCCTCCACAAAAAAACAGGCTGAGAACCAACGAAACGGTAATCAACTGCAACGCCTGAGATATTATATTGGCATCTGGAAGTTCCGGACCACCTTCCAGACGATAGCTTCCGGGTTTTTCGAGAACAATCGCTAACGCGCCAGCGGCGGCTGACATCGTCCAACCGGCGTTGGGGCTGCTGGTCCGCTTGTGTTGATTCTTCATGACGAGAAATGCGTTCTTGAGGTTAAGTCTGTACAGAGCTGCTGAGAGAATGATCAGCAGGGCAGTCATGCGAGCGGGCAGCCAGTTTAGAAGGTCATCCGATCTGGCGGCGAATTTTCCAAAATGCTCATAGTCGGCGGAATGATAGCCAATCATCGCATCTGCGGTGTTTATGAACCGGTAAAACCAGGCAAAGGGCAACCCACCCAGCGCAAAGTAAAACAAAGGAGCGAAGAAACTATCGGTCAGATTTTCAGACAGGGATTCAATCGTTGCGGAGGCTACCAACGCTTTCGACAGCTGACTTGTGTCGCGACTGACAAGATGCCAGGATACAAAGTGGCGCGCAGCCGGCAAATCATCGCTCAACAAGGCCTGCTGCACTTCACCCCCCGCTCTCAGCAGCCCGCGAAACGCAAATACTGGTTTCAGGCACAGGCCGAGCAGCAACCCGATTGCCCACTCGGGCAGCCGGGCTTTAATAATGCCAGCTAACAAACCCCACGGCGCGCTAAAAAGCGCCCCGCCAATCAGAATGAGGCAGATTCCCGCGAAAAATCGTCGGAAGTTTCCGCCGTGGTTCCAGCGCTGAGTCAGCGTGTGGATCAAACTCCCCATCGCCGCCACCGGATGGAAGCGATTGGGTGGGTCGCCCAGCGCAAAGTCAATGACAAAAGCTGTGAGGAGCGCAATTAGACCCGCGATCATGCAACATCTTCCACTGGGCTTGAGGTCTGAACAGGACGCCAAACAAGACGAATGATCTCTGTGGGCTGAGAGCAGTTATCGCAGATCATTGTTGGGTGTTCCATATGATCTGGTTCAATAAATCCATATTCATGGCGGATTCAACACTGTCTACCAGCGTTTCCAACGATTGCCGGAAAGAATCTGCCTGAGAAATGGCCTCCTCTGATTGCCAGCCAAGACTCCTCAGCCACGCGTGGCGGAAATTGTCGTTAGCGAACAGACCATGCAGATAACACCCCCAGACTTTGCCATCTGCTGAAATGCAGCCATCGGGCACGTGAACCGGGTTAGCATTCCGGCGATCAATCACAACCCAGGGCGTTCCGCCGTGTGAATCGCCGGTATGAATTTCATATCCGCTCAACGGCATGCTTTTTACTGCGCTCGGCCAACCTGAGCATTCCAGAACGTGTGCTTGAACCTGGAAGGTGGCTTTTTCTGTCGAAAAGCGGGTCGAAATGGGCAGCAAGCCTAATCCATCCAGACCAGCCAAGTCTGATTCGACATGGAGGGGGTCTTCAATGCGTTTGCCAAGCATCTGATACCCGCCGCAGATTCCCACGACTGCCCCACCAGACCGCGCGAAATGATTTACAGCTTCCGCTAATCCAGTCTGACGCATCCATTCCAGATCGGCCAAGGTGCTTTTGGTGCCTGGCAAAAGGATGGCATGGGGTGTCTTTAGCTCGGCTGGCGAAGAGGCGTAACGAAGATTGATCATCTTTTCGGCCTTGAGTGGGTCGAAATCGTCGAAGTTCGCAAGGCGAGGAAAAGCCAATACAGCAATGTCTATTTGGGCGCCTGACCCGGCTGTTACGCCCGCCGTTGTTCGTCCAATCGACGCCGCTTGTTCGATAATTACAGCATCTTCGTCCGGCAAGTTCAGCTTCTTCAGATGTGGGATGACACCGATTACCGGAACATTTCCTTTCTGTTCCAAGATGCGAATGCCATCCTCAAAGAGAGAGGCGTCGCCGCGGAATTTATTAACCACCAAACCGCGGATTAAAGCCCGTTCTTGCGGCTCGAGCAGCCACAAAGTTCCGAGCAGTTGCGCGAAAATTCCGCCGCGGTCGATATCGCCGACCAACAGTGTGGGTGATTGGGCGTAACGCGCTACCGCCATATTGACAATATCGCCCTGCTTCAGATTCAATTCAGTCGGGCTGCCCGCGCCTTCAATAATCACCAATTCAGAAGATGCGCGCAGCCGATCAAGTGAGGCAGTGACGTGTTCCCAAAGGAGGGCTTTTTTTGTGTAATAGGTTTTAGCTTGCAGTGTCGCCCAAGGTCGTCCCATTAAAATCACCTGAGAACGCGAATCAGCTTCGGGTTTAATCAGTATCGGATTCATGTCCACAGTTGGAGTTAAGCCAGCCGCCGCGGCCTGAAGGGCCTGGGCGCGGCCAATTTCGCCGCCATCCGGGCAAACAGCCGCGTTATTCGACATGTTCTGCGCCTTAAATGGCGTTACGCGAACGCCGCGACGGGCAAAAATACGGCAAAGAGCTGTAACGAGCAGGCTTTTTCCGGCTGAAGACGTACTCCCTACAACCATTAGTGTTTTGGCTGTCACTGATGACCCTCTCTGATCATGGGGAATGAGGTGGCGGTACCCGGGCATCTCATTGTTACGATTTACCCCATAAGACAACTCGCTTTTGCCTCAGGCTGGCTTTCGCCAATAAGATGCGTTGATTGGATGAACCGCGGTAAGGTAGAGAGAGATCGCGAAGCTCTTGCTGATAGGGGCCTTCAACAATTACATCCGCTAAGTGGATCAGGTCCTGAAAGCCAGGTTCGATAAGGCGCGTCATTAACTGTTCCCACGTATGTCCCGTATAGACCCACAGATTGAGCCCCTTTGATTTTACATATTCAGCGATATACGCGGCTGTCTCGGCCTGGAGAAAGGGTTCTCCTCCGCTGAATGTGAAGCCGGACAGAAGGGGAGTGATTCGAAAACACCGAATCAGATCGTTGAGCGCAACTTCTTCCCCTCCGGCTGCATCCCAGGTTTGAGGGTTGTGACACCCCGGACAGGCGTGGTGACACCCCTGGAAGAAAATAACCGTGCGCAATCCGGGCCCATCGGTGACGCTTTCGTGATTGATCCCTGCGATTCGAACAATCACTGAGAACCTTCTGTTGTATGAAAGTTAGGTGTTCGATTTCTCAGCTCAGCTTTTTTTGCGTCATTGAACCGATTTACAGTAGAGAGGTAGCCAGTAACGCGGCGAATATGCCGAATGTGGGTGGAGCCGCAGGACGGGCATTGATTGGCAATCACACCTCGATAAGCACAGCCCAGACATTCATCAATGGGAAAATTGATGCCTGCATATCCCATATTGCAGGCTGCCATGTGGCGAAGCAAGCGCTCGTAAGCTTCGAGGTTGTGGACGGGGGGAGCATCCAATTCGATATAGCTGATGTGCCCGGCATTGGTCAGCTCATGAAACGGCCCCTCAAACTGACATTTCTCGAAGGATGAAATCGGGAACTCAACAGGAACATGAAAACTGTTTGTGTAATAGTCTTTATCCGTCACCCCGGGAATTGTTCCAAAAACGCGGCGGTCCATGGAAACGAAACGCCCGGATAAGCCTTCAGCTGGCGTCGCTAACAGAGTGTAATTCAAATCATATTCCTCTGAAAACCGGTTTACGGCACGACGCATAAAACGAATGATTTCCAGCCCTAACTGTCTGGCCTGTAATGTCTGGCCGTGGTGAGAGCCAATTAAGCTCGCCAATGTTTCTGCCAGGCCAATAAAACCGATGGATAGTGTTCCATGCTTGATCGCCGGGGCAATCTCATCATCGGGCTTGAGCTGTTCTGAATCCAAGTAGAGTCCCTGGCCCATCAGGAAGGGCATGTCACGCACTTTCAGGTGAGACTGCACGGTATAGCGGTGGTGCAGCTGGCGGGAGGCAAGAATCAGTTTCTTTTCTAATTCCTGAAAAAAGACCTCAATGTGGCCATTGGCTTTTATCGCCAGACGCGGCAAGTTAATCGTTGTGAAGGACAGATTTCCACGTCCGGTGCTTATGGATGGGCCATGTCGATTGGCGATTACCCGCGTGCGGCAGCCCATATAGGCAACATCTGCGTCGTAAGGGTTATTGAAAGTTGAATTCATAAATGAAAACGTAGGGTTCATCCGCTGGGAAGAAACCCGCATTGCCAGTTGAAAGAGATCGTAATTGGGATCTTTGGGCTCGAAATTAATCCCTTTCCGTAAACGGAAAATAATGTTCGGAAAGATTGGCGTTTCTCCTCTGCCCAACCCCTTTTCATATGCTTCCAGAAGCGCCTTGGTTATCAAACGCCCTTCCTGAGAAAGGTCGCAGCCCAGGTTTATCGAGCTGAAAGGGACTTGGGCGCCAGCGCGGCTGTGCATGGAGTTGAGGTTATAGATTAACGCTTCCATGGATTGAAACACGTCAAATTCCGAAGCGCCTACGATAAATGGGGCAAGATCATGGTCAAAGGTAGCAAAAGATTGGCCGCCGTGCATGTCATTTTGAGAGCTCTGTAAAATAATGGCTGCCAAAGCGGTCGCAGAAGCTGCCCGTTTAGGCGAACGAATATATCCATGGCCAGTATTGAAACCGTTTGCCAGTAATTTTTCTAATGGAATCTGGACGCAGGTTAAAGTCTTTCCGTAGAAATCAAGGTCGTGGATATGAATATCCCCGCTCTGATGCGCCTGCGCGATGTCTTCCGGGATTAGACGCGACAGATAATATTGACGGCTGGCGGCTGAAGCAATCTGCAGCATCTTCGCTGAAGGTGAGTTGCCGACATTGGCGTTCTCACGGTTGGTTTCGACCAAAATATCTTCAACGATATCCATTAATTCAGAACGCGCTTCGCGCATGCGGGTGCGTCGATCGCGGTAGAGAATATAGGCTTTGGCTGTTTTCGCATGTCCCATTTCGATTAAAACTTTCTCTACAGCATCCTGCACTTCCTCGACAGAGGGTATTTCTGCAGGCTGGCACTGCGCAAGGTGGCGGACAACGGCGTCTGCCAGGTCCTCCGCCAGATCATGATCATCTCCACCAACTGCCTGGGCTGCCTTGAAGATCGCTTCAGATATTTTCGACTTATCGAATTCGACGATCCTTCCATCCCGCTTGCGGATCCAGGCAAACTCCTGATCTGAGTATTCACTTAAAGAAAGTGCAGGCTGATTTAACAATGAGGCTGGAATTCTTTGTGTTTTTGCAGCCATTTTGACCTCTTCTACAAATTATTAAAAATCAGTACCGATTTGGGCTGGAATTTTCTGTTCTCGATATGGATGTTTGATTTCTTTCATCTCAGTTACCAGATCTGCGTAATCTATGAGTTCGGGCAAAGCGTTCCTGCCTGTGATGACGAGGTGCATGGTTGAAGGCTTATTATCCTTCAGCCAATCAATTACTTCGCTGATATCCAGCCAGCCGAATTTGAGCGGATAAGTAAATTCATCCAAAATAACCAGATCATACTTTTGGTCGGATATTTTTTCTTTCGCCAGCCGCCAGCCTTCTCGAGCTATTTCAGCTGAATTTTGTGCTGTTTCGGACTCAAAGACAAAACCATCTCCACAATAATGCCATTCAATTCCTAAGGACTGAGCAGCCAAAAACTCACCCGTTTTAACTTCTTCAGCTTTGATGAACTGAATAACGCAGATTCGAAAGCCATGCCCATAAGAACGGAATAACGTGCCGACAGCCGCGGTGGTTTTTCCCTTTCCGTTGCCCGTATTTACAATTACCAAACCTTTACGTTCTTTTTTATTATTCATTGTCAGCCTCCTCCATTAATTGGATGTCGGGCAGGATAAAGGGAATATCTCTCGAGGGATGCCTGGTCACTAAGATTGGCACCCCATAAACTGACGTCAGCCGCTGCGAGGTCATCACCTCAACCGGCGTGCCAATCGCATCGATACCGCCATCATTCAACAATACAACCCGGTCAGCGTAAATGGCTGCCAGGTTTAAATCATGCAAACTGATAACAACCGTCAAGCCATCGCGATGGGCAAGCTTATGGATGAGATGCAATATTTCTGTCTGGTATTTCATGTCGAGATGAGCGGTTGGTTCATCCAACAACAACACCGATGGTTCCTGAGCGAGCACGCGCGCCAGGTTCATGCGCTGTTGTTCACCGCCTGAGAGTTCTGACGAAATCCGTTCATGGAGATCTTTCAACCCCACCTGTTCGACGGCCTTTTTTACTATGTGACGGTCGCGTTCAGTCAGAGGCATAAACCATCCCCGATGCGGGGCGCGCCCTAAGGCGACAATTTTTTCCACGGTGGCATCCCAGGTGTCACTCCCCGCCTGGGTGGCGAACGCCAGGCTCTTGGCGGTGTCACGCAGCGAAGTTTCCCACAGGTCCCGATCCATGAGAATAACTTTCCCCTCAACAGGGCGCATCAGACGCGCCATGGTACGCAATAAGGTGGTTTTCCCGACCCCGTTCGGGCCGATTAATGCCAATATTTCCCCAGCATGGACTTCAAAAGAAATATGGCTGAGCACAGGCAATTGATAATAGGCACAGGATATTTGGTCTATCGCGAACGTGGTCATGACTTGCCTCGAAGGCTGCGCTGGCGTGCGCGGATTAAATAAAGGAAAAATGATCCGCCAACGAGGGAGGTGATTAAACCAACAGGCAACTCATAGGGAGCCATCAATGTGCGCGCCAGGTCATCCGCTAATAGGGTCAAAAGGCCGCCGATGATGGCGCTGGCGGGAATAAGACGATGGTGGGAAGCGCCGAACAGGAGGCGGGCAATATGTGGCGCCACCAGCCCAACGAAGCCAATCACACCCGAAGAAGCCACTGCCGCCGCTGTAACCAGGCTGGCGGCAGCAATGATAACTCCCCGTGCTTTAGAAATAGACAGGCCAATCGTCCGAGCGGTATCCTCACCGCAGGATAAAGCATCCAAAGGACGAGAAACAAGCCACAGCATTAAAATACCCAACACAAGATATGGGCCACTGCTCCATAATTGCGGCCAGCTTCTGCCGCTGAAACTACCCATCAACCAGGCAAATATTTCATGGGTGCTTTCGCTTTTCGTCAGCATCAATAAAGAAACCATCGATGACAACACCGTGCTCACCGCAGCCCCTGCCAAAAGCAGGCTGATTACAGTCGCTTTGCTGTTTCCACCTGCGATGATGTAAACCAGAAAAACAGCCGACAGCGCGCCTAAAAATGCCGCCAGGGGAATCGGGCGAAAACCGGCGAATTTCCACGTCAGACCAAAGGCAATTGCCAAAGTTGCTCCCAGGGAAGCGCCGCTCGAGGCGCCAATGATGTAGGGGTCTGCCAAAGGATTGCGAAACAAAGCCTGAAAAGCCGCGCCGGCCGCGGCGAGACCTGCACCGACCAGCGTCACTAATAACACCCTCGCCAGGCGCAGATCACGAACAATCGCAATGTCTGATGAATCTAAACCAGACTGGTTTGGATTGACGAGCACAGCGAATACACGGTCGGGAGGAATAAAAACGGCTCCCACCCCCAAGCTAATAATCAGCGTGATAATCAAAGCGATGGATAATATCAGAAGCCACAAAAGAAACTTGCGAGAGTTCATTGTTTTTTATCTTCTCAAAGAAGTGTCCTGCAGAGCATGACAAGTATTCATGCCCTGCAGGGTGACTATCTCAGACGAAATCACTTGGCAAAAAACTCTGGATAAAGAGCTTTCGCAATTGTTTCAACCATATCAACGATCCGCGGACCAGGCCGTGAAGACATATTCCCGTCCAGCAATACGATATGATTATTTACTACCGCGTTCACCTTGTCCCAACCGGGTTGGGATGCCAGCTGGTCGGTAGTTAGTTTTTCGCCCATCGAGTCTGGGCCCATGATGAAATCGGGGTTCCTCTTAATGACTTCTTCAGAGCTCACTGAAGGATAATCTTCGGCCGCGTCCGCGAAAAGATTGACTCCTCCCCCCTGGGTGATCATCTGGCTGATGAAAGTGTTTGGACCGGCGGTCATCAAGGGTTCGTCCCAAACTTCCCAGAAAACAGTGGGTCGATCGGATTCGGCAACATCTTTGATTTTTTCCTGAACCGCTGCCACACGCGCCTTCATCGATTCGACGAGCTTGGTCGCCTCTTCTTTGTGGCCGGTAACTTTCCCGACCATTTCGATGTTTGCATAAACATCATCAAAAGAACCTGCCTTTAAGGCGATCACAGGGATGTTTGCCTTCTCTAACACCTCGATTAAGCTTGTCTGCCCGCCAGCGTCCGCTAAAACCAGATCCGGTTTCAATGACACAATTGTTTCGATACTGATCGAATCAGCAGAAAAGCCGCCGACTTTAGGCAGAGTTGCGGCTTTTTCGGGATAATCACAATAGTCTGTATTGGCTACCGTCGCATCGCCGGCCCCAACAGCGAAGAGGATTTCTGTGTTTGAAGGCGATAACGAGATGACTCTTTGAGCCGCGGCTTTGATCTCGACATCGCGGCCAGTGCCATCCGTGACGGTGAGCGGGAACTCTGGCACCGCTGTGGGTTCTGCGATTGCGGCCAGCGGCTCGGTTGGAGCAGAGACCACCGTTGGGACTGGTGTCGCTGTCGGGACGGGGGTTTGCTTTTTGGCGACAAGTAAGTATGTTGTTAACACCAGCAAAATGACAATCAAAATTGGAAAAATTCTTTTACGCCACATAGACTTATCTCCTTAGTAAATAGGTTGAAGAAATTATTCAAAACAATAAGAAAAACCCGGCCATGCTGGTCGGGTTAAGAATTCAGTAATTATATGCGTACCATAAATTACCTCCTTAATCCGAGAAGGTTTCATTGACTAACGTTGAGGTAGGTATCCTGGCTTGTCAGATGACCTGACTTACAGTTGCGGTACAGCGCTGGACTCTAACCAGCTTCCACCTTTACGCCCTGGCGTCCGGGCAACGGGTCACCTCAACCTATTCAGTTGTTCAAAAAGCACTAAGAAAATTATACTAACTTGTCTTGTTTCGTCAAGCAGAACAGCGCAGGGTGGTGCAACGGGGAGAGGGTCAGTATAACCAAGGCGAGGTTCTGTGGTTGGTTTATGCAGGTTGGGTGGAGCGACCGCATATATTATCTGACCTCTGTCTTCTGGAGTGCAACCCAACACGTCCTGGGCAACGCGAATTCAGCAAACGCGCCCAAACACCCTCTTCAGTCTCGTTACACTCGCCAGAGGCTGACTCAAAAGTCAAAGTCAGGATTTTGCATCCCCACTTTCAGGTCTTTTTTGCCATTATTTTGGGAATGCACTACTTTTTATAGGGTAAAACAAAATATTGCTCCCACTTTTAGCGAATTTTTTCTAATTCCAGGCTTTTGGGTCAGCCTCCGCGTATAGATCCGCGCGCGGCCGGCTTTAGAATGGATGGGGTAGTGTATAATTTTTATCAGCTCTCGGAAGGATAATCTGATTGGAGTAGAAATGAAAAAGAAACTTACTGTTGTATTGTTGTCGGTTGTCATTCTGACGATAAGTTTGCCATGTTCTGAGGCGCGGGCGGCAGAAGGAATAATCTGGCAACGGTCAGATGCCGGGATTGAGGGAGGCAGAGTCTGGGCTTTGGCGATTGACCCGCAGACGCCTTCGACGCTTTACGTGGGAACTGATGCGGGTGGTGTCTTCAAGAGCGTGAATGGAGGAGGAACCTGGAGCGCGGTTAACAACGGTTTGCCAGCGACCAAAATCCTTTCGCTGGCGATCGACCCAGAGACGCCTTTGACGCTTTACGCGGGTACTATGGAGGGTGGTGTCTTCAAGAGCGTGAATGGAGGAGGAACCTGGAGCGCGGTTAACAATGGTTTGGCTTCGAATAGTACTGTTCATTCGCTGGCGATTGACCCGCAGGCGCCCTCGAGGCTTTACGCAGGAATTTGGGCAGGTGATCTCTTGTATAGGAGCACAGACGCGGGAGAGTCCTGGAGTGTGGCCAGTACCGGTCTGAGGGACGCGTTCTATGTCCATTCACTGGCGATCGACCCGGAGACGCATTTGACGCTTTACGCAGGAACCTGGAGGGGCGTCTTTAAGAGCGTGAACGGGGGAGAGACCTGGAGCGCAGCCAACAATGGACTGAAGAACGATATTTATGCGCTGGCGGTTGACCCGCAGACGCCTTCAACGCTTTACGCGGGAACTGTTGGGGGTGGCGTGTTCAAGAGCGTGAACGGGGGAGAGACCTGGAGCGCAGTCAACAATGGACTGACAAAAAAAGATGTACTAACACTGGCGATCGATCTGCAGACGCCTTCGACACTCTACGCGGGAACTGTTGGGGGTGGCGTGTTCAAGAGCGTGAACGGGGGAGAGATCTGGAACGCAGTCAATACCGGACTGACAGATACTCAAGTAACCATGCTGGCGATCGACCCGCAGACGCCTTCGACACTCTACGCGGGAACTAATGGGGGGAAAGTTTTCAAAGGCCAGCGGGGGCATTTGGCGTTCCTGCCGCTGATCTTACGATAAACAGCTATCTAATGGGAATGAAAGGTTCCAGGCGGATCACTTGATCTGCCTGGTCTCGATTTTTGTGACAATAAAAGGGTTGCACAGGCTGTCTGGCGGGTAGGATATGTTGGGAAACACCTGTTCTGACCGACAGCGCAAAGATAAATAAAGGGGAGCGAATAAAAGGAACCTCTGACGGCGGAAATCCGGGCAACGGGTCACCTCAACCTATTCAGTTGTTCAAAAAGCACTAAGAAAATAATACTGACATGTCTTATTTCGTCAAACAGAAGTATTCAATTGCTTGTGAGGTGTGGTTGCCCCTTGCAGGATGAAAAGGGGTCAGTTATAATACGCAATCCATGGGCGGTTAGCTCAGTTGGTTAGAGCGTTGCGTTGACATCGCAAAGGTCGTAGGTTCGAGTCCTATACCACCCACACAGCCGGTTTTGACCGGCTTTTGTTTTAACAGCAGGTCACTGTGTAACGGATTTGTGTTCTCGCCAGTTGATTAAGCGTTGGTGGAGGTCAAAGAGGCTGTTGGCATCCATTTTTTCCGCTTTGCGGTCGTAGGTAAGATAACCGTTAATCTCAGTCTCAACATCGGTCAGTTCGGTATAAATCGCGGCGCTGAGCCCAAGCGGAATGAGCGGCTCGACCTGTTTCTCAATCAAATCGAAGTAGCCTTTTTCTAACGCGGCAGGGGAGTTATAAAAGCGATAGCCGAACTTCTTGTCTTCATCCCACATGTGATCGGGCGTTTTCAGGCTATAACCGCCGAATTCGGTGACAGCCAATATCCGATCATCAGGGATGCGCGCACTGAGTTTCTTGAAATAGACATGACGGCTCTGGAAGTCGCCGCCGCCCTGGTCGAACCATCCCGAGGCGTGGTCGACGAGGCGGCTGGGGTCATATCGCTTTGTCCATTCGCCGATCTCGAGGGCTTTAAACTGACCCCACCCCTCATTAAAAGGCACCCAAACCGCGATTGAGGGCACATTGTAGAGGTGATCAATCATACCTTTCAGTTCCTCGCGGAAAACGCGCTGATTTTCGGGGTCCTGACGACCAAAACGTTTGAGCCGATGCTGATCATTGCGGTGGATGCCGGCTGTGAAGCTAAAGAGCACCACCATGTCTTTGGTGGTACGTCCGCCGTTGGGCATGTCCTGCCAGACGATCAGACCCAAACGGTCGCAAGCGGCGTACCAGCGCAGAGGCTCAATTTTGATATGCTTGCGGGTCATGTTGCAGCCAATTTTCTTTGTATACTCAAGGTCGAAAATCATGGCTGCTTCAGATGGGGGAGTATAAAGGCCGTCAGGGAAGTAACCCTGATCGAGAGGACCATACAGAAAGAGCTCTTCATTGTTCAACGTGAAGCGCCAATAGCCTTTTTCATCTTTCTTTCGGCCGAATTCGCGCATGGCGAAATAGCTTCGCACCTGGTCAAGCGGAGCGGATGATTCACCAAGTTTTACTTCTAAGTCATAGAGGTGCGGGTGGTCCGGATGCCAACACAGTGGGTTGGCAACAGGTAATTGAATGGGTTCATCGCTGAAGCCTGACGCTTCAGCGACTTTTTGCCCTTTGATCGAGGCAACAAGGTGGATGGGAAGCGGCTTTGTGGATTGAGCGCCGCCCAGCCTGGCGATCACTTCAAGCTGCGGCTGGGGGGATAGGCGCGGAGTGAGCCTGAGGCTTTCGAGGCAGGTTTGGCTGACAACCTCGAGCCAGACGGTTTGCCAGATGCCGCTTACCGCGTTATACCAGATGCCGGAGGGCTCAAGGACCTGCTTGCCGGTTTGTTGGCGGCCGGCATTGGTGGGGTCGATGACTTTTACGACCAGATCGTTCTGGCCTGAGATAGCGGCTGAAGTGATATCGAAGGTAAATGGCAAAAAACCACCTTGATGACTGCCGAGCTGGCTGCCGTTCAGCCAGACCTGACATTCGTGATCGACCGCGCCGAAATGCAATAAGGCACGTTTATCACCGAGCTCAGGCAGGTCAAACAGGCGATGATACCAGAGCGATTCGTGGGGCATGAGCTGATGGCGAACCCCGGAAAGCTGTGATTCGACGGGGAAGGGCACCAAGATCTGGCCTTGAGGCGCGCTGAAACTTGTTGAGTTGAGCGGCTGAATGGCATAATCCCACCAACCATTCAAATTTTGCCAGTTTTCGCGGACCATTTGGGGGCGGGGATATTCGGGCAGGGGGATCGGTGTATCGGGCTGCCAGGGGGTGCGTAAATTTGAATTAATCACCTGCTTCACCTGTCGGTTCAAGATCGCGGCGACGGCTTTTCAAAAAGAACAGGGGGATGATGGCCAGGGCTGAGATCAGCGCGCTGACGACAAAAATAATCGGCTCAGGCACGAACTGACCGGTCTGGACCTCTATGGCGGAAATGGAACGGCTTCCCATCGCCAAAATCGCGATCCAAGGCCCGAGAATCATGGGGATCATGATCCAGAATATCATGCGCATGCCCAAAAATCGACCTTCCGTCTGGGCAGGGAGGAGGTCTTTAAGCCAGGAAACTGAAGCGACCGAAACGCCAACATAGAAGGCTTGCCAGATGAACCCGGCCAAGGCGAGCAACATGAGCGTGTTAACCCGGGAAAACATGAAGCAACCGATCGCGCTCATTAGAATAGCGATTATCAGCATCCATTTGCGGTTGAACTTGTCGGCGAGCAATCCAAAGGGCAGTGAGATTAACAGGCTGCCGACCATGATGGCCGCGCCAATCAAACTGAATTCGGTTTTGCTGAAGCGCAGGTAGTTTTCGACATAGATAACCAGATAAGGCAGGCTGACCTGCATGCCGATGCTGGAAATCATAATCATCAGCAGGAGTTTGAACAGCTCCGGATTTTCCTGGACGGTCTGCCAGCGGAAGAGGCCTTTGATATCCTGCCAGAAGCTGGCAGTGGGCTTGTCAGCAGAACTCAGAGGCGGTTCGGGGAGTTTTCGCCCGGCCAGGATGCCAACCAGCATAACCACCGCGCCGAGGGAGTAGAAGAAGATGAAATAATCGAACTGGTCAATCAGCATGCCAGCCAGAGTGTATGAAATAATCTGGGCAACGAACAGGCAAACATTCAGAACGCCTTCGACTTTGCCGCGCTGGCTGGGCGGGGTAATTTCGGCCGTCCAGGCATTGAACGCGGCATCGTTGGCTGTGGAGCCGAAAAAGGTCATCAGGCTGTCGAGCAAAACGACCATGAGAACTGCAACGCTGGTAGACTTGAAGAAAGCAGACATGGGGAAGAGAATGGTCATCAGACCCCAAAACAGGTAGCCAAACAAGATAAAGGGACGGCGCCGGCCAAGCTTTGACCGGGTGCGGTCGCTGAGTGTGCCCATCAGAATTGTGGTCAGGGTGGCGACGATGGCGGTGACGCTGGTCATGGTGGCCACGATGCTCATGTCAGGGCGAATGCGGTCGTAGGCGAAGGTGCCAAACCAAGTATTTTCGACTGCCCAGGCCAATTGACCGGTAATCGCCAGAGCTGACATGATTAACCAAGCACGGGCATCTAATTTAGCTTTACCTTGTTGTGTTGTTTCTTCCATATTTCTGCACCTTGTCAATTGGATAATTTATGTAAAGATTATAACCTAATCAGTAGGGGTAGGATTGGCTATTCTCCAGGTATCCGAGCTAAGTAGGACCAAGGCAGTTCAATATTTTCGGGAAAAATAGATTTTTGCCGCAATCTGATATAAAGTCAGAAAGATGGAAGCGGCTAAGAGAGTATAGCTTACCACTGCCTCAAAGTAGCCGGCAATTACCCCGGCGGCCAACAGAATGACCACCGCGATATTTAAAAGCGGGATGCCAGCTTTATCCCAGATAAGCTGTTGGCGTTCGTCCATCGCTTTGTTGTAAAGCAGACGGAGCTTATTTTCATCTTTGAGAGCGCTGAGAGTGCCGGCGAAATAAAAAATAGCCACGAGCAGAATTCCGCCTACGAATCCTTCCACGAATGACATGATTTTTTCATGCATTGGGTTTGCACCAGCGGGTATGTAAGTGCGCACAATAAGGATCGAGATAAATATGATCGCGAGCGCGACCGTGATGCGGCGATTAGTGCGTTTATAGTTGACACGAAATTCTTCCATTAGTTCTCCTTAATCTCTGAAAAATCAAATACTTCCTCGATAGCTAAACCGAAATAGCGGGCAATACGGTAGGCAAGAACGAGCGATGCTGTATATTTCTCAATCTCAATCGAGGTGATGGTTTGGCGGGTGGTACCGACCGCCAGGGCCAGTTCCTCCTGGCTTAGTTTATGTTGTTTTCTGAGTTCTTTAATTTTTGTCTTGATGGCAACCTCCTAATTATGCTAAGCTTGCTTTGCAAAAATAGTATAGCTAACTTTGCACAATTTGTCAAGTAAACTTTGCAAAATCGTTCTAATTGAATGAGAATGGGACATGTAATAAAAAACTCCTGCTTGGGCAGGAGTTTTTACGGTTTAGGTTGATCGGTCGCGCTTATTGGGTAACGGCAGCAACAACCTGGGTGAAGGCCTGAGCATCATGCACCGCGAGGTCAGCCAACATCTTGCGATTGAGAATGACTGAGCTCTTGCGCATTCCGGCGATCAACTTGCTGTAGGTGGTGCCGTTCAAACGCGCGGCGGCGTTGATGCGAACGATCCACAGACGGCGCAAGTCGCGCTTGCGGTTGCGGCGGTCTCCGTAGGCATACCATTGAGCCTTCAGAAAAGTCTCATTGGCGCGGCGGAAAAGGTGATTGCGGGATCCTTGATACCCTTTGTTGTGAGCCAAAAGCCGCATATGACGGCGGCGGCGATAAGGTCCACTCTTTACTCTTGCCATAAAACTATCTCCTTTGCGGTCCCCTAGGCGTCAGGTTGATACCTTGTTGATAACACCCAGCAGCCACACTAAAACGATGACGACGGGACTAAATTAGTCCTTCTTGCTCATATAAGGGCACAGACGCTTGATGTGGCGAGTCAGGCCGGTCGATTTGACGGCGATTGTCTCAGCCAACAGAGCCTTGGTGCGGGCGGAAGTGTTGCGGCGCAAGTGGCCTTTGCCGATCTTGGTGCGCACTACCAGCCCAGAACCAGTGGTTCGGAAGCGTTTTGATGTCGCTTTATGAGTCTTGATCTTGTACTTACCTTCACTACTCTTGCGTGGCACGATCAAACTCCTCTTAGAAAATCCAACGGCTGTGAAAATGCCGCAGCCGCTGGTTGATAAACCAAAAAATTATTATACCGAAAATTGATGAAGAGTCAACCGCGAAATTTCAGCGTTTTGGGGTGAGCATCATAAACATCGTGCGGCCTTCCATATTGGGGGCTTGTTCGATGTCGGCTACATCCTTGAGCTCTTCAGCAATCTCGCGCAGGTCTTCAAGGGCAAGTTCGGGGTAGGTGATCTCGCGCCCTCTGAAGCGAATAGTGACCCGAACCTTCATGCCATCTTCCAGCCAGCGGCGGGCATCTTTCACCTTAAAACCGCGATGGTGATCACCCGTTTTTGGGCGCAAACGAATCTCTTTAATCTCGATTTTGGTTTGCGCTTTGCGCGCTTCACGTTCCTTTTTTTCTCTTTCGTAAAGGAATTTGCTGTAATTGATGATCTTAGTTACAGGGGGTTCGGCGTTAGGGGCGATTTCTACCAGGTCGAGCCCAGCCTCATCAGCCCGGCGTAAGGCTTCTGAGAGTGGAACCACACCGACATTTTCGCCGTTTTCATCTACCAGGCGAACTTTATCTGCACGGATTCTTTCATTGATACGATGTTCAGCTTTATTACTAATCTTCTTTTCTCCTAAAATAGCTAATGAATAACACAACGAGCGTTTCGTCAAGAAACGCTCGCCAAATATTACCACATTCCGTTGTTTTTAGTCAACAATCGGAAAATAATCAGGAAAATAATCAGCAGGGCAATCGCGACTTATTTTTCAGTAAAACTCGCGGAAATACTGAGCGTGTAAAAAGTTTTTTAAGGTTGGACTTCCCGTTCATAAAATGCCCTCCTGAAGTACAGCGCAACAGGTTGCTACAAATTGATTGCCGAAAACTAGAATCTCTGAATAAACAGGAATTCTTGCTGGATTAAACGAATTACTTACCTATTGTTTTGATAACGCTATTCAATTAAGCGCGATTGCCTTATATCAGATTACCAGTTAATGATCTGGTTAAAGTAACTTTCGTCTCATCTGTCGCGCAGAAAATTAAATTGCCTTCAGCTTTGTGTTAAACAGCGAAAAAAAGAAAGCTTCTGTATATAATGTCTCTAATTAACTGATGGAGGCATTATGAACCTGAAAGAAAATCTGAAAAAATACGCTGAATTGATTGTTTCAACCGGTTTGTCGATTAAACCGGGCGATAAACTCAAAATTCGCGTGACCGAAGAAACCCTGCCGTTGGTGAGACTGGTGAGCAAGAAAGCCTACGAACGCGGGGCTTTGGATGTGGATTATGAATTTTCTGATGATACTCTGACGCTTGATCGCTATTTGTCAGCGCCGGATGAAGCGTTTACCAGGTATCCGGTGGGCCGAATTGACTTCCTCGAGAAGCAATTTAAGGATGGATACAATGTGCTTTCTCTGGTCGCTCCGAACCCGGAACTGCTCAAGCCAGTAGACTCAAAGCGCATTAACCTTTGGCAGAAGACCGCGGGGTTAGCGTCTAAGCGCATCCAGAAATACACTATGCAAAACAAGGTCAAATGGTGTGTGGCAGGGGTGGCTTGCAAGGCGTGGGCTAAAGCGGCTTTTCCAAAACTAAATGAAGCCGAAGCGATAGAAAAACTTTGGGAAAACATTTTCAAAGCCTGCCGGGTTGATCTGAAGGACCCAATCGCCGCCTGGCGCCAACATGACCAAACGCTTAAAGCCCACAAGGACTTTTTAAATAAAGCGCACTTTGTCAAAGTGCATTATAAGGGTCCCGGGACTGACTTGATGGTCGGGTTGCCTGAGAAACACGTCTGGGGAGGCGGTTCATGCGTAAGCGCAAATGGGGATGTTTTCTTCCCGAATATGCCAACAGAAGAGATTTTCAGCATGCCGGACGCTGACCACGTGGACGGCACGTTAGCAGCGACCATGCCGTTGGCTGTGCGCGGTCAAATTGTAGACAAGTTCCACTTCACTTTTAAGGACGGCAAAGTGGTAGATTACGACGCGAAAGTTGGAAAAGCCATTCTTGATGGCCTGCTCGAAACTGACGATGGCGCGAGGCGACTGGGTGAGATCGCCCTGGTTCCGCACAATTCTCCGATTAGTCAGACTGGCATTCTGTTTAAGAATACTTTGTTTGATGAAAATGCCTCATGTCACTTCGCGCTGGGGATGGCGTATACGGAAAGTCTGAAAGGGGCGAACCGCCGCAGCGAAGAAGAAAACCGCAAGTTGGGCATGAACAATTCACTGATTCACGTGGACTTCATGGTTGGCAGCGAAAAGGTTACTGTGACCGGCATCAAGAAAGATGGAACGGAAGTTGTTTTATTGAAAGATGGGAACTGGCAGATTTAGCAAGCTGTCGCTGAATATCTATACTGGTTAACCAGCAGCCTCTGGCTATAAGACAAAACAAACTCGCCGGTGAACTCACCGGCGAGAAATTTAATGGTTTCGTGAGCGGCGCAAAACGCGCGGTTTTTTGTCAGATTTTCTCTTCGATTTCCTTTTTGGCCAAAACAAGGAAGTCAGCCACGCTCATCGCGGGGAGGCTTTCGCCATTGCGGCGGCGCAGCGCGACCTGAGCAGCTTCCATTTCGCGGTCACCAATCACCAGCATATAAGGTACTTTTTCGTTCTGAGCGTTGCGGATTTTGGCGTTCATGCGGTCGGAAGACGCGTTCACGCTGACTCTCAGGCCGTTCTCTTTGAGCTGTTTGGCGACTTGATAGGCATAGTCGTTGTGGCGATCGGCGATAGGGATGACAATGGCTTGTTTGGGCGCCAGCCAGGCTGGGAAGGCGCCGGCGTAGTGCTCAATCAAAACGCCAAAGAAGCGTTCCATCGAGCCGAGCAAAGCGCGGTGCACCATATAGGGGCGGTGTTCCTGCCCGTCTTCACCGATATAGGTCAGGTTGAAGCGCTCGGGTTCGTTGAAGTCAAACTGGATGGTCGAAAGCTGCCATTCCCGACCGAGGGCGTCGTTGACCTTGAGATCGATCTTGGGCCCATAGAAGGCGCCGCCGCCCGCGTCGACTTCGTAAGGCACTCCCATGCGCTTGAGCGTGTCTTCGAGGGCATGTTCGGCGGCCTTCCACATCGCCGGATCGCCGACACTCTTTTCGGGCTTGGTGCTAAGGTAGGCGTTTATTTCTTTGAAGCCAAAGGCTTTGAGCATTTTCATTGAGAAGTCGAGCACGAAGTCAATCTCATCGGGCATCTGATCTTCGCGGCAGAAGTGGTGAGCATCATCCTGGGTGAAGCCACGTACACGCATCAGGCCATGCATCACGCCTGAGCGCTCATAGCGATAGACGGTGCCTTTCTCAGCGAAGCGCAGCGGTAAGTCACGATAGGAGCGCAGGCTGCTCTTGTAGATATGCAGGTGGAAGGGGCAGTTCATGGGTTTGAGATAATAATCCTGCTCCTCGATGCTGATCGGCGCGTACATATTTTCGGCATAAAAGCCGAGATGACCGCTGGTTTCCCATAGGGACGCCTTGCCGATATGAGGTGTGTAGACGAAATCGTAGCCATTGGCCATGTGTTGATCGTCCCAATAGCGTTCGATCTGGTGTCTGATCATCGCGCCGTTGGGGTGCCAGAGCACCAGACCAGAGCCGACTTCTTCGTTGGTGCTGAAGAGGTCGAGTTCTTTGCCGATCTTGCGATGGTCGCGGCGTTTGGCTTCTTCGAGCTTCCACAGATATTCATCCAGCTGCTCCTTCGTTTCCCAGGCTGTGCCATAGATGCGCTGCAGCATGGGGCGTTTCTCGTCGCCGCGCCAATATGCGCCAGCAATATTGAGCAGTTTGACTGCTTGGGGGTTGATCTCTGAGGTGTTCTTAACATGAGGACCACGGCAAAGGTCGGTAAAACCGCCGCTTTTGTAAATCGAAATCGGGGCTTTTTCTTCGCTGGGGTTGCCATCTTCGTCCACACCGCCTTGCTCGAGCCCTTCGATGAGCTCAAGCTTGTAGGGCTGGTCTTTGAAAAGCTTTTTGGCGTCAGCGGCCGAAATCTCTTCATATTTAAAAGCTTCTTTCGATTTGATCAGCTGGTGCATGCGCGCTTCGATCTCGACCAGATCCTCAGGCGTGAGCGCACGGGGCAGGTCGAAGTCATAATAGAAGCCATCATCGATGGCTGGTCCAATCGCCACTTTGGCGGCAGGGAATTTTTCAACAACCGCTTCAGCCATAACGTGCGAAGTTGAATGCCGAATGCGGTAGAGTTGTGAGTCTTTGTAATCTTTTGAGTGTGCCATGTTGCCTCCAAATTGCTGAACTGCTCAGCTTTACACGCGGTCATCTACGATGATCGTATTTAAAATAAAAAGACCTCTTGCGCCCTGGGGCGAGAGAGATCTCACGCGGTTCCACCCAGATTAACTTCCAAAGAAGCCATCTCGATTTGCCGATAACGGGGCTACCGTTCACCATACTCAGGGTTAGCTTTTCCGGGTCAAGCTGACAGGTGGTTTTCGACAGGTCTGGTGGGCAGGTTCACACTTTAGCTGCCTCTCTGTGCGCCGGGGACTGTTTACTCGTCCTGTGTTTTCGCTTTATGAGCGGTAGTATAACACAAATGCTTATCTGCTTGTCAATCAGTTGTATCGGCAGGTTGTGAGGCAGGTTCAGTAGCGACTGTGGCTGACGGATCAAACTGCAACAGAGCATTGCTGGTGGCGTCTGTGACCCAGACTTTGCCGTCGGCGGTGACGACGATGCCATTGATGATCCCCATCATATAGGAGTTGTCAAACCCACCCCAGCGTTGCACAAACTCGCCGTTCCGCTTAAATTGCAGGACATATCCTCGATCGGGATCGGTGAAAAAGACATCGTCTGCTGAGCTTAGGGCGATAAATGGCTTGTCATCGAGCGAATTGCTCTGCCAGGCATCGATCTCCCAACAGGTTTCACTTGTGTAGGTACCGTCGGGTTGGGGGGCAAAGATCTGGATGCGAGTATTCCAGGTATCGGCGATATAGACCTTGCCTTGTGCGTCCAGCGCGATGCCAACGGGTTCGTCCAGCTGGCCTTGTTCAATACCGCGGCCGCCAAATTGGCCTAGATAATTGCCCTGGTTATCGAAAATAACGACGCGCTGCTTGCCGGTGTCTGTCACAAAAACTTTGCCAGACGGGTCGATAACGATCCCGCGTGGCCCCCAGAACGAGTCGGCGACACCGTCCACCAGGAAGGTATCCCACATGCGCAGGAATTGCCCTTCGGGCGTGAAAACCTGGACGCGCTGGTTCCATGTGTCAGTGACATAGACATTGCCATCCGGTCCGACTGCTACGCCCCAGGGCTCATTGAATAACCCTTGTGGGGCCGAACCGTCTAAAACATTGGCGTAACCGCCCCAGGCATTGACAAACAGGCCAGAGCTGTCGAGGTGGACGACACGATGGTTACGCGAGTCAGCGACAAAAATGCTGCCATCAGCCGCCAGAGCCAGACCGCGGGGGGCGTTGAAGGTGGTTTCGCCAGCTATGTTGATGACTTTGACAGGGTCGAGACTCATCGTCTGATTCTGGTAGGGATCAACCCTGGGGGCCTCAGGTTGAGGGGTGAGGCCGTATTCCCAGATTTGGGCGGCAATATCTTTGCGGATATACATGCGCAATTGGTTGGCCGGAGACCAGGTGGCGAGCGTCAGACTGGGGTTGTTAGTAGCTCTGGCGAATTGGGTGTAATCGCGGTTGAACCAGAGCTGCCAGAGTCCGGCGCGGATTTCAGGGTTTTTAAAGGCTTCCCACACCGTTTTAAGGGTTTGGCGCTGATAAAATTCGTTTGGCCACCACATGCGCATATAGTTGTAAACATAAAAACCTTCACGCACGACTGGTTCAACCTTGCTGTAATTCTGAGCGCCAACGAGGATGACCGGCGACTCGCGCAGGTCGCGGGTGAATGTCTGATCAACATATTTCTTGTTCGGATAGTCGCGGAAGTACCACCAGAATGGGTAGAGGCTCTCGTTGTCGTAGGCTACAGGTATCGAGAGGTCGCCATAGAGGCGTTTTGAGATGGTTTCGACCTGCTCCAGGACGTCTTTCATATCCCGCGTGGAATGGGCATAAACCAGGAGTTCCTTGGCGTTGTCGTAGTTGACGTAGGCGGCCCTGAACGCGGAGCGTGCGGTGAAAACGCCCATGAAGGCAAAGACAAGCAGAGCGAGAAAGCGCAGATATTGCGCCGAAAGCCAGCCCCGAAGCAGATAGGCCAAGCCGATCGCACTGGCGACAGCGCCTAATAGCGCCATCAGGAACGTGCTGGTCGCCTGAAGCTCTGCCAGGGTTTTGCCAAGCAGGGGCGGGTTATTGCCGAGCAGCGAGCCGATCAGGCTGCTGAAAGAGACGATAAGTACGATGCTGACCAGGGCGACCAACCAGCCGCGCTTGTGATAAACGCTCTCCCAGTCAATTTTCTCGACCAGATAAGCGAGGCCCCAGGCGCTGGAGAGAATCAGCGGCATGGTGATATGAGTGGTCAGCCAGGGCATGCGCTCGCCGGCGATGGAAAAAGCGAGCAGACTGATCAGGCCCCAATAGAGCAGAAGCAAGACGACAGGGAGCGCCTTTGAAGGCAGAGGATCGTTTTCGGGCAGGGTAAAGAAACGATGGAACCATGTATGCTGGGGCTGTACGGTTTCATTCTCGGGGTTTGATTCTTCTTTGACGGGCTCGCTTTGAGGCGATTCAACCGCTGCCGGGTCAGCAAGGCCAGCTTCATGGCTCGGCTCGATGACCTCAGGCGCAGCGGAACCGCCCGCGGCGAGGTCGATTTCCGCGGGCGAATCAGGCGCGATGATTTTTGTCTCAGAAATAGAAGACTTAAAAGGCTGCCCGGTCAAACTGAAGAACAGTTTGTGTTTGAGCGCAATGATAAATGTCGTCACCGCACCGATGGCCGGCAGGAATTCATAAAACGGAATCTGCACGAAAGCGTAGTAATAAAGCGGTTGAGACCCGCGTTGCTCTCCCTGCTGTTCCATCCAGTAAGCCAGAGCGGACACGATCCCTTTAAAAAACCCTTCGCCATGGGTAAAAAAGGTTGTGTAGAAAAGGACGAAAATAGACCAGAAGATCGCCAAACCTAAAAGCCATGTTTTGCGGTTCCACATCAGGCCGAGGAAAAGAGCGATGGCAAAAAGAAGTACGAAGACAACTCCGGTACGAAGAATGCCCGCGGTGGAGGTGTCTTGCGCGGAATAGCCGAGCATTTGAACAGGCAGGGCGGTCAGCAGAGGTAAGACTAACAGCAGCTGAAAGACCAGAAGGTCAAACACGCGTGAAGCGCGGATGCGCTTCCAGCCCAGGCCTTTGATGATGAGGACGATCAGCCAAATCACCGAAGCGGTGAAGAGCAAGACAGCTGCCAGCATGGGGATGCGGCCGGCGAAAATGTTGCTTGAAGCGGGTTGGGCGATCCCGCCCCCCGCGGAGGGAACGCTTTCGACAAGCGGAGCGACTGGTGAGAGCGATTTATGCAGCATGTAGAAACCGCCGACCAATACCAGACAGAGCATGGCAATCAGGAAAACAGAGAGGAAATTGACACGCACTTTTTCAGAAGGCCACTCAGCTCGAGCGCATTCTCTGATAAACAACAGCGCCAAAAAGATGAGCGCTTCAGCAGTGAAAATATAAGCAGTAGCCTTATCGGCATAATGCATGCCGACAATCAGCGCCAGCCAGAGCAGCCATTTTTGCTTACCGTCTTCGAGGTAGCGCAAAAAGAGCCATAACATCGCCATGCCCCAGAAGACAATGAAGATCTCGTTGCGGGTGTAGCGGCTGTAGAAAAGGATATAAGGCGAAATCAGAAAGAGCACACCGCCGATCAGCGCGCCGATGCGGCCGAGATAGCGTTTCCAGGCGAAGAGGGTGAAAACAATCACAGCCACCCCGAACAAGGCGGCTGGGATTCGCGATGAAAAGTCTGACGCTCCGAACAGGAAATAGGACAGAGCGATGGCGTGAAACTGGAAAGGACCGTGGGTGACTGGGTCGTAGACATAGGTTGAGATGGAATAAGATGGCACGACGTGATTGATCTCGTCGTGAGACATGACCCGGGCACCAACATCATAAAACCGGCTGATCACAGTGAGCAGGATGATCAGGGTAATCAGTAATTTTTCAACCGTAAAGCCTGGCCAGAAAGGAAAAACCTGGCGGTCAAGAAAACGGTCGGTGGCTTTGGGTGTCGTCTTGGGGTGGGTCTCAACCAGCATAACTTTGTCTCCGGTGGATAATGGTTTACAGTAAAACTATACTATCGGATAGGGTAACTGGCAAGTCAGGGGGGTGGCGACATGAGCAGGTGTTTTGTCGCATTGATAGTGTAATTCAATTAAGGCGGACGCACCCGCTGACGAAAGGCGAACATAATGATTCATCTAAATCGGTAATCGCGATTGCTGAGGAGTATGGGTCGAGATGAAAAACGGGCTTAGTTAAGACGCGTGGCGTGGGCAGGCACACCTGAAGATCATGAAATATGCAGGTTTGGATTACAATTTGACTATGCTGAGAAACATCAAAGTATTCTCCGTTCTGCTCGTTATGCCGATCCTCAGCGCGTGTGATTTGCTTTTCATGCCGGCGTCGGCGCCGACCTATAACGACGCTGAGCTGATGCGGACGGCGGTGTTTTTGGTCAGCCAGACTGCTCCGGCGGATGACCTGCCGACGATTGGGATTACGCAGTTCACGTCTGACTTTCCGCCAACGCATACGCTGCCTGCTTCGACGAGCACTTTCGTTCCTCAGCCGAATGTCACCCCGGTTCTGGAAGCAACTCAGATCCCAACGATTGAACGTTCTTCTTCCCGGCCATTGGTGACGCTGACTCCCACCGGCTGGTGCAACCAGGCCGGGCATGGAGCGCAATTTGATATAACCGTGCCGGATGGGACGGAGGTGCTGCCCGGGCAGGTCTTCACTAAGACCTGGCGCCTGATTAATACCGGCGTCTGCACATGGACGCGTTTGTATAAATTGATTTACTACTCGGGCAATGATATGGGCGCTCACCAGGAAAGTCTGTTTGGCGGTGAAGTTGCTCCTGGACAAGCGGTGGATATCTCGATTCAGATGACCGCGCCAATGGAACCAGGGTTTTATCAGAGCAACTGGATGCTGATGGACAGCGATGGCAATCTGTTTGGCATGGGTTGGAACGCTGACGCCCCGTTTTGGGTAAAAATAAATGTTGTTGAATCGCTGAGCCCGACCTCTGGTCAATAGGAGAGAAGATGAACTATCAAGACCCTGAAAATATGCTTGGATATATTGATGCGCTGCCGGATGACCTCGAAAAGGCGTGGAGTCTGGGGCATGAGTTGGAGCTGCCCGAAGTAAAGCAGCTTAAACAAATTGTGATCTCAGGTATGGGCGGTTCGGCGATCGGCGGTGATTTTTTAGCTTCATATCTGTCGGATCGATGTCTGGTGCCGATCATTTCGCGCAGAAATTATGACTTGCCAGCCTTTGCCAAAGGGCGTGAGACTTTGGTGATTTGTTCCTCCCACTCGGGAAACACAGAAGAAACGGTTTCAGGTTTTAAAGCAGCTCTGGGAGCGGGCTGCAGTGTTTTGGCGCTTTGCACCGGCGGCTATCTGGCCAGTCTGGCGGAAGAAAACCATTCAAAGCTGTGGATATTTGAACACCACGGTCAACCGCGCACGGCAATCTCTTACTCTTTTGGCATGCTGCTGGCGATGGTCGCTCGCCTCGGTCTGGTGAGCGGCGTCGAGGGGGAAGTCAGAGATGCGATCGTCACGATGCGCGCGGCGCGGGCTGACCTGACTGGCAGCTCACCGCTTTCACAGAATCCAGCGCGCCGCCTGGCTGGTCAGTTGCTGGAGCGCAATGTGGCGATTTTTGGGGCTGGGGATAACGAGGTTGTCGCCCGACGATGGAAGACCCAAATCAATGAGCTGGCTAAGGCTTGGGCATCGTTTGAGGGGCTGCCTGAAATGAACCATAACACCCTGGCGGGGTTGTTGAACCCTGAAAGTCTGTATAACCGTACTTCAGCGATTTTCCTGCGCGCGGAATTGGATCATCCGCGTAATCAGATGCGCCTCGACGCGACGATCCAGTCCTTTTTGCAGGCGGGCATCGCCAGCGAGATTGTTTGGGCAAGGGGGAAAACCAAGCTTGCTCAAATGTGGTCGCTTTTACAGTTTGGCGACTATGTTTCTTATTATCTGGCTTTGCTTTATGGCGTTGACCCAACTCCGGTGGATAGTTTGAGCGCGCTTAAGCAGCGTCTCGCCAAAGAATAGCGCTGTTTTCGCTCAATTCGCTTTGGCTGAAAAATCTCTGTTGGAAGACCTGCTCATTTAGAGGAGGTCGTTTTGTCATCCTCACGTTTGCCTGGAAAGCGAGCTGGGGGGATGACGCGAGTTTATCGCTTTGAACCTTTGGCAAAATCGTCTTCGCATTGTTTGATGGTTCAAGTTGTTGCGCTCCAGGTAATGAGGCTTCTCCATGGGAGAAGTCGGCGAGCGCAGCGAGACTGAAGAGGGTGATTTGGTGAGTTTGACGAACTTTGGGTCGCCCGGGGTGTGTCGGGTTGCGCTCCGCAAGATGAAGATTGGGCGAGGTACAGGGTTGCTTCACCCAATCTGCAAAGGAGGGTCGGGCAGTTCTGTGATACTTTTGGGAATTTCGTCAATCTTTAAGTGAGATGAAAAAGATAAAGCATTCGGTATCGTTCTTTAAATCTGACGACATGGAATCAGACTGGGATGACTTTTGTCGTGAGAACCTGCCTAAGGTCTATAACTTTTTCATCTATCGTACGGGTAACGAGCATGTCGCGGAAGACCTGACCAGCGTCAGCTTTGAACGCGCCTGGCGGAATCGAATACGTTTTCGCCCGGACCGCTCAAAATTGCATACCTGGCTGTTTGGGATCGCCCGCAATGTGCTGCGCGAGGATTATCGCGCATATCGTAAGCGCGACGAGGTCGATTTGGAAGAGAACGCGGCTGGCGCCGCTCTGTCCATGGAGCAGCAAACCACGCTGAATGAAGAGAAGAAATGGCTGGCCAGCCTGATCAATGCTCTGCCTGAACGGGAACGAGAGCTGATCTCACTCAAGTACGGCGCGGGGTTAACCAATCGCGAAATCTCGAAAATCACTCGTCTCTCAGAATCGAATGTCGGCACGATTCTGGCGCGGACACTTCAAAAGATTAGAAAACAAAAGGAGGAATTTGATGGACGATAAATTCATGTTTAATTTACAGCAACAGCCCTCAGCAGATTTTGCCGCTGGTCTTCAATCCAGATTGAAAGAAATAAATGCTGACAGAAATTCCCGGCGCGCTCGACAGACGCGCTCGGCGATAATGGCAGTGTTGGTGTTGGTGATGATTGCGGCAGTGAGCTGGTCGATCCCATCAGTAAGAGCGGGAATTAAAGCCAGCTTCGCCAATATTGCCGGGCAGGTATTTAAAATAACCGAAGAATATCCCGTTAGCGCGGAGACAACAATCGTCACCCCTGAAATTTTGCCTGTGGCAGAAGCGCTCG
Organism: Chloroflexota bacterium; assembly: GCA_012729755.1. GTDB lineage: Bacteria > Chloroflexota > Anaerolineae > Anaerolineales > Anaerolineaceae > Mesolinea. Next base: position 3,469 of record JAAYCN010000030.1, on the reverse strand, counting down.
AGAAGTTTCCGGTCGCGATCAAGCTGCCGGAATGGATTCCACAAGGCTACCAAATGGAGGATACTGCTGATCTCTACCTGGGCATAAATGACTTTCCGGATTCGCTGGTCCTGCGCTATACTGAGAGCGGCATGCCGGGCATCTTCCTGAAGGTTTCCCCGGAAGGTTCATTTGCCGCGGAGATGGTTGGCACTGAAGACATCATTGAGGTGCCAATCGGGGAGACACTTGTCGGCGCATTAATCAAGGGCGGGTGGTATGAGAATACGCATAAATGGGAGGATTTTGATCAGTGGCAACTCTCCTGGGTGGATAGCGGGGTTTACTACGCCCTCTCAGGATCAAGAGCGAACACAGACCTGCTCATCGAGATGGCGGCAAGTTTCAAATAAGTTCGGTTTTTGAAAAAACAGGAAGCACCAATCTGTGCTTCCTGTTTTGGACTTTGCTGACTGCTCAGATGTGGGCCTCAATCCAATCGAGCATCGTGCCGATAACTTCGTCCTGTTCCGGCTCGTTATGCGTCTCGTGATAGAGACCCTCCCAGACTTTGAAGGTGACATCACCAGATAGATTGTTGAAAAAAGTTTTACTACCCTGAATCGGACAGATCGCGTCCGCGGAGCCATGCGCCAGATAGAGGGGTAATTGCCATTCTTGGGCATGATTTTGTGCGTAAAGGGCGGCTTCGTACATGAACTTGCCCAGAGCCACGCTGGCTTTATTGTGTACAAGCGGGTCGCTAAGGTATTTGGCGACGACAGCTTCATTATGCGAGAGCATGCTGGCATCCAAACCGTTCGTGACGGTCAGGTTAGGTAAAAGCCCGCCCAACAATTTAATCAGCATAATTTGAACTTTGGTCATGGAGTCGGACGATAATGAGGGACTGGTGGCAATAATGCCAGCCAGATCAGGTTTTTCTGAAAGCGCGTAATAAATCACCTCAGTGCCGCCCATGCTATGGCCGTAGAGGAAGATTGGCGCCTTCGGATTGAGCCGGCGAGCCTCAGCGATCACCGCGGTGATGTCTGACATCAGCGCAGCGCTGGAACCAATCACGCCTGGCTGGTCAGCGGACTTCCCGAAACCGCGCTGATCAATGCCGAGCATGGCCATTCCGCGCTCAGTGACCTTCTCGCCAATATGGTCATAACGTCTGACGTGTTCACCGAGTCCATGCACCAGGACGATGACCGCTTTGGCTGCTGTCGGGTCACCCCAGATAAAACCCGGCAGCATTTTGTTGTCTTTAGCCTTAATTTCAATTGGTTTAATTGTCTCCATTTTTCCTCTTTTCAGACGCTGAAAATAACATATTGTTTTAGAAAGACATCAATTGTCTTATAGAAGTCGAGGATGTTCTCTGACCTTCTGAATCCATGGCCTTCGCCGTCGTACAGCCGATAAACATGTGGAACGTGATTCGCGCGCAGGAACGCGACGATGCTCTCAGATTGATTGGGAGGAACGACCTTATCTTCACTGCCCTGGAAGACAGCCAGCGCATCGCGAATTTGATCGGCGTGGAAAACAGGTGATAAGTCATGATATTTCTGGGCGGCTTTGGGGAGGGCGCCAACTAATGAACTGGTGTAATGAGATTCAAATTTGTGAGTGTCCATATCCAACAGGAAGAGATTCGAAACGCCGTAACTGCAGAGCCCGGCTTTGAAGAAGCCAGGATGATGGACAAGCGAATTGAGTACGGTGTAGCCGCCCGCGCTGCCGCCTTTGATAATCAGTTTGTCGGGATTGGCTAAACCACGGTCAATAAGGTGTTTACAGCCTTCTATTGTGTCTTGCACATCAAGTTCACCCCAATGGCCATTCAACGCCTGACGGTAGGCACGGCCATAACCGGTTCCGCCGCGATAGTTGATCACGAAATAACCATACCCTCTGCTGGTGAAATAGCCGGCTTCTGGCAGATAGCCATCGAGAACCTGAGAGGTTGGGCCACCGTGGATGTAAACGATCACTGGTGGGGCGCCATTGGCTGTGGCAGTTGGATGTGTTGGAGCGAAGTAAAGCCCATGCACCTCTGCGCCGTCGGATGAGGTCCAGGAAATTGACTGAGAAACCGGCAGGTATCCGGACTCCAGGTTGTCAGCCATCGTGCGGGCGAGCACCTCAATCTTCCCTTCGCTCAGATGAATAGCGCGGCGGGGCAGCTGATTTGACTCGACCAGCAGGAAAAAAGTGCCGTCAGCGCTGACACTCGGCTGGCTGGTGATTGTAAAATTCTCGAGGTTTGGTACTGCTGTGGAACTGTGTGTTGACAGGTCATACGCGTGGAGGCGGGTTTGAGCTCGTTTGTTCTCGAGGTAATAAATTATTTGGCCGTCGGGGCTCCAGGCGAAAGCGCGAACGCCTTGTACCCAGGCTGGAGGAAGCATGATCTTCTCCTCGACGAGTACCTTCTCGGATCCATCGAGGTCATTTAGACATAATTCGTCTTTTTCACCGCGATTGACCAGATATGCCAATTGGTCTCCGGCGGGGCTGAAACATGGTTGGAAATGGACAGCGCCGGGGGCGTGCAGCCTGGTTGGAAGGTCTTTTAGCTGGCGAGTGGTTAGGTCAATTTCTGCGTAACAGAGGTCGGTTTCATCCCAGGGCATGTGGGGATGGTGCCATTCGACCCAGGCGACGCGGTTGCCTTTGGCTGACCAGGTCGGCTGCATGTAGAAATCCGCTCCGGAAGCCAAAATGCGCGGCCATTGCTCCCCTTGAATGTCAACCAGGGCAAGCACGTCACGGTCTTCGCAGGTGTGTACGTAGAGCACCCAGCGGCCGTCTGGTGAAATGGAGGGGGAAGCTGAAGAACCAAAGCCCGGGGTGATCGGTTTGGCTTCACCAGGGGAGTATGTTTTGTAATAGAGGCGTCCATTCTTTTCGGCGAAGACGGCACCCTCTTTGCCAGCGCAAAATTCTCCACCGCCATAGCCTACGCCTCCGGAAGGGTTGAGACTGCCGGTCAGATCAGATGGAGCCTGGCCCGGGTATTTCACCATCAAAGAAGACTTGCCGGAGAGGGATTCAATCCAAACGACGCCATCACTTTCGGGAATAGCCTGCACGTCCTCCAGTTTTTTTCCTTTGCTGATCATTTCCGGCGTGATTGGCGAAGTCCATAAACCAAAAGGAATGTCTTGTTTCTGGCAGGTCATAAGCACCTCTCGTGAAGTTTTGTTAATGATAACATCGAGATGGAAATTTCGTAGGCCAAGACTGAGACTGTTGAAAAACAAGCACAAAGCCCTTTCACATAACAAAGATAGATAGTTTACTTAATGCACAACGCACACGAAAGGCAAACAGCGCAGATGTGAAATCCGAGATACATCCAGACAGACCAGCAATCCATATTTGGGGACTACCTTTACGACCCGATCGTACCCGAAAGCCACTTTCTGCGTAAACTCAATGGTCTGGTCGAGTGGACATATTACACCAAAAAGCTGAC
>JAAYCN010000029.1 GCA_012729755.1 Chloroflexota bacterium | reverse complement strand
TTGATACAAACATCGCCATAATCGACCGGGACAACTTGATTGGTTGCATCAAGCTGGAATTCGCCTGGAATTTCAGCCAGCGCAGGGGCTTTATAGGGCTCAAAAAGGTTCTGGCTGAGCGCCCGAGAGAGGAAAGTGTTATCGACCCCATAGAAGACATCCGCTTTAACCGAACCTGAAATCGATTCAAGAATGAGGCGGTTTAAGGCGCTGCCGGTATCGCCGCCTTTGATGAAATTAATCTTCACTTGATTGTCAGCTTCGAACTTTTTGATCAGTTCTTCTGAAACAGCGAACGAGTCGTGAGTGAGCACATTGAGCGTTTGTGGTTCTTTGGGCAGCGCGATGGCTGGTTGGCTGGCAGGCGTTGGAGCGCTTACGCAGGCAGCGAGCAGGGCTAAAATCGCTCCGATGAGCAGTGGAAATCGAAATCTCATATTTATCCTTTTGTGTTTGAGTATGGCCGCGTATGAACGACGAGAAGTCTTCCTTCAGTAAGATAGACGGTGATTTTTTTCTTAGTGGGTACATTGCTCACGCCACGGGTCTGCCACGGATAGAGAGTCTCTTTTTTAAGGGGATAGAGCAGGTTGCGCGTAGAGATGCCCTTGGCGGCGTCCCCTATGGCGATTAACGAGATCAGGCTGTTTGGGCCTGTCTCAAGGGAGAGGCTATCGCTGTCTCTAAGCAGGTGCATTTCGGTCTTGCCGTCATCGAGGGTGATCTTAATGTCAGCGAGATCGGGGCGATAAAGCTGAGTAATGTTAGCCACAGAGTAATCCATTCTGGATCCAAATGGATAGACAATAACAATGTCTTTGAAACCGCGTTCAATGACCAGGTCGAGCGCCAGTTCAAGATCTGATTTATCTTTGGCAGGCGGATATTTGATGATCTCGACGTTAGCAGCTTCACAGGCGGCATATTCACGGGGATCGACTGAGTCAAGATCGCCGATCAGCAAGTCGGGCAGACGTTTGCGGATAACAAGGTGATGCAATCCACCATCAACCGCGACTAAGAAATCGCTTTGGTTGCCTCTCACAAAGAAACCGGGGATTTCCACACCGTTTACATATAATAAGGCGCGTTTGTAATTTTCCATTAAAAAAACCTCCTGCGGTGGAGGGTTTTGGGGTTTTTCTGCTCATCCCTCCGCCGGCATTATCCGGATCAGGTCGTCGGGTCGAAAGCGCTGCTTTCCTCTCAGCCTTGTTCAGGCTCCCCGTGATTTGTTAAAGTAATATTACCACATTTGCATATTAAAATCCACAATCAGGGGAAATATATTGTGAGGAAATATATTGCGGAGGTTATGAATCAGAGACCTTCACTCTAATATAGGACTATAATAAAAGCACCATAGCAAACCAAAAATGACTCACGTCTACATATGAGAGGTTGGATGGATTTGGCTCGGTTCAAACTGGATTTGTTGGGATCAGTAAGGCTAACTGTCGAAGGGCAGGCGGTTCAATCCGGTTTGTGGGCGAAGAGTCTCGGTTTGCTCGCCTTTCTGGCTGAAGAAAATCGATCTCCACACCGACGAGAGTTTCTTGCTGAATTGTTATGGTCAAATAAATCCCAGAAAAGCGCGTATACAAGTTTGCGCCAAGCCCTGAACCAGATCCATAAACTGGTTCCATGCGTTGACCAAGTGTTGGACATTACGACTCACTCCATTAAATTCCGGAGTCAATGCATGATGGAACTTGATACGGTT
>JAAYCN010000028.1 GCA_012729755.1 Chloroflexota bacterium | reverse complement strand
ATCTTATCCATAGCAGGTGATGGTTCCTCCTCATTGTTTTGTTTGAGCGCAATAACAATAACGGATACTTCCATTTCCTGCTATTCTCCTTTTTCAGTCACTGTCCAATATGTATCGTAATCCTACATAAGCTCTACAACTTTTATCATCACGGTCGTTGACAGAATCATTACGGTTATAATCCAAGCGTATTGAAAAGGCAGCGTGTTTTTATATGCGTGATTTGAAAATGTGTCAGAGGCTGAGACAGATTTTCGATTGTTAATTACTGAAAATAGTCTGTCTGTTTATTTTAGGAGATGACCTGTAGCTGAGTTGGGACTGCCAAATCAATCCTGAAAGCTATGCTACTACAATTATTTGCAAGTCACATCGTTGCTTCGTTAAGTTTCGATACCAATTTATCGTCACCAACTTGTCCAGTTTCGTGACGACTAAAAACAAAGAAGGAATTATGCCAAACAAAGAACAAGTTTTAACTGCCCTTTCCACCGTGATGGATCCTGAACTTAATAGAGATCTGGTCTCATTGGGAATGATTGAGAATTTAACGGTCGAAGGCGCTGATGTGTCTTTCACGATCAATTTGACCACACCCGCCTGCCCGCTGAAGCACCGCATTGAGGCAGACGCCAGGCGGGCAGTTATGGGCGTTGAAGGCGTCAGCACTGTAAAAATTGAAATAGCTTCAAAAGTTCGCGCCTCAACTCCAGTTAATATTGACGCGAATCAGTTTGGGCATGTTATCGCTGTCGGATCGGGCAAGGGTGGCGTTGGCAAAAGCACCATTGCTGTAGCATTGGCCACCTCGCTGGTTCAGGAGGGCGCACGTGTGGGATTGTTGGACGCGGATATTTATGGTCCAAATATCCCGCGGATGCTTGGGTTGGATCGCCTGCCAGCCACGCCGGAAGGTCAAAAACTAAAGACCGCTGAAATAAATGGTCTGAAGGTTCTTTCCATTGGCTTCTTTGTTACGGATGGCCAACCTTTAATTTGGCGTGGACCGATGTTGCATTCCGCGATTCAACAATTTTTGACCGATTTTGATTGGGGTGAGCTTGACTATCTCATCGTTGACATGCCCCCGGGGACGGGCGATGTTCAGCTTTCGCTTTCACAAGTGCTGCCAGTGAGTGGCGCGGTGGTTGTTTCCACGCCGCAACAGGTGGCTTTGGATGATGCTGCCCGCGCTATTGGCATGTTCCAAAAGCTCAACGTGCCGATTTTAGGGGTCGTAGAAAACATGGCCTACCTTGAATTGCCAAATGGTGAAAAAATGTATCTGTTTGGTGAGGCGGGTGGTGAACATCTGGCTTTTAGAACAGGAGTTCCTTTGTTAGGGCGTATTCCGATGGACCCTGATGTTGGCAAGGCAGGAGATTTTGGAACGCCTTATTTGCTCCAGGATAATCCTTCAACAACCGCAAGAGCTCTCAAGCAAATGACGTGTAACGTGGCGGCTGAGATCTCGAAACAGGATTACAAGAAGGAAAAAGCGAAATGATATAATTTCGTAATTATGTTAATTAACAGAGTCATTGCAGTTCAATTCAATAAATTAGGTAAACTGTATTATTTCAGTGCGCCGAAAGAGCTTTCTCTAACGTGCGATAGTTATGTCATTGTCAACACTAGCCATGGCCGTCAAATTGGTCGGGTTGCAAAGGCTGAGGTAAGTGAGCCGACTAACCAGACCGAGATCCAACCCATTGAGAGAGTGGCTAATGATGAAGACATGGCAATTCGCGAAGTTCTTATTCAAAAAGAGGCTGAAGCGCTGGAAATTGTCAGGAGATATCTTCGTGAATCGAGTTTTCAAAACGTCAAGGCAGTCTCTATAGAATATGGTTTTGAAACCAATCGGATTACGATATTTCTCAACTACGATAATGACAGCAATTTTGAGATGAAAACCTTTCTCAGGGATATATCTAAAAACTTCAGAGACGCGCGAATTGAGGTTCGCCAGATCGGGCCACGCGACATGGCGAAAGCACTGTCTGGTCTTGGCGCCTGTGGTATCGAACAGCGCTGTTGTTCGCGTTTTTTGACCGAGTTCAGTTCCATCTCGATTAAGATGGCAAAATCTCAGGATATCTCACTGACGCCTGGTGAAATAACCGGCATGTGTGGAAGATTGCGCTGCTGTCTGATTTATGAGCATGAAATGTACGAAGCGGCGCGGGCTAACCTGCCAAAACGCAAAAAACTTGTGCAAACCCCATTAGGCGGGGGAAAGGTCGTTCAGGTTCTTCCATTGGCTGATTCAGTGATTGTCGATATCCCTGAAAGCGGCCCGCGCACCTTTACTCGGACTGAACTTGAAACTGGAGTGATGGAGGAAAGCAAGATAAAACTTGCGCCAGTTGAGGAGCCTCAACACTATGTTGCTGATGTTGAATTTATGCATCTTGATTCATCCCTTAAGTCTGAGGGGGGACGCTCGAGGCATTCACAGAAACACGGTCAAACCAGGCTGGGTAGAAGAAATCCGAATCAGTCTGTAAATCGTCAGGGTAATGGTGAGAATCGATCTCAGCAAAGATCAGATCGAACACAGAGTGGTCGAATCAAGTCAGGCGAGGGGACCAAAAGAGCGGGCGTCCACAACCGACCTGTTAGACACCAGCCTCAATCTTCCAGCGAGCCGGCAACCAGGCAACCCTCAACTGACGCACATGCTTCTGATACCGTTCAATCTGAACGAAAACGCGGAAATTACCATCGCAGAAGAAGATAAATGGAATTAAATACTTTTGATTGGCCGAAGGGCACACGGATTTTAGTCATTCTCGCACACCCCGATGACCCGGAATTCTTCCTGGGTGGAACGATTAAAATGTGGACTTCGCTGGGTTATCAGGTCGATTATGGACTGCTCACTGATGGCGAATTGGGTTTAAGTGAGGCTTTCCCGGATCCAAAGAAGCTGGCTGAGATGAGGCATGTTGAGCAGAGAGCTGCCGCAGACGTGATGGGTGTGTCGAGCATTACCTGGTTTGGTTACCCGGATGGTTTTTTAGTGCCTGATATAGAGAAGCGTAAGGTGATTGCCAGGTTTATAAGAAAAATGAAACCTGCCATTGTTGTCAGCAGTGACCCGACGAGTTATTATCTGGGCAATAACTATCTTAATCACCCGGATCATCGCGCTGCCGGTCAGATTGTGGCTGATAGCCTGTTCCCTGCGGTGGGAAACAATGGGTTCTTCCCTGAACTTATCGATGAGGGGTACCCTGCCCACCGTGTTTCGGAGCTTTGGATGAGTCTGCCAAAGGATCGAAATGTTGAGATAGATGTAACCCCTTATTGGGAAGCACGCGTTAGTGCGCTGCTGAACCATCACTCTCAGATCGGCACACCCGATGTGTTTGTGCAGCGTATGAAAACACGCCGGGCCGAGACAGAGGATGGCCCTGACAGATACATCGAGTCGTTCCGCCGGATTGTTTTCAGGTGATCTATGTCGCACAGCTACCAGCGGGCACTTTCGATTAAGCAGCAGACAGTTGATTGGCGACGCCAGTTTCATCGATATCCTGAATTGAGCTTTGCGGAAAATAGAACCAGCGCATTCATTGCTGATCGCTTGCGTGAATTTGGACTGGAAGTAGAGACCGGTGTCGGTAAGACCGGCGTTGTCGGTTTACTGCGAGGAGAACCTGATCGGCCCTGCATCATGTTGCGTTTTGATATGGACGCATTGCCACTCAGCGAACAAAATCAGGTCGATTATTGTTCACAGGAGCAAGGAAGGATGCATGCCTGTGGGCATGACGCGCATATGGCTATCGGCCTCAGTGTAGCAAAACTGTTGAGTGAATCACCCGAAAAACCGCGGTCAACAATCAAGTTTGTTTTTCAGCCTGCTGAGGAAATTGGTTTAGGGGCTAAAGCGATGATTGCGGATGGCGTGCTCGAGAACCCTCAGCTGGATTTCGCGTTGGGTGTGCACGTGTGGAATGAGCGACCGATCGGTTGGGTCGGCGCGAGTTCCGGAGCGGTCATGGCCGGCTCAGATGTTTTCAGCTTGCGCATCACAGGGAAAGGCGGACATGGCGCGGCGCCACATCAGTCGACCGATCCGATCGTGGCAGCGGCTCAAGTGATCAATAGTTTACAGACCATTGTCTCACGCAATGTTGACCCGCTCGATCAGGCGGTTGTGTCTTTAGGCAGTATCCACGGCGGAGAGGCAAAAAATATCATTCCTGAAGAGGTTCAGATTGGTGGCACCCTGCGTTTCTATAACGAAACAACACAGCAGCTTTTGCACAGACGGATAAACGAGATCGTCAATGGTACCCTCGCCGCGATGAATTGTAAGGGCGATTTTGTGTTGAATCAGTCAACAAAACCAGTGATTAATGACAGTGCACTCACCTTGAGGGCTATTAAAGCGTTTCAATCCCTCAGCTTGGGTTTGACAATTGACACTAACTATCGGACTCTAATTTCAGAAGATATGGCTTATTTTCTTAACATGGTTCCGGGTGTTTTTCTGTTTGTTGGCTGTGGAAGTCTCGATCAGGATAAACGCTTCCCTCACCACCATGGATGTTTTAATATCGATGAAGAGTGTATGACAATAGCCGTCGCTTTTTTGCTGGAGATGGTGGAAGAACTGGATCATGGAACTGTGTGAGCTGTTATGCGTAAATTGTTTGGATTAACTGGAAGCAAGGGCAGCGGCAAGACCCAGACATGTATGAAACTTGCTCATGAACTGTCTGATCAAAATATTCTTATAAAAGGGTTTTACTCACCGGCAGTGTTTGAGGATGAAATTAAGTTTGGAATTGACACTGTCAGCCTGCCTTCCTTCGAGCGCCGCACTCTCGCAAGAGTTGGAGTCGTCGATGGGCATATCAGACTCGGAAAATGGTCGATGGACCCTGAGACCCTTAAGTGGATTAACCAATCCTTGGATAAAATGTCAACTGCAGAAGTGTTGATTTTTGACGAGATCGGTCCGCTCGAGGTTGAACAAAAAGCAGGATGGTGTAAAACATTAGACCTCATTGAGGAAGCCGAATATGATCTTGCCGTGATTACTTTTCGACCAGATTATGTAGTGCTTTTCAAGGAGAAATTTCCGCATATGTGTATCTTTAACGTTGATCAATCCGACGCCAGGACCGCTTTTAAGGCGGCAGTTGATCAAGCTTTACGCGGTGGGTTGGGGTATGAGTAAGGACCAGCCATTATCTATTTGGCAGCATCTCGAAGAATTGCGCAGGACTTTGCTCTCTATCATTATTGGGATCGCTATTTGTGTCGTCGCAGGATATTTTATCGCACAGCCTGTGTTAGGGTGGCTGGCGGCTCCGGTTGGTGGGCTTGATAAGCTGCAGGCAATTGAAGTCACAGAAAATGTTGCTGTAACGATGCGTGTAGCTTTGTTAGTTGGCGTCATTCTTTCTGCCCCATGGATTTTTTTTCAATTATTCAGCTTTATCGGCAAGGGTTTGACCAAAAAAGAAAAGAAAACTATTTTAGTGGCTGTGCCATTCGCGACTCTTATGTTCGTTGGCGGGGCAGCTTTTGCATTTTATGTGATGTTGCCGGCGTCACTGCAATTTTTCATGACTTTCTTAAAGGTCGAAACCGCTCTTCGCATTAAATCATATGTTGATTTTGTGACAAATCTTATATTTTGGATTGCGGTTAGCTTTGAACTGCCTTTGCTGGTCTTTATTTTTGCCCGGATTGGTCTGATAACTCCCAAATTATTGGTGGGCGGATGGAGGGTTGCGGTTGTTGTGATTGCGATTGCGGCTGCTGTTATTACGCCGACGGCCGATCCGGTGAACATGGCAATTTTTATGATTCCGCTATTTGCGTTATATTTATTAAGCATCGGCTTGAGCGTGCTGGCTTTTGGCGTGCGCAAGAAGCAAGAAAATAAGGAGTAATATGGGACATTTAGGTTGGCCTGAAGTGATCATTATTTTGGTTGTGCTCCTCCTGGTTTTTGGAGTGGGTCGAATCACCACGATTGGGGGCGAATTGGGAGCTGGCATAAAGGCGTTTAAAGAAGGGCTTAGCGGAAAGAGGAACGATGAGGCTGAGTCTGAAAAGTCAGATAACTCAGGTGAAGTGAAGAAGTAATTCTTTAATATGGAATTCTTGAATATCGGTGGTTTGGAACTGGTATTAATCCTGGTTGTGGCCTTTATCGTGCTTGGCCCAAAGCAAATTACAAAATTTGGCAAAGATTTTGGCGTCTGGGTGCGCAAGCTGAATAAGAATGAGACATTCCGTGATGTCATTCAGACGACCGATGAGATTCGCAACTATCCTCGCAAAATCCTGCAAGATGCAATGCTCGAAGACCCAATTTTGCCTCGAACTATTCTCTCTGATTCTATTTCCGCGGACGAACCAGCTAATCTTTTCGCTGAAGATTCAGGAAAAAAACAAGATTCAGACAGCTAACTTTTCAACAACTTGGTTATTTCACTCATCATCAAGCTGTAGGCGGTCGTCGCGGACGCGACGATAGGTTTGTCTTGTTGGTTAAAGATTGCCTCGAAAAATGCCAGCAATTGCGTCGGCGCAAATTCATGAAAAAGATCAGTGAATAGAGCTGGATTTGTCATCACTAACGGCAACCTCTGCATGACTACTTCCTTTACCCGCGTTGGCAGGCGGGCATGGTCGATGATATACCGCACGCGAGCGGTTAAATCAGCGCTTTCCTTGATGGGTTCTGAGCCCGTAATGCGAATTGAAAAGTCATTGTCTGCCTTGCTTTCAATCGGACCGACCAGGATGGCGTGGCGATCTTCGTCATAGCTGAAGTTAATAGAGTGGATGCCTTGATCGCTGCTGAGTTCCAATGATTCCGGTCTTGTCAGGCCAATGAACTCAAATTCCCAGATTCTGGACATTGGCATACCCTTAAAGTGACCTTTTGAGGCGGATTTCGTGAAAATGAAATGATTTTCTGAATTCTGCCAGACAAGATCTGTCACACAATAAGCGCCGTTCTTATATCGCTGGGTTTCACCATCGTCTTCATAAAGTTCGAAATTATTATTTTTGCCGCCAAAAACTTTGACAAGCAGGTGTTTGGGAATATCCGCGCCATTGATCGGGCCATCATTGGACAGAGGAATAATTGCGCCGGATCTGGCGAAAACGGGCACGTCCCCTAGGCGGCCATAATATCCGTACCAGCTGTTTCCCCGATAATATTCACCGCTCTGAAAGTGATACCAGTCGCCGCGAGGCAGCCAGACCGGTTGCCGGGAAAGACCAGTCTCCGGATCGGTTCTCTGGACAAAAGGTGAAACGACGAGCTGTTGACAGAATTGATATTGGTTAGGGCAAATATAAGCGCTACTCTCATCCGGCCAGTTGTAATACATGGGCAGCAGCATGGGTTCACCCTCTAGCGCATTGCGTCGATTGGCAGTATAGATGAGCGGGATCAGCGCATGCCTCAGGCGCATGGCTTCACCGGCGTATTCAAGGGTGTTATAGTCATATCCCCATGGCCTGCGCTCGTTCCAGGCGTTATTGGTCGAATGCAGCCTCAAAATCGGGCTAAAAACGCCAAACTGAACCCATCTTAGGTATAACTCTGCTTCTTCGATGCCCTGGTAATGGCCGCCGATATCGTGGCTCCACCACCCAAAACCGACATTCGCGGCGGTCGCCGTGAAATAGGGCTGGAAGGCCAAACTTTCCCAGCTCGTTACCGTATCCCCTGAAAAACCGATCGGATAACGATGGCCGCCCAAACCAGGCCAGCGAGAAAAGATAAAGGGGCGTTTGGAGGTTTTGCGACCGAGATCATAATAATGCAGATGGTTCAGCCAGAACAGCGGATCGAGCCCTTCAGTTTTCGTTTTCGTACCCTGCTGCCAATCGAGCCACCAAAAATCAACGCCGCGATCTTCCATGGGATGATGGATCAAGTCGAAATAAGCCTTAGTAAACTGTTTTGAAGCGATGTCGAACTCAACCGGTTTCTTTAAGGCAGGTTCTTGATCCATTGCCAGACTCATCGCCTCATAAACCTCTTCGTGCGGATGGATGCCCTCGGCCGGATGGAGATTAAGCGTTGTTTTAAGTTTTAATTGGTGCAGCTCGTCAATAAACAAATCTGGGTCAGGGAAGAGCTCTTTGTTCCAGGTATATCCTGTCCAGCCGGAGGACTGATTGCCGGTTTTGGTTATATGCCAGTCCATGTCGACAACACAAACGGATAGCGGAATTTGAAAAGTGAGGAAGTCCTGCATAAGCCAAAGGAGTTCATCCTGAGTGTACGGCCAAAAACGGCTCCACCAGTTGCCGAACGCGAAGCGAGGAAGCATTTCTGGTTTGCCTGATAACCGTTGATAGGCCTTCAAAGCGTCGAGGTAATGGCGTCCAAAGCCGAAAAAGTAGAGATCCTGACTGGATAAAGATCGGTGGCGAGGTCGCAGCCAGCCACTTTCATCAAATACGAGAGACTTCGAATCATCAATTACCGACCAGCCAGATTTAGAAATCAGCCCTTGCCCCAATTCCACCGCGCCGGCGAAGCTGTCAAGCGTTCGGCAGGTTCCTTTCAGGTTCATATGGTCCGCGTCGCCAACATGCCAGGTCGTACCGGTGTTTTTCAATTCAATTTCAAGAAAGCCAGGGGTGAATCGCTTGTTTAGGTTATATCTGAGCTTGAGCGCGTTTGTTTCGATGGTTAACCAATCACCTTCGAGTTGTCTGGAGAACTTGGGCACAGGCTGGTTTCGGTACCAGAAAACTTGTGAAGGCCGGTCCTCAAAGCGCTGCTCCTGGTCGTATTCCATGCGGATCACGCATTCATCAAGGATAGTGAATCGCGCGCAACCTGCGCAAATAACAGCGTCAGGATTAGGTGTTGGGGAGAATTGAATGGAAGACGTCGGCTGCATTGCTGAACCTCTGATTGAATTTGTTCTATTGTAATTGAGTTTGAGCTCTGAGTTTGAGCTCGAATTTTTACAGAAGTGGGATGATACAATTATAAAATTAATATTTATTAAGGAGAGAATTGATGGAACAAGAGATTAAAGAGTCTGAAATGCTCCCAAAAGCAACAGGTGAGGCAATCCAAACAAAACGTAAGTGGCGAACTTTGTTCGCGCTTGCCCTCGGATATTTCGTCGATCAGGGCGAGGGCCAGGCCATGTCAATCTTCTCACCTGTCCTCAAGACCCTATGGGGTCTCTCATATGGCAACTTATCATTAATTACTTTCATTCGCAGCCTGCTCCAATCATTCAGCTCGCCGTTCTGGGGATTTCTGAGTGATCGTTACTCGCGCAAGAAGGTGATCATTTGGGGTACGGGCATTTGGGGTATCTGGACTATTCTGGTGGGCTTCACTCAAAATTTTAATCAATTGCTTTTGATCAGAGTGATATCAGGCATTGGATTAGGCTGTTTGATGCCAGCCACTTTCTCGATTATGGCTGATACCTTTGCCCCAAAAATCAGAGGGCGTATGCTCGGCATCCTTGAGTCCATCGGCATTCTTGGCATCATTGTATTTACTTTGGGGTTGGGAAATCTGGCTACCCCCCAAGGTTGGCGTTGGGGTTTTATTATTCTCGGCGCCGCCAGCGTACTTTCGGGTCTTGTTATCTTGCTTTTTGTGGACGAACCGGTTCGCGGTGGCGCAGAACCTGAAATGAAGGGACAATTAACTGAAGCGGGCGCTTCGCGCTACAAAGCTCAGTTCCGAGATGCTCTCACCGTGCTTAAGATACCTACAATCCAGGTCGCAATCCTGCAGGGCCTGGCGGGGTCGATGCCCTGGGTGATCATGGGCTCCTTTTTCATTCTGTGGTTAGTCGAAGAACGCGGCCTTTCCACCAGTCAAGCACCTTTGGTATTTGGCGCAGTTGTTGTTGGAACCGCGATAAGTAATGTAATTGGCGGTTTTCTGGGTGATTGGGCAGAACAAAAAAGCCCGAAATATGGTCGTACCATTGTAGGCCAATTCTCGGTCATTTCAGGGATTCCGTTTACATGGTATCTGTTTACCCGGACAGAGGACTGGAGTCTGTTTTCGATCGCGATTTTGGGGTTTGTCACCGCTTTATTCATCTCATGGCCTGGCAAGGGATCGAAAGAACCCATGATGCAGGGAGTTGTGCCGCCTGAGCTGCGCTCTACCGCGTTCGCGATGACGACCTTTATTGAGAGTGGGTTTGCGGCAATTATTGCCCTTATATTTGGTTCGATCGCCGACAAACTTAATCTTCAGACAGCGATGCTGTGGACTATCCCGTTTCCCTGGGTGATATGCGCTATTTTGTTTTCAGGTTTTTATTTGACTTACCCGAAAGACTCCCGAAAATTACGCGATCTGATGGCGAAGCGCGCTGTGGAACTGGGTATCTCGAATCAGGCTGATTAACCAGGCGATTGCGGAAACAGGAGAACAAAAAGAGGCTGCTCTTTTTAGCAGCCTCTTTTTTCTGCGGGAGCGACGGGATTTGAACCCGCGGTCTCGGCCTTGACAGGGCCGCATGTTTAACCACTACACCACGCCCCCAAAACGCAGAACGTCATGTTATCACGCTGACCATAATTCGTCAAGAATTTTCCTGAGAAAACAGCGGAAACAGGGCGGAATGTGTTTCGACGATTAGGGTTCGATGCTGTCGGCGAGTTTCTTGCGGCCTTCACTGATGGCTTTATCCGCCTTGGCAACAACTTCGTCTACTTTTGAAGTCGCAGTTTCGCTGGCCTTGGTTGCGGTCTTCTTCATCTCATCAACCTTGTGCTTTAGTGTGACTCCCAGCTCTTCAGCCTGTTGCTTGGTCGCGGCGGAGAGTTCTTCAGCTTTGGCAAGGGCATCGCGATAAGCGGCTTCGGCTTTCGACTTTGTTTCTTCGAAGGTTTCGGTGCCTTTATCCTTTAATTCAATGGCGCGATCTTTGATGATTCGACGTGTTTCTTCGCCCGACTGGGGCGCCATCAACAATGACACTACGGCACCGGCAAGAGCGCCAATCGCAAAACCAGCGACAAACGAACCAAATTCATTATTTTCAGACATGTTAATCTCCTATATTATTGGTTACTTTTTAAACTTAAATAAATCGACCAGCTTACGGATGCTTGCCATCGATTCATTGATTTTAATGACCGGTTCAGTGACATTTTCACTTAAAAATTGAACCGTTCCTTTGAGGGTATTGACCGTATCTGTTGTTGAGGTCAGAATTGGTTTGACTTCATTTTGCAGCAAGTTGGTCAAAATGGCGAGTTGGATGATCAAAACAATAACAGCCGCGCCAACAATAAACATCTCAAGCGCCAACAGAATGATAAAGATATCCCGAATCTGTGCAGCAATGGGAGCATTTCCTTCCTGGGCTAAAATAACCAGGCCAATGATTATGCCAATTATCAGGAGGGCGATTACGATGCCCGCAATGATGAGTTTTGTCTTGGCGCCATCAGTCGCAGTGGGGACGGATCCGTTTTTGGAGTTCTCGATACTCTCGGTCATAGTTACCTCTGGTTAAAATTATAACCGACTTGGCAGTTGTTCTCATTTTGTGTAGAGTGAAAAATTAATCTTCAATGGTGAGTTCAATTCCGGATGCGCTGGCAATTCCTTCTTCAGCGGTGATTTCTATATCTGAGAAGTTTTCTTTTTGCTCTGTAAGGATCAGTCTCTGCTTTACAAGCTCCAAGATGGAAAGGAAGACAACGATGGTGTTAATGCGTGATCGATTTTCCCCCAGAAGGCTGTTAAAGCTTGTATTTGGGTGAACTTGTAGAAGACTGATAATCTCTTGTACTTTCTTGCGCAAGGTGATCTTGGGAATACTGATTACTGAACCGATCCTTACGGATTGATCCTGATTGTTCAAATTCTCCAGCGCCAGGATCAGGTCCTGAATGTCAATGCCAGTGAGGTCAATTTGCGCTGTAACCGCATATTTGGGGGCAATATGCAGATAGCTGCGCTTACCACTCTCAGCACGCTGGCTGAGCCAATTTGTCGCTTTTTTGACCTCTCGGTACAAATATAATTGGCGCGCAAGCGCTTCTCCCGGGTCTTCTTCATCAGCGGGACGCTCTGGCGGCCGGGGAAGCATGGCTTCCGATTTAATCTGGATGAGCTTTGTCGCGATTACCAGAAATTCTGAAATGTATTCTGGATCCGCATCCTGATGTTGCTGAATGAACGCGAGGAATTGATCAGTCACCTGTGCAAGGGCGAATTTGGTAATGTCCAATTCGGCTTTCTGAATCAGATCAAGCAGTAAATCCATTGGACCTGAATATTCTTCAGTCTGGATTTCGTAGGTATCGGTACGGCTATCCCAAATTCGGCTCATTGGCGTTCTATTATAGTCTTAACTTTAGGCTTATCGAATTATACTTAGGCTGATGAAAACGCGATTTGAATGCCTCAAATGCCATTCTCCTTATCCCGCAACGGGATTGCCAGCTCGCTGTCCGCAATGCGGCAGTTTGTATGGCATGGTTGAACTAGTTTATCACGCTCCTGTTGATGAGAAGGTCGGCATCTGGCGATATCAGGAGGTTTTTGGCCTTGACGAGGTTGTTGCTCCTGTGTATCTTGGCGAGGGGGAAACGCCGTTGGTAAAGGCAAACTACGGTGAGCGAACGATATACAGCAAGTGTGAACATCTCAATCCATCCGGCTCTTTCAAGGATCGTGGCACTGCAATTCTGGCCAGCCTGTTGAAGGCGCGAAAAATAAACAATGTGGTGGAAGATTCCTCTGGAAATGCGGGCGGTTCTTTGGCGTTGTATTCAAAGGCAATTGGTATCGAGGCCACTGTGTTTATCCCCGAATCGACATCTGGCCCCAAACGGGCTCAAATGGAGAGGATTGGCATAAGTGTAAAACCGATTTCTGGTCCGCGGGAAGCCGCACATTCGGCTGTTGAGAGGGCTGTGCTTGAAAAGGGAGCATCCTATGCCTCCCATGCCTATCTGCCGTTTCATCTGGCTGGATACGCTACGATTCTTTTCGAAGCGTGTGAGCAATTAGGGGAGATGCCTGGAACAGTAATCGCGCCCATCGGCCACGGCTCATTGTTCCTGGGCTTGATTATGGCTGGTGACGCTATGGCTAAGGCAGGGTTGGGTTCTCGTCCAAAATATATAGGCGTACAACCCGCTAATTGCGCACCGGTGGTAAAGGCATGGAGAAAAGAGACATTTACGGGCCCTGTGGGTCCCAGCCTCGCTGAAGGGACGCAGGTGAGCAATCCTGTTCGAGGTGGCGAGATACTTGATCACCTCATTAATGGTCGTGACGAGCTTTTGACGATTGAAGAAGCTGAGATAATCGAGGCAAGTCGCAAACTATTTGCTCAAGGTTTATATATTGAGCCAACCTCGGCCATGGTTGGAGCTGCACTAGATCAAATCAGCGGGGTATTGCCTGAACCAATCATTTTGGTTTTAACCGGTTCTGGGTTAAAATTCAATAATAAACATTGATTGGAACTGCCAAACCGTGTGCCATCAATGAACTTGATGACAGGCGAATTTGCAGTTCTGGCGAGGAGAAAATGACACCTACAGCCAGGTCTGAGTTTATGAGCCGATTACCGGCTAATTTTACTGATACCTTTTTGATCAATCGGGCTTTAACCCATCGGTCCTATTTAAACGAAAATCGCAACGCGATTGAGGATAACGAGCGTCTTGAATTTTTGGGTGATGCGATCCTCGGGTTTCTTGTAGCTGAATGGCTTTATCATACCTTCCCCGAAAAGCGGGAGGGTTTTCTCACTAAAATCAGGGCAGCATTGGTGCATACTGAACAACTATCGGATTTTGCCCGACAGATCAACCTTGGCAGTGTGATAAAGCTGGGTAAAGGTGAACAAGCTGCTGGTGGCGCTGATCGGGATGCGATTCTGTGCGATGCGTTTGAAGCGTTGATTGCCGCAATGTATCTGGATACGGACCTTGACACCGTGAAAGGTTTTGTGATCCCGATGATTGAGCGTGAAGCTGCGAAAATTATTGAGAACCACAGTGAAGAAGATGTAAAAAGCCGGTTGCAGGAATGGGCGCAGGGGAAAGGTTATTTGTCTCCGAGTTACGCATTGGTGTCTGAGACTGGGCCCGATCACGACAAAAGGTTTGAAGTTAAGGTAATAATCAACCAACAGGAAATTGCCACTGGGGTTGGAGCGAACAAACAGATGGCTGAAAAGGCTGCGGCAGGGGCCGCTCTCAGCGCTTTAAATATCAGGAATTAACTATGCAGACAAAATTGAACTCTCTTGACCTCAATGGATATAAGACATTTGCAAAAGCGACCAATCTGGCGTTTCCTGCAAAGATTACTGCGATTGTAGGCCCGAATGGGTCTGGCAAATCAAATGTTGCTGACGCCATTCGCTGGGTGTTGGGGGAACAATCTTTTTCCACGTTACGGGCGAAACGTACTGAAGATATGATCTATGCCGGTTCAGAATCTCGAGCTCGCGCGGGTATGGCCTCGGTCTCAATCAGCTTTAACAACGAAAATAATTGGCTGCCGATTGATTATGCTGAGGTGGTGTTAACGCGTCGGGCATATCGAGACGGTCAAAATGAATATCTGATCAATAATCAGCGTGTACGGTTAAAAGATTTCCATGAACTGCTTGCCAAGACCGGGCTTTCTGACCGTACTTACACAATTATCGGTCAGGGGTTGGTCGATCTCGCGCTTTCAATCAAACCGGATGAAAGGCGAAAATTGTTCGAAGAAGCAGCCGGCATTGGCCTTTATCAATCTCGAAAAGAGGAAGCGCTAAAACGGTTAGAGACCACTCAACGTAACCTGGAACGCGTTTTGGACATTTTAGGTGAGATTAAACCGCGCTTACGCAGTCTTGAAAGACAGGCGATGAAGGTTGGCGAATACAAGACTGTACAGAGCAATCTGCAAAGAAACTTGCGTGACTGGTATGGTTTTCACTGGCTCAAATCACAAAAAGAAATAGACGATAACCGCAATCAGCTCAATATTGCCCAGGCTGATGCATTAAAATCGCAGTCGGTTCTGGAAGAGACCAGACAATCTATAGCCAAAGCTCGTACAGAGATAAATGACAAGCGTTTTCTGCTTAACACGATTCATGAAACACTGCGCAGTTTCCATGATGAATCGCAAGCAAAGCACCAGGAGATGGCTATTTTAGAGGAGCGAAAACATGCCTTAAGTGATTCGCAGGCGCAGATCGAACAGGAAATCATGCGTCTTGAAGAAGTAATCAAGGCAGCGGAAACCGAACTTGAGTTTGGCAAAATTGAACTTGCTAAATCGCAACAAGCTCTGACCGAACTCAAACATAAACGAGAGTCGCTGTTGGCGGAGTTGGCCAAGGCCCGATTGGCCAGACAGCAGGTTGACCAAAAGCGTTCTGAATCTCAGTCTGCGTTGATAGAGATGGAAAAAGAACTTGTGGTTTTGCGGGCAAAGCAGACTGAAAACGCGGAACGTGTGGAAGAGATCAACAAAAGTATAGGAATTTTGAGTGAGAAGAAAAATCAGCTTGTTTTAGAAGCGGAAAAACTGGAAAAAGCCAAAACTGAGGCGATTAAAAAGGTGACAGACCTTGAAACCGACCTCGAAGCGAACAACCACCGTAAGGCGAAACTTACTGAGGCGCAGAATGAAACCCGACATGCATTAGAGGTAAATAACCAGCAAATCAATCGGTTAAATATTGATAAAAACAAGTTGACCAGCCGACTTGATTTGCTTGTCCAAGGTCAAGCCAGCCTGGCAGGTTTCTCGGAAGGCGCGAGAGCACTGCTCAACCTGAGCCGCCAAAAAGGCCAGGCAGACCGATTTAAGGACCTGGCATCTAAACTGGATGTGCCGGAAAGATATGAGAAAGCCATCGCGGCAGCGCTTGGGGAAGCTGTTGATGTCCTGGTGATTAAAGGCAAGCGAATTGACGAAGATTTTATTGAAAGTTTTGAGCGACAGTTATCCGAGAGAGTGGCTGTAATTGCCGCTGAACAGGACGGAGAATTACGCCGATCGAAAGAAATATCAAATGGAAACGTGTTTGGGTTCGCCAGCGATCTGCTAAAAGTTTCGGATGATCTGCGACCGGCTGTCGAGAAGCTGATTGGTCATTTCATTGTCGTCGATGACCTAAGAACGGCATTGAAATTAAAAGAGTCTCGTAAAGCTGACAGTTTTGTGACAATTAATGGTGAAATCCTGCTGGCTAATGGTCTTATTTTAATGGGTAAAGCCAAGGGAACGAGCAAGATTGCGTATAGCAGAACAGTTAAAGAGCTTGAAGAAGCTATTTCTGGAGTGGATAATGAATTGGCTAAAACCAGGGAGGTCACAGAAAAATCACAAGAAGTATTGGAAAAGCTGAACTGTCAATATAACGAGTTGCTGCATACATCGCGCGACATAGAGACGAAATTAAGTGAAGCACGAAGGGCGCTGAATATTGCCTCATTAAGTTCAGATAAAGCGCGTACGCAGATAGCGACGCTCGAAAATCAAAAATCTGAACAATCGCAGTTGCTAGAGAAGTTGAAAAACTTTAATAACGAGCTTTCTGAAAAAACAAGGACTCTGCAGGTGGAATTCGGTGAAAAGCAGAATGCTGACGCTGATATCCGGAAGCAACAAGCTTCGTTTAATCTGACTGAACTTGAAAGGTCTGCGCAGGAATTGGACTCTGACCTCAAATTGATAAATCAGACTCTTGATCATCAACAGGCTACTTATGAGTTAGTAGAAAAGCGTCAAAAAGAAAATAACGACCGGCTTTCGGAGTTTTTGAAGCGAAAGAACAATCAGGCGTCTCTGCTGCAGTCAATTGACGAGCAGATTAAACATAATTCAGAAAGTCTTCAATTGATTGAGGCGAAGATAATCGAAACTCAATCGACGAATCTGACGCCTGAGTCTGAGTCGCTGCGCGAGCTTGAACGCCAATCTCAACATTTTGCTGAACTGGAAGATCAACACCAGAAAACGCTTTCCATCAAGGAAAGACAAGTGACCCATTATCAGCTGGAGTTGGCGCGTCAACAGGAAAAAATGCAATCTCTGAGGTCGCGGATTGAAGATGACTTTGGTTTAATAGAACTTGAATATCGCAATGAATATGGGTCATCCAAATCAACCCCTTTGCCTTTCCCGGACTTGGTGATTGAAAGCCTCCCGGAGACGCTGGTCCTGCCGGATGGCATTGACGAAGATATCCGTGAACAGAAAGCGCAGATTCGCCGAATTGGCATTGTCAATCTTGAGGCTGAGCATGAATATCTCGAAGTAAAAGAGCGTCACCAAAATTTGACTGCTCAAATTGAGGATCTTAATGCAGCGATTATGGATATCAACCGGATTGTTAAAGAACTTGATGAAATCATGCATCGTGAGTTCCTGGAGACTTTCAAAGCGGTCAGTGTTGAATTTACACGCATGTTCACCAGGCTTTTCAATGGCGGTTCCGCTCGTCTGATTTTATCGGATGAGAATTCACCTATTGAAGGCGGCATTGAGATCGAAGCGCGGCTGCCTGGGCGGCGTGAACAAGGTTTGGTGCTCCTCTCTGGCGGTGAACGCAGTTTGACGGCAGTCGCGTTAATTTTTGCCTTATTGAAAATATCTCCCACTCCGATCTGTGTTTTAGACGAGGTGGATGCCATGTTGGACGAATCTAATGTGGGGCGATTCATCGACTTGTTGAAAGATCTTTCCACTGAAACGCAGTTCCTGCTAATTACGCACAACCGAAATACTGTTTCTGCGGCTGACGTGATTTATGGCGTAACGATGGGGAAGGACTCCGCCAGCCAGATTATCAGTCTGCGGCTGGATGAAGTCAACGACGAGTACATCCAATAGCAGGATAATAAAAAGTGGCTGGCGAATGTCAGCCACTTTTGCTTTACTGCTGCTTCATCCTCCGGGGAGAAGGTTCGCGTTTGACCTTCCGGGTTATTTTGGAATATCGGTCGGCACAGGGGTAATCAGCGCCGAAATGAGTTCCTGAGGTACGGCGGGTTGATTGGGAACAATGGGCATCCAGACGTCATCGTTGATAACGATATCAGTCCGCGAAGCACGCAAATTCTTCAGCCAATCATTGAAATAGTTTTGTTTAACGCGTTGGAACCTGTCTGCGCTGATCGGGTTTTCGGCTCTGCCAACCAACTGGATGATATGCCAGCCGTGTTCGGAGTGGACTGGAGCGCTGATTTCACCAACTTTTTTTAATGCGTAAGCCGCTTCCTCAAACTCAGGTACCATTGCACCCTTGCCGAACCAGCCCAAGTCGCCGCCATTTGATTTGCTGCCAGGATCAGTTGAATAGGTGGCAGCTAATTCTGTCCAATCTTTGCCTGCTTCCAATTCTTCCAATACCTTTTTGGCTTCATCTTCGGTTGGAACAAGAATGTGCCTTGCCCAGACCTGGTCTTCGACCGGCTTTAAATCTTTGGTAAGCTCCAGCATCAACTTTTCGCGTAAAATCTGCATGCGGAACGAATACTCAACCTGTTTGCGGCTAATCCCAACGGTGCTCACATTGGTCAGATATTTCTTAAGGTTCTGATCATAAAGCTTTTGAGTGTATGTTGTTGGTGTTGGCGTGATGCTCGGAATTGGCGTCGCGGAAGGCTCTAATGTCGCTGTGGCGGCAGGCCCAACTGTTGTCAGGGTTGCTTCCGGTGTGGCCGTTTTGGATGGCGCGCTAATAGTCGCTGAGGCGGTAGCAATCGCGGTCTTCGTCGCGTTTGGCGTCTCAGTTGGTTTGATCAGGTTTATTTGTGCCGCGGACATCGTCGGCGTTGAAACTGGAGTTCCAGTAACGGTTGGCGTGGTGGTCGGATCGGGATGAAAACCGAATGCATCTTCGATACTTTTGCTGAGCTCGCTTTTTGAAACTGAGATATTCAGTTTTGCGGCTTCTTCCTGGATTAACACATCATCAATCATGGAATCGATCACTGTACGCCCCATTGTCGTCGAATCATTTAGCTGATTGACCATGCCCTGGGCTGTCTGAAGAAAACTGGAACCCATCTCGCCAAACATCTGCGCGTATTGCGCATATTGTGAGGCGTTGTTAATCATGTTGAGGCGGGTGTAACGGACTTCAGAATCAAACTTGGATGCTTTAATCCTGGTATCGCCTACCGAAGCCACGACACGATTGGGCTTGATGACAAATGAACTTATCAGGGCATAAGCAAGGATAACGACCGCGACTGCGATAATAACGCCAGCGGTAATTGTGACCGCCTTGATTTGCTTATGCTCGCGTTCCTGTCGGGCGATGTGTTTCTTGGTGACTATTTTCCTGGGCGTTTCTTTGTTTTTCGCCATGGGAACCTGCCATTAATAGGTGTTATCTGACCAGAGATCGCCTTCAAAGGGAATTAAGGCAATGTGTCTGGCGTTTTTGATGGCCTTAGCCACCTCACGCTGATGCAAGGCACACGAGCCGGTCTGACGTCTGGGTCGGATCTTACCGGTTTCATTGATGAATCGTGTCATCAATTCGACATTTTTATAATCGATAACCAGATTCTTGTCGGAACAGAACTGGCAGAATTTGGGGCGTGAGACAAAGCGACGGCCAGAGCCTTCGCGTCCTTCACCGCGTGAATCACTTCTCGGTTTGTAATCAGTCATTTCAGCTCTCCTTAATCAACGCGCACGACAAGATAGCGCAGAACCTGTTCGTTGTAACCTAGCGAACGTTTAATATTGGCAACTTCGTTGGGGTTTAGTTGGAGCGAGATGAAAACGTAGTAACCTTCGTTCATCTTACGAATGGGGTAGGCCAGATGGCGCTTGCCCCAGCGATCAACCTTCACGATCTCGCCTTTGCTGTTTTTGATCAGGGTTTCGATCGAATCAACAGTCGCAGCGAGAGTCGCTTCGTCCAGATCAGCCTGGAGGATATAAACTAACTCATAATTATGCATGTTTCGAGGCTCCTTTCCTCGGGTCTGCTCTTGTTTGACCCCTTTGGGGCTGCAAGAGTGGAAGGTTTGGCATCAGGATGTCCCTGAAATTAACGATGAAAGTTTATCACTTTTACGGGAAAAGTAAAGGTTGGCAGGGACTTTTGGTGTGAGGGGACTTTTGGTTCTGCCAACCTTAATTCAAATTTATCTGATTAATCTTCGTCGCTTCTGTGGCGGCGTTCGCCAGCGAACATCATTGTGGCGATGCTGACGATGATTGAGCCTAACAGGGCTGGCCAGAAGCCATCGACGACAAAGTTGACATTGAACCATGTCTGGGCAATCCACGAACTCAGTAAGAACATCAGCGCATTCAGTACTAAACTGAAAAGCCCGAGGGTAAGTACGATTAATCCACATGACAAGGCTTTGAGAATCGGCAGAAGAGTGGCGTTGACTAAGGCCAGAATGGCCGCCATGATCGCGTAAGCTACCCAGTTGCCGTTGACATGAATCCCTGGCACAATCATCGCGGCGATAAACAGAGCTGCCATAATGACTAACCAACGTGTTAAAAATTTCATTTTTTATCCTTTCGGCACCTTTATTGAGGCGCAAGAATATTGTCCTATATTTTTGAGTTTTGTAGAATAGATAATATAAGGTTTATGAAACGGCATGACAAAAGATTAGAATGATCATGGAAGGAAAATGCGCCTGGCGCGAATCGAACGCACAACAAATGCCGGTGAAACGGTACTGCCAAAAATTTTGAGAGTTCTTGAATAAAGAGTACCCCTGGCGCGAATCGAACGCGCAACAAATACCGGTGAAACGGTACTGCCAAAAATTTTGAGAGTTCTTGAATAAAGAGTACCCCTGGCGCGAATCGAACGCGCAACAAACAGTTTAGAAGACTGCTGCTCTGTCCATTGAGCTACAGGGGCTGATAGCGTGTAGATTATACAGCGATTTAGACCGGACGGATACCTTTATATACCCTGGGGCTGCCAATTGTGCGCAGGATGGTGTCTGCGGGGCGATTGATCAGCGCTGCGATTTGTTCTGAATCAAAAGGTTGGTTTCCGTTGACAAGAAAAATTTTGAAAATCGAGTCGACCAGTGCTGAACTCTCAGAGATAAATCCCTCCTGTTTGGCACAATGGTTAATCAATGTATCCAGCAGTGCATCACCCTGAGTGACCTCACCTGTTTTTGGGTCTACAAGATCAAAATTGACTTCGCTATGAACATCCCCAAATAGTTTTTGATGATCTTCACATAGAAAAGAGAGCAAAGAATTGCGCCAGTTGCGATCCCGACTGCGCCACCAATCGAAATCCACGCGGAATTTAGTTTTTAGGTTTGGTTTTAATAAGCTCGGTAAAGGTGTCATCTGAAATTCCAATCTGTCTATTCAGCGAGGTGGTAGTAATCATCGCCAACATGAACGAAGTTTTCGCTTTCAGTGAGGGCTTTAATCAGTTCCTGAGGTGAAACCCGTCGAATCACATTCAGCGATGCGTAGAGATCAATGAAATGAACATGTCTTTGCTGATTGAGTTTTGTTAATTCGCTGAGCATAAGCATGACGTCATTTTTCAAGGGGGGACGCTTCGTTTCGCGATCTTTCCAAAGTTTATCGAGCGCGACCTCGTCTGGAATGGCAATTGCCATACGTTCATCGAAGCCAGCATAAACCTGCTGCCTGAGAAGCGCCATCACAACGCCGCCATCTGCTCCGATTAGAAGCGTTTTCAGCCACTCTTTGTTAGTGCGTTTTTTCTGAGGACGAATTCGAACTACTGCTGGGTCTTCGGTGGCGATCAATTCAATAATGCTGCCGGGGATGAGGTTTTGTGTGATATACCAGTCGCGCAGGCCGGTCACATAATAGTGAGGGCGATCCACCCAGGCCTTAATGATTTCCTCTGTCTGATCATCCATGAAACTGAACATAACGTGTTCAGTTTCAAGCGCAGTTGGGATTACCTTCGTTGTGCTTGGGGTGAGCGGCAGGCTGCCGGCTCGCCAATGAGGGTAGATCAGGGCAATTTCGGCAGATTTGGCGCGTTTCAGCTCTTCAGCGATATCCTGATCATAAGTTAACTCGTCGTTGAGTGAGGCGATCATTTTAAGCGTGTCGGTGGACAGATCTTCAGGAAGGTGAAGGGTGGTTTCTGAGCGCAAAAAGAGCGGAACTTCGAGTACTTCAGACGGTTCCAATCGCCGCAGGAACCATGAAAATTTACCTGAAATGCCGACCTCATCGAAGCGTGGATCTTCCTGCAGTGCGTAATTCATTGAAAACTCGAGCAACTTGGGGTTATCCAGCCCGCTCATTTCAAGTTGTGCTAACAGCTCCCGGGTTTCCATTGGCCCGCCATTTTGTGCGTCTAAAATTGCTTCTGCCAGGTTGAGCTGCCCTTTGCCTATATCGATCAAGAGTGATTTCGGAAACCATGTGTAGCCAATGCGAACGAGATCCTTTTGCGCTTCGAGCGCCTGACGCAGCTTGGAACGAATCTCGCTGCCATAATTTTCTTGAACCTGTTCAAGATTGGTTTGTTCATTGTGATCAGCCTGATAGTCCGCTTCATTCAGCGGATGGTTCAAAAGACCTGCAGCAAAATTTTTATAGGTACCATCTTCGAACTCAACAGTGATGACTTCAAACTCCCCTAAAACAGGGTTGTTCCCTGCACGCTTGCCAGTCACTGTGCCGCTCATCCAATCAAACTGACCAAACTGTAATTTGTCACCGACCGCGTAATTTCCTCGCGGGTAATAAATCTCACCTCGCTGGGATTGTTCTGTAGCAGATTGCCTTTCAAGTTTGGCAATTCGATCCTGGATGAGATGTGAGGTGAGTTTCTCGATGGGAAGTGGTTCCTCTTGTTCAAAGAGAATGTTGCTCAAGTTTTGAATGTCATCGGGAGCAATCTTAAGGTTTCTCCAGTATTCCTGGGAAAAATGTGCGCCGAATTGACCCATATGCTTACCTCATTGAATTAAAGTGGCTAAATTATACATGATTTCATTAAAGAAAAACCGCCTGGTGGTCAGGCGGCAGATTGAGTGGAGAATTTTAGATAAAAATGCCGATAAAGACGCCAATTACAAAGCCCATCAAAGAGGTCATAAAGAGCGTAAAAGCTTGTGAGCGTTTGAAATATTTGATGGTTAGCTGGGTTTGGACAGTAAAATTCTCAAATGCATTCGCAGTTCTGACGGCGACAGGGACTGTTGGCTGATAACTCATTTCCTCAGTCGGTGACGCGTTTAATATAATTTCGCCAATCTCCTCCGCAGACTTCGCCGCTAACATCCGCTGTGTCTCAAAAGACAGTTTTACCTCATCAACTTTTGGCGGTTTCTTTTTCAGTCGCGCGTCACCATGTGGGTCAGCCACCTGTTTGGCCATTGGCCCCAAAAAACTCCAAAAGCTGTTCCTGACTAGTTGGTTCATCGTTTACCCCTTTGAGCTGGTTACTTTCAGCGTGTTGCCGCTGGCATCTGCCACGACACGGATGATTTGTTCGAGCGATTTGCCTCCGGGCAGGTTTGTTTTTTGCCTGAAGATGATGAGATAATTATTGCCTTGCGTTGTTACCTTGGGGCTCGAGCTATCTATTCGCGGGTAGCGTGATTTGACAGCTTTAATCACTTTTTGAAGCGCGCCTGAATCCATGATTACCTCCCGTTCGAAGATTGCCTGCGCCGCATGAATGCGGGAACATCGAGATTATTTGCGTTATCCACATGGGGTGTATAGTTGTTTAATTTCAACTCCTGCGCTTCAGCTTGCGAAGGGTTTTCAGCTGAATATGCTGGTTGAGGCTGCACCGAATAAACAGGCTGCTGATGGGAAGCGGCCGCCTGAGGCAGGTCGACTTGAGCCGCTTTATCACTGCCAATTCCGGTGACAATCAAGATCAACTGCACGCGGTCTTCCATGCGGTGGTCTGTAATTAGCCCGGGGATGATATCGGCATGGAAACCGGTCGCTTGTTGAAGCGTCTGCAAAGCGTCTGTTACCTCTTTGAAGGACATGCTGCTGCTACCGGTGAAGTTGGCGATCATGCCGGTGGCGGAGAAGAGGTCAATGTCATCCAGAAGTGGGTGGTGGAGGGCTTTTTCGATGGCTTGTTGAACCTTGTTGGGCCCTGAGCCGGTGCCAATGGCCATTAACGCGCCGCCACCGCGGGTCATAATACTCTTAATGTGGGAGAAATCAACGTTGATCAGGCCTGTCTCGGTGATAAGCTCTGAGATGCCCTGCACGCTTTGCCTGAGAACGTCGTCAGCAAGCGTGAAAGCCATCTCGAGCGGCAGATCACGTGGGGCGACTTCGATCAATTTGTCGTTGGGAATCACGATCAGGGTGTCGCAATACTCTTTTAGCTTGGACAGACCTGTTTCACAATTGACCTGACGCCGGCCAAGTTCGAACGAAAAAGGTTTGGTAACGATGGCGATCACAACAGCGCCAACCGCCTTGGCGACCTTGGCCGCTATCGGTATTGAGCCTGTGCCGGTTCCGCCGCCCATGCCCGCGGTCAGAAACACCATTTCAGCGCCCTGAAGCAAGTTAGCTAATTCTTTTGTGCTCTCTTCGGCAGCGGTTTCGCCGACCGTAGGCAGGCCGCCTGCGCCAAGACCACGCGTTGATCTTGGGCCGAGTTGGATTTTGTTAGGAGCGAGGTTTTTAGCCAGCGCCTGGGCATCAGTATTGGCTGCAATAAAAGTGATGTCCTTCATGCCGCTTTCAATCATGCGGTTAATAGCATTTGAACCACCGCCGCCCAATCCTAAAACAACGATCTTTGGCAAGGAACTTTCGATTGGCGTTCGCATGGAATAAACTTGGTTTGCAGGCATCATTACAGGACTCCTTCTTCTGCAGATTAATAAACTTCTGCGCCGATACTTTTTATGATCTGTTCATCAACAATGCAACCCGACTGGCGAAGCATGTCGATATCTTTTTCATCAAAGGCACCATTTTCGTTCCAAACGGTTACTTTACGCGCATTCATCGCCTCAAAGAGTGAAAAGCCAATGGTCGGTTTGGAGTCACGGATGATTGGACGAACACGATCTAGGGTGTTTTCGGGCACTCCCCATTCGTAGGATGGCAACAGCAGGTAGTGGTCGATAGGATACATCCATTCAGCAACACGATTTGAGACAGGATACTCAACGGATTGTTTACGAGTTTCTTCAACCTGTTGTTGGATTGTTTCTATAATCTTTTGTTTTGGCTGACCGCTTTCATCAAACCAGGCGGTGCGTGCCAGTGCGCTGGCATCATCAGCACTCAGCATCCATAAACAACAGGCTAAGACGTCTTTGCCAATGGAAAGATCTTCATTTCCGCTGACGGGCTGTCCACTGATCAATTCTGACAGGCGGTCAAATTCAAGCGCTGGATCAAGCGCGTTCTGTTTCAGCGTTGAGGATCCAAACCAGAACAGGAAGATTTTTGGAGTTACGTTCAGGATCTCTTTGGCAATTTCGGCGTACCACTGCCAAGTGTTGAACCCGATTTGGTCTTCTTCCCCGAGATCAGGTTTGCTGTAAGGACGCGGCGCTTTCCAGCGGGAACCGGCGCCATTGCCCCAGCTGAGAGGCTTTGAAAAAGTCTGAGCGCTGACAGCCAGGTGGAGATTGTTGCCAAAACCAAGGCTGCGCCTCTGTTGAACGAGCTGGAAAACTTTCTTCAGAAATGAGAGATCCCAATAGTCTCCGCCCGGTTGTAATGGAGGGAATACTGAAGTCAAACCATTTTGTTCAGCCATTCGCAGGAAAGGAAGGTAGCGGTCAAGGAAACGTTCGACAAGGTCGCCTTGTGCCCAAGTTCCATTTACCCATGAAGCTTTAATGTTTGGGCTTTTAAAGAAAAGAACGTATTTAACGCCCCATTTAGCGTAGACGGAAAGAAGAACTCGCAGTTCCCCGGGACGAGTCTCGTCATTGATCGGCAGGTCAAAATCGATGACCGGCTGGATGCCGTTCTCTAAGAGCCCACTGATGAATTCCTCAGGAATGGCGATATTAATCGGACTTTTAATGATCAGCCAAGCTGTATTAAGCGACTTGAGCTGGGGCAGCCAAAGCGACAGATCTTTGCTTTGGAAGTGATCAGTATCCTGAAAATAATGAAACCCTAATTTATTTTCCATCTTCATTCCAATCGCCTCAAATTCTCTCTTTGTATTAGTGCAAGTAATATGCCAAAGGCAATCGAATTACTGCTATAATCAGGGGGATGATTTTGATTATTGGTGGCTCTCCATTCATCAGACAGGCGCTCACTGACCAACTTGCTAACTCCGGTTTGCCTTATCGGCTGCTTGTTCAACCGTCAAAGAAGGGCGTTGGCTTGCCGATGGGGCAAGGAACTGATCTTGCCATTTCGTCTTATTCGGATTTAAGGGGAATCCGGTCAGCCATGCAGGGCGTCAAAGTTGTCTACCATCTTTCGGGCTTTGAAGATTTGTTTCCGCAAAAAAACCTTAGCGATGTTGACGTTGATGGACTAAAAATAATTACTCAGGCGGCAACGCTTTCAGGCGTTGAAAGGTTTTTTTACCTTAGTTCCATTGGCGCAGACAGGGCGTCGGGCTTTTATTTCTTGAAAGCTAAAGGAATTGCGGAAGCAGTCATTCGCGAAGCTGATTTAAACGCGACAATCATTCGGACCGGTCAAGTTTTTGGTGATGGAGACTATTTTTTTACCGCTCTCGCACAGCTAATCAAAAAATTCAGATTAGTGACACCTCTCCCCGCTGACCTAAAGACGATCTTACAGCCGCTTTGGGTAAATGATTTGGTCACCGCAATGGTTTGGGCACTTGAGATGCAGTATGGCGAAACCTTAGAAATCAGTGGCCCTGAGCAGCTTGAGATGTTAGAAATCATGGAGCTTATTGCCAGAAAGCAAAATATTTCCTTGAAATTGGCTGCCTACAACCCACAAAAGTATGTGTTCGTCACGCAGCTTTTAGAGAATGTGATTAGAGGGTTTCCGCCTTTGGCTTATTGGACTGATTTTATCGCGGAAAACCGCCTGTGCGCCCTGGACAGCATGCCCCGTATTTTTGGCATCAACCCAGTAAGGTTCCATAACCATATCGATTATTTGAATTTATCTTCGCGAAAAAGAAAGAAATAATTAGGCATGCAATATTGTATTCATGGTCATTTTTATCAACCTCCTCGGGAAGACCCGATTTCTAACTATATTCCTGACGAAATTGGGGCTGAGCCATTTCGAAATTGGAACGAGCGTATTTTGGCTGAATGTTATGCGCCGAATGCCGCAAGCGCAAATTTTGCAAAAATCAGCTTTAATATCGGGCCAACGCTTTTTAGATGGATGGAATCAGCTTATCCCGATGTTTATCAATCCGTTATTGACCAGGAGCGCTCAAATTACATTCAGTTCCACGCGGGAAATGGCATGGCTCAGGCTTATAACCACACGATTTTGCCGTTGGCATCTAAGCTCGATAAAATAACTCAAATTCGCTGGGGTGTTAAAGATTTTGAATATCGGTTTGGTCATCTGCCGGCAGGCATGTGGATGCCTGAAACTGCGGCGGATATGGAAACGCTGTGTGTTATGTCAGATGCCGGGTTGTCTTTTACCATTCTTTCTCCCTGGCAGGTCAAGCCTCTGACTGTTCAACCTGGACCCTATTTGATTCCTTTGCCTGGGTCTCGCAAGCCTTTTATTGTCTTCACTTATGATCGAGATGTCAGTACTCAAATCAGCTTCATCCCTTCAGCTACGGCTGATGGTGATCGTTTTTTGAACAACCTGAACAAAAGCTTTGGATCGACCCCTGATGGACTGCGGCTGTTTGCCAGCGACGGTGAGCTTTACGGCCATCACCAGCATTTTCGCGATTATTTTCTGACTTATATTTTGAATGGTGGCGGTGTCAGGCATGGGATTGAATGGACCTGGCCGGAAAGGTGGTTGAAGACTAATCAGGTCAAGGCTATTGCCGATCTAAACGAAAGAACCTCCTGGTCATGTCTGCATGGTGTAGAGAGGTGGGCCGGCACGTGTGATTGCACACCTGATTCGGATTGGAAAAAACCGATGCGATTTGCCCTTAATCAGCTTGAACGTTGGCTGGATGATGTATATTTAACGGCATTGAATTATTATTTTGAGGACGCGTGGGAATTGCGGCATCGTTATATTGATGTCATGGACAATCAGTTGACATTGCGCCAACTGGTTAACCAATTGACAATTGCTGAGATAAGTGAAGCCGAACTAACGCGAATCGATCTGCTATTGAAAGCGCAATATGAACGGCAGCGTATGTATACTTCCTGCGGTTTCTTTTTTGACGAGTTTCACCGGATTGAACCTCAGAACAGCATCGCCTATGCCGCCAACTCTGTTTGGCTGACCAAAAAGGCGACTGGCCGCGAGTTACCTCGCGAAATTATGGAATTATTTAAACTGGTCCGCAGTAAGAAAACGGGTCTGAGAGCAGATACGGTTTTCTCTCAGACCCTGATCAGAGCTCAAGCCGAAGATTGATTATTCGAGGCTTTTGATCAG
The DNA here is from genome assembly GCA_012729755.1 of Chloroflexota bacterium. GTDB lineage: Bacteria > Chloroflexota > Anaerolineae > Anaerolineales > Anaerolineaceae > Mesolinea. The sequence goes on along the minus strand of JAAYCN010000028.1, from coordinate 1,729 downwards.
CTTAGCTACCTGATAATCAGCTTTTTTTGCAGCTTCCCGGATGACCTTGGGAATGGATTTGCTATCGATAAACTGCTGACTTAACTCAGATGCAGTCATTTGATCAGTCGTGGCGGCTTCGATCAGGCCGATTTTTTGGAGGCACGCAAGCGACCGGTCGAGATTCTCAAAATTGAACCAAAGTGTCTGGTCATACTCGTTGATGTTCCAGTACCTGGACACTTCGGATTTGGCCAGTAAGTTATTAGCCACCACGAGCGGATTAGGCTTGCTTGTGCTCATCCAACCCGCGCTGCTCATCAATGCCATGACAAGTTGGGTAAGTTTGAAAGATTCACCTTCATTGAAAACAAAGCCGCGTATTGCTTCCTGAATCGTATTTTGGAAGGCTGGTTCAGATAGAATTTTCAATGTGTTGGATAGACATTTTGGCTTGCTTGAGTCGCCTGCGAGATCAGAGAGCAGCGCCCAAATTACTTCTATCAATCTCAAATATGGGTCGCTGGCTGCGGATTTGTCGGCATCTTTTATCCATGCTTCCGCTGACCTGAACGCGGAAAGGCCAAAATCCTGAATCAGCGATCGGGGATTGATTACGTAGGCAAGCTTCAGGTTAGCTTTATCGAAACATTCCTGTTGGCGAGCGGGCAGCCCATATAAAACTTGAGCTGACTGATAAATCTGTTCCAAGTCCTGAGAAATCTCTGTCTGATGGTCTGTTGAAGGTCGGGTTTTTAATGCGGTGAGGGCGGAGAGCCTCTCTTGATTGAGCAGTTGACGCAAAGCATTCAACATTGGGCGGAGCTGAATATCGTGGTGGATGCTCTCGAAATCATAAACGCCTCGGTTCCCCAGTTCATTATATATGGCTTCAAATTCAGCGCCACGCACGATTTCGAAATCCATTAGAACCTGACAGCTGTATGCGCCGAGTTCGAAATACAGCCCGCGGTCTTTTATTTCCTGAAGGCGACGTATAAAGGTGTTTTTAGAAATTTTGTCTCGATAGATCACAAAATCATTTGGCCCTCCTTGCAGCTGCAAGGCTTCAAAAAGGTTTCGCTGTTTTATGACCGAACTGCTGCCTTCTTTTTGGAGGAACGGCGCTGAGGTGCGAATCCAGCCTTCGGTGGAGGCGAATTTATTGTGATACAGTACGAGGGCAGCATGTCCGTATTTGCAGTTGGAATAGGCAAACACGTTTTCGTCAACCCCACCAGCTGAATTATTGAAATCAAATAATGTGAAATTCTCTACATCTGCGAACACCCGCCGCTGATGCAGAAGAGGGAAGATGATTGATTGATGATGCCTGATCAGGTCCTGGTCTGGAGTTTCATCCCAATACGGACGGTAGTATTCCATGCCATATTTCTCAGAATACCCTTCAATCTGGCCGTGGCCAAACATCGGCAGCCCTGGCATTGTAGACATGACTGCGGCGATGCCAAAGTATTTGTCCCCCTTGCCGAATTGCTCCACTGCGGTTTTTTCGTCTGGGTTGTTCATGAAGTTGACATATCGCTTCAAAATTTGCGGATCATAGGTGAGCGTGTTTTTAATCAGAAGACGATATTTGTCATTTTCTTCATTGCGCATCATGTTCATAAACGCACTGTTATATACACGGTGCATCCCCAAAGTGCGCACGAAATAGCCTTCCATCAACCAGAAAGCTTCTGCGAGCAAAAGCGTATTGGGCACTTCTCTGGCGACTCGTTCGACGACT
>JAAYCN010000027.1 GCA_012729755.1 Chloroflexota bacterium | reverse complement strand
TGCCGTTCGGAGAGATCATACAGGTAACTGATCAGCAGGCTCCTGAGCAACAGCGCCGGGTCATAGGCTGGTCTTCCTGCCTTTATAGAGTTTGGTCAGCTAATATGTCCAATCGACCAGACCATTGAGTTTACGCAGAAAGTGGCTTTCGGGTACGATCTGGTCGTAAAGGTAGTCCCAAAATATGGATTGCTGGTCTGTCTGGATGTATCTCGGATTTCCCATCTGCGCTATTTGCCTTTCGTGTGCGTTGTACATTCATTAAACTATCTATCTTTGTTATGTGAAAGGGCTTTGTGCTTGTTCTTCAACAGTCTCTGATTACAGACTTACATTCCTGTAAATATAGGAAGAATCAAAGACAACTGATCGAAATGGTGGAGAAGGAAAATCCGGATGTCATCATGCTTGGAGTGGACATGTAGATAAAATCAAATCATTTTTGAAAGAGGAAGGTGTTTACGTCCTTGAGGAAGATTGTGACACCCTATCAATCAACGGATGCGTGATCGATATTTGCGGTATTGATGACCCCACTGAAATGGGGGATGTCGTGTGGAAAGACGAGCTTGATAAAACATACGCGCAGACAGACAGTGAACACTTTCGTGTTCTTCTCACGCATCGCCCAGAAAAGGTATCGGTGTACACCCAATATGACTTTGATTTTGGCAGAGCACGCTCATGCTGATCAGATTCGAATCCCGTTTTTTAACATGGGACTTTTAGCTCCGGATCAAGGTCTCTGGGCGAAATATGTCAGCGGTATCTATACACTTTCCAATGGTAACATGATGGAAGTCAGCCGGGGACTTGCCAGGGAAAGTACTCCTTGCTAAGGTTTTTTAATCGTCCGGAAATCGTTACATTAAATATTCACTGATTATGCTTTAAAAGCGATCTCAGACGCATCCAAAATTTTTAATGATCCTATGAAGGCGATCAAAGCTATCTTTGGAATTGATATTCCGGATGAGCAGATTAAATCTCTGATTGAAGGTGTAAAGGCAAAGGTATTGAATCGTGCGGATAATCTGCTGAATTCTATTAAGAAATTATTTTAGTTTATGTATTTTGTTTCTCGCATAACTGTCAGTTACATGTGAGAGGATGCGAAGTGCGACAATTCATAGAATAGCCATTTTAAAAAGAGATAATATAAGTATTTTTGCTGTTAATGTACATGTACACGTACAAATATGGATGATTAAAGAACGGTTATAATTATATAAAATATCGATATTTGTAATCTCAATATAATAATTATTCGGAGGTCATTATGTCAGGTGAATGTCCAAAATGCAATTTAAATGATATGGTAATAAAAGTATCCTCTATTTTTACATCAGGCTTTTCGCACACAACAGCCCAAAGTGGCCCAACGCTGGGGGTTGGTTTGTACAAAGGAAAACTTGGTGTCGGGATAGGTGGAGGTTCGAGTTCGTCTGGAATCAGTGTAAGCGAGTTGAGTATGCGATTGAAACCTCCTGAAAAGCCAAAAGGCTTAGGATGCATAATTCCATTTTTGGTTTGTTTTGGCGGCGGATTTTTGCTTACAATTGCGGTTAATGATATAGTAATACCAATGATACTTGGTGCGATTGGATTTATATTCTGGATGGTACGGTTAAAACTAAGTAGAGATAAAAAAATGGAAATATATGACAGTTTGATGGCAGAGTGGAATTCTATGTACTATTGTCAACGAGACGATGTCGTTTTTATTCCTGGCAGTGTTTCTATTAAATCACCGGAATCATTACAATCTTATTTTAACCAAAAATTATCATAAAAAGTACCGATTCTCTGAATTTTAAATATTGAAAACTGGGAATCACTAGGGTTTTAAAAACGACTTTGGTTTTTTAGATTATAACCATTATTTGCTATAAGACAAAAATCTCCAGCAATTCTCATTATGGAGAATTGTTGTATTTTGTTTCTGTGAACTGGCGAAACCACGACCCTTTACACTAAACTATTCAAAAGCCTGACAAATGTGAACCCTACTCCATCTTCCTAAATGCGGGAATACGAAACAGATATGTTGAAGTAAGGCAACATTATTTTCCTTCTTTCCTTATTTTCATACAGCATTTTAATGGAGTTGTCAACTCTTGGTGTCAACTCTTTAATTTGAGCAATTCTCCTCGATATGTTAAACTAAAAGATTGCAATCGCGCGCGAACAGAAAGGCTAAACCATGGAATGCAATGAATCGATTTTCCTGATCGCTGGGCTCGGCAACCCAGGGCTCGGCTACAAGCATACCCGCCACAATTTCGGATTCATGGCGCTCGATTCGTTAGCCAAAGACCTCGACATCAACCTAAAAAGAGTCAAGTTCAAAGCCATGATCGGCGAAGGCGTTTATTTAGGCAATAAACTTGTCCTGACAAAGCCTCTCACCTTCATGAATGAATCCGGCTCCTCCGTTGCGCCGCTCATGCGCTATTTCAAGATACCTCTCGATCATCTCATCGTCATTCATGACGACCTCGACCTGCCCTTTGGCAAGCTGCGCGTGCGCTCTTCCGGCAGTGCAGGTGGCCAACGCGGCATGGCTTCTATCATCAACCGCCTTGGTACCCAGGACTTCACTCGCGTTCGCCTCGGCATCGGCCGCCCGCCTGGTCAGATGGACCCGGTTGATTTCGTGCTGACGAAGTTTGCCAAGGCTGAAGAGGAATTACGCCTCATCGTGCTCAAAGAAGCAGTTGAAGCAGTCAAAATGATCATTCAGGAGGGCGTGACTGCTGCGATGAACAACTTTAATGGCGATGTCAGCTAAACAACCCCTTCTCGATCCGCTTGACCGGCTCGAACCATATCAGCAGTTATTGACTGAAATTCGTGCCAGTCAATTTCTCGCGTCAGCGCCGCGCGGCTTGGGCTTGCCCCGTTCCGTCCGGCTTGCGCTGACCGCCGCGCTGCACCATGATCTCAATGTCCCTTTGGTCCTGCTCACCAATCGGGCTGACCGCGCCCTGGGCTTACTCGACGAGTTGCAATTCTGGCTGCCAGAAGGCAACAATCTCTACTTCCCCGAACCAAACCCACTTTTCTATGAGAAATTGCCCTGGTCCGATTCAACAAAGCGCGAACGCTTACACGTCCTTTCCACTTTGGCCAGCTATCATCTCCCCGGAGTTACTCCTCCCCTGACGCCACCAGTGATTATCACCCCAGTCAGGGCTGTGATGACCCGCACCATCCCACGCCGAGACTTCCTGCGGGCGGTCATGCGCCTCAAACTCGGTGATACGCGCGACCTGCACGAAATGATCGCTGCCTGGGTCAGTTTGGGCTATCAATACAGCAACATCGTCGTCCAGCCAGGCCAGTTCTCGCGCCGCGGCGGCATCCTTGATATCTGGCCGCCCTCCCATCCCATGCCAATTCGCATCGAATTCTTCGGTGACGAGATTGACACTCTACGCTATTTCAACCCAGCCACTCAGTGTACCGAGGCCAAACTGGAGCGCGCCGAGATCTTTCCAGCCAGCGAAGCTTTACCTTCTATCGCTAAAAAGGTTGGCTGCCCCTCTGATGAAGTCAGCGAGCTCAGCATCCCTGCCCTTTACGCCTTTCCATCCAGCCTGATGGATTTTCTGCCGCAAGAGTCAGTCATCCTGCTCGACGGTCAGGAATTCATTCAGGCAACGGTGAACGACATCGAAGAAGATTCCATTCAACGCTTCCAAACCATGGTTGAGCAGCGCGAATTGCCTCCTGATTCGCCAGTTCCCTATATCACCTGGTCTGAAATTGAAGATGGGTTTTCAGCCAAACAAGTCATCGAGCTCGGTCATACCAACGTCGCTGAAGGTTCATCTCTCGCCAGCCGCATCGACCCCGGTCCGCGTTTCGCCGGCCGATTAAAAGACTTTCAAGCCTATTTAAGGCTGCTCGAACAGCGAGACCAGCCTTGGGTAGTCGTCTCACGCCAGACAGCCCGCTTGCGCCAGCTCTGGCAGGAGACAAACCCAGATTACCCCGAAACCAAAGCGCAATCTCAATTTATCGAAGGGTCACTCTCCAGCGGCTGGGTGATGCGCCAGACTTCGACCCAATCTCACCATCTTTTAACCGACAGCGAGGTCTTCGGCTGGAGCCGCCCCCAGCCTCGCCGCCGTCCTCTTTTCACCTCAGAATCTCCAGAAGCAATCTATGGCGAACTCAAACCTGGAGACTGGGTGGTACACATTGACCATGGCGTTGGGCAATTTATCGGTCTCCACCGCCCTACGCTTGGCGGTGTTCAACGCGAATACCTGACCATTGAATATAAGGACAACGACCGCCTCTATGTGCCTATTCACCAGGCAGACCGCATCTCGCGCTATATCGGGACGGATGGTTCCACGCCGACCCCCAGCCGGCTCGGGGGAACAGACTGGCTCCTCACCAAAAGCCGCGTGCGGCACGCGGTGGTGGAAGTGGCAACCGACCTGCTCGAACTTTACGCCAAACGTCAGGCAGCTACAGGGCATGCTTTTAATCCGGATTCCGAGTGGCAGAAAGAGCTTGAGGCTTCCTTTCCATATATTGAAACCCAGGATCAGCTGCTTGCTATCCAGCAGGTCAAACACGATATGGAATCAGACCGCCCAATGGATCGCCTTCTTTGTGGTGATGTCGGTTTCGGCAAGACGGAGGTGGCCCTGCGAGCAGCTTTCAAGGCGGTTTCAGATGGCAAGCAAGTTGCCGTGCTCGTACCCACTACAGTTTTAGCCCAGCAACATTACGACACATTCAGAGAACGGCTCTCGACATTCCCCGTGACGGTCGAAATGCTCAGCCGCTTCCGCAATCAAAAAGAACAGACGCGCATCATCAAAGACCTCGCCGCCCATCAAATCGACATCCTCATCGGCACACATCGTCTGATCTCTGATGACGTCAAATTTAAAGACCTCGGTTTGGTGATCATCGACGAAGAACAGCGTTTCGGCGTCGCTCACAAAGAGCATCTTAAGAAACTTCGCGCTGAGGTGGACGTGCTCACGCTGACCGCTACCCCAATCCCGCGCACGCTTTACATGGCGCTGACCGGCGTCAGAGATATCTCCACAATCAACTCACCGCCCGAAGAGCGCCTGCCGATAATCACCCATATTGGCCCCTACGATCAGCGCCTCGTCCGCGAGGCGGTCATCCGCGAGCTCGACCGCGGCGGTCAGGTTTTCTTTGTCCATAACCGCGTGCAGTCCATCCCTGCCATGTACAACCATCTCTCCGCACTTATTCCCGAAGCGCGCATCGGCATCAGCCATGGTCAGATGGACGAGGGAGAGCTCGCTGACGTTATGCGCGCTTTCACCAGCGGACAAATCGATCTTTTGCTCTGCACCTCAATTATCGAATCCGGCCTTGATATTCCCAATGCCAATACTTTGATCGTTGACCGCGCTGACACCTTCGGACTCTCACAGCTTTACCAACTGCGCGGCCGCGTTGGCCGGGGAGCTCAACGCGCTTTTGCCTACCTTTTTAGGGATAAACGCCACGCGCCTACACCAGATGGACAGGAACGCATGGAGGTTTTAGCTGACAACTCCCAGCTCGGGGCGGGATACGCTATTGCCATGCGAGACCTCGAGATGCGCGGCGCAGGCGACTTGCTCGGTACGCGTCAATCCGGCTACATTCAGGCGGTCGGATTCCAGCTCTACACACGGCTTTTGGGTCAGGCCGTAAAGGAACTCCGTGGTATCACAAACTTGCCCAGTGAAGTTTCTGCTGCACACGCCCTGATGGATGAGCCCTCCTTACTGATTAATGTCGAACTGCCGCTCGCTAGCGAAATTCCTGCTTCCTACATCCCAGACCAGGAGCTGCGCCTTTCACTCTACCGCCGCATTTCAGCCTTACGCAGCGAAGAGGAAATCACTCAGACTCAGATCGAATTTGTTGATCGCTTTGGCGAAATGCCGCAGAGGCTCAAGGACTTATTCTTCCAGATGCAGGTCAAGCTGGCGGGTGAAGCGGCGGGCATTGAAACTATCGGTATCGTCAATGAACAAATCGTGCTCACCTGGCCAGAGCTGCCCAAAGGCATCAAACAGCGTCCTTTACCTGACGTCGACCCGATTGCCCGCATCGGCAAGAATGGCTATTGGCTCAATGTCAGCCACCTTCAGGGCGAAACCTGGCAACAAGCCCTCCTGCGCGTGCTGCGCAAAATCGCTTCCCGCCTCGATGAAGGCTGGAAGTAAACAGAGTCTTTCACGCTTAGATTCTTCTTGACTTTCCAAAGTGTCATGCAAGCGAATGATTAAGAAACCCTGTGATTGAGAAACACCCCAACCTCCAAGCCTTTCCAAAGCTCCTTCGCTAAATTAAGGAGTAGCATCAAATACTATTTTGTCTGACTTTTTTGCCGCAGGCGGTAAATGGTAAATTGAAACTCGTGATATAACCAATAAATCAATTGATCAAGACTTCTGTAAGGAGAGACCCGATGAATAAGCGTTTTTCCATCCTCTTAATTCTATTCTCTGTCATTCTCACACTCGCAGCATGTGAAAAAAAATCGCTGCCGGCCAATATGGGAACTGACAAGGTCAATGAACTGCTCAATTCAACGTTTCCGATCCCTGCTGGGTTGCCGGAAGGCTCCAACATCACTTGGTCAGCGGCTGACGGAGAGCCACGCATTAATTCCGTAGTCATCGATCTAATCGTTTCCGATGCAACGTCCGTCGATTATATGGCTTTGGCAAACCAGTATCAGCGGAACGCGTTAACCGTGAACAAAGCCGGTCAGGTGGTCATTGAAACCATCAATCTGCGTGTCAATGACATGGCTAAAAACCAGCTGATGACCATGGATCTTTTCTGGAATGGTCAAAGTTTCGACCGATCGGATTGGGTCGCAGAGATGGGAGGCTCCCCCGCTCAACCAGCCCCGTCCACCGATCCAAATTCCGCCTACCCGATCGACCCAAATCCTCCGGTCGTCGTGCCGCCTGTTGAAGAACCAAGCCCCTATCCAACGAATTAGGGGCGTGCAAAGTCAGATATTTCGTAATGTTCAAAAAGCTTTTCAGGCTTGATTTTGCCGGCTTGGTCTATGGTGCGGCTGTCCTGATTCTCTTTGGGCTCAACCTGTTCGTCATCGACCGCCTGCGCGATTACACCATCCTGCTGGATGGTGAACGCTATCAGCTGACAACAATCGCTTTCACCCCGCGCCAGCTGCTCAAACAGGTTGGGTACAGCCCGTTGCCCAATGACCAGGTCTGGCCAAAACCCGACCAGATCAACCTGAGCTTTACCCTCGTTACGATCACCCGCGCCCGACCCATAACTATTCTGACCCCCGACCAAACCTATCGCTTGACCTCAGCCGAGCTCAGGCCCGCCAACCTGTTGCTTGAAGCTGGCCTGCGCTTGTTTCCTCACGACCTGATCGAACAGAATGACAGTTTGATAGACCCTTACGCCCCGTTGCCTGCCGGCCAGGAAGCGGTTTTCACCTTCAGGCCTGCTAAAAAAATCGAGCTCAGTCTCAATGGCCAAGCGCTCAATATCTTTACGCAAGCAAACAGTCTGAGCGCCGCGCTCATGGAAGCTGGCATAGAATTGAGCGAAAACTCGACTGTGTCGCGGCCTCTTGACCGCCCGCTTGACCAGCTGACACAGGTGACAATTGCCACCGGCAGGCCCATCGTCGTAGACAGTCCGGCGGGATCGGTTCACGGGTTCAGCTCCGCCCGTACAGTCGGCGAGGCGCTTTCTGATTTAGGGCTGTCTCTTCAGGGCCTCGATCAGGCAGTACCGCCCGAAACAGACCCGCTGCCTTCGAACGGCTTCATCAAAATCAACCGCGTCTCAGAAACGATTGCCTTTCAAACCATTGAGACCGCCTTCAATAACACCTATCAGGAAGACCCCGAAGCCGAGCTTGATACTGTCTCCACTTTGGTTCCCGGGCAACTTGGGCTGGTGGTGACTCGGGTCAGAACTAAAAACGAGAATGGCAGAGAGGTCAGCGCGCTCAGCGAAGGGCCCTGGAAAGCCAGTGACCCAATTGATGGTGTCTTAGGTCGCGGCGCTAAGCCAGTCGTGCGCACCGAGGTAGTGGACGGCGTGACGCTCGAATACTGGCGAAAAGTCGCTGTCTACGCCACCGGATACATGCCCAGTTCTCAGGGCAACCACACCGGCACCGCGTCCGGTTTACCCCTCACCAAGGGGATCATCGCGGTGACCCTGCCCTGGTATCGAGATATGAAATTCCAGAAAGTCTATGTCCCTGGCTATGGATACGGCACCATTGCCGACACTGGCGGCGGAATTCCGGGACGCTATTGGATCGATCTTGGTTTTGACGACAGCAACTACGAATCCTGGCATCATTGGACGACGCTCTACTTCCTCACTCCTATTCCAGCTTTTATTCCAACGGTGTTGCCATGAGTCTCAAATTCCTTGATCTGAGCTTTCTGCTGAAAAAATACGCCATCCGTCCGAAAAAGTCGCTGGGTCAAAACTTTCTCTCTGACCCCAACGGCCTCCAAAAAGTGATTGATGCCGCCAGGCTGTCCGCGAATGATGAGGTGCTCGAGATCGGCGCCGGGCTCGGCAGCCTGACTGTCTTACTCGCTCAACTCGCCAGACAGGTGACCGCCATCGAGATTGACAGAACGCTCCTGCCCGCCCTGAGCGAAGCTATTTTGCCCTATCCCAATATTGAACTGATCGAAGGTGACATCCTCGAGATCCCTCCTGAGACGCTTCCGCTTGCTGATGGGTATGTCGTCGTCGCCAATATTCCCTATTACATTACATCCGCCATCATTCGCCACTTATTGTCCTCCACCCACAAACCAGGGCGTCTGGTGATGACGGTCCAAAAAGAGGTCGCCGAACGCATCCTGGCACGGGATGGCAAACATAGCCTGCTTTCACTCTCAGTTCAGGTATATGGAACGCCTGAGATCACCGCTGTCATCCCTGCCGGGTGCTTCTATCCGGCGCCGGATGTTGATTCGGCTGTCATTCGAGTCAGTTTATTTCCGCAGCCAGCCATTCCGTTGCAATCAATTGGTGATTTTTTCGTCCTTGCCCATGCCGGCTTCGCGCAGAAGCGTAAAACCCTGCGCAATTCTCTGAGCGCTGGTCTGAAACTGTCAGCAGGCGAAATCGACTCACTCCTCTCCGCCGCTTCTATCAACCCCCAACGCCGCGCCGAAACCCTTTCTATTAAAGAATGGAATCAGCTGACCCAGGCTTTTCAAGACTTTAAGAGAAAGCCTAATTAGACTTACGCCGCTTGTGCTGCGCTCGTTTCCTGGATAACACCACACCGCTCACCAAGCCGCCTAAGCCCAACAGACCAACCAGCGGACGCTCAAGCAGCCATGCGGTTGCCTGAAGCACGCCCCTGCCAAGCTTGATAAACGTCAAATTTTGTTCAATCACCGGCGCTGACCAATCAAAAGTCGTTAACCGCTCCAGGAAACCCTGCTCAACACAGCCTTCCAGGCTGAAAACATGGATTGGTTTGCCCGCCTGCCACGCCAGACGCAGGTCCAGGCTGAACTCCTCCCAGGTCATAAACGGGATCGTTGAAATGCCCTCCAATTCCACGCCGCCCCCAGTGACCCCGATGCCCACCGAGTCGGTCTCATTCAGGTACGCCTGCAGCAATTTATGCCCGTACGGACGCGTGAAACTCGAATAAAGCATCAACACCGACCGATCCACCGGCAGGTCTACCAGGCCCATCAACCGCTGAATCGCTGTTGATTTCGCCTTTCGATCATCCTGCAGCGTCATCATGTAATAGCCTTCCGCCCGCCAGCCATCCTGATGGATGCGATCCACTAAACCTCGATATGCCATTGCGGAATCGAGATATTCTTGTTTATTAAAGAGGCGCTTCAGCGCGGGTTTAATCACCCTGAGATCTTTTTCCTGAAACGCTTCCGCCTCGCTGAAATTAGGTTCAATATCCAGACCCACGCCAACCCATTCGAGTCTGTTTTGCTTGCTCCAGTCTTTAAACGCCTCATATCTGGCGATAGCGAAAGAAGCGTTCTCGAGATTGAACCAATACCCTTGTTCTTTCGGCAGGAGCAGCCAGGCGATCGTGGGGATCTTAAAGCGGTTCAGCTTTTTAACTACCTCGGCTCTTTCGGGGCTCAAATCGAGCAAACCCAGCGATACGCCCGCGTTCAGCGCTCGCAGGTCATCAATCACAAAACGATTGCTGAAAAGTTCAGACAATTTGTCTGCGTCAAGTTCCGTGAAAAAGGTCAATTCCGGCAATTTTTCCATCGCTTTATTCTACAACACCGTTAGATCCACTTCGTTTCAGCTGAGTGGAGTCTTTGAAGGCACACCTGTCCGGCGGGGAAACATTTTGGGTGTTCGCGCGTTTTTTGCCACCGCCACAAGGTAGCGTTTTCCCTCGACTTCAGGCAGTTCAATGGGCGTAATTGATTTCAAGTCTCCGCCCAATCGCAGCATCACAGGCTCAGAATTTTCAGCCTCGATCACGCCATTTTCCCCTTTTTGCATCACCACCATGCCACCGGGTTTAGCCAATGGCAACAAATACTCAAGCAACACCGGCATCGCCGCCACGGCGCGGCCAGTCACCAGCTGGTATTTTTCCCGGTGCTCGGGGTCTTGGCCGACATCTTCAGCGCGCTGCGCGAGCACAGTCACCTCTCGAAGCTCCAACACCTTGGCGACATGCATGCAAAAGTTAGCTTTCTTCTGAACCGATTCGACCAGGGTCAGACGTGTCCCAGGCCACAAAATTTTCAACGCCATACCCGGGAACCCTGCCCCAGTCCCCACATCCACCAGACTCTCCGGCGCGTGCGTGACTACATGAGCGATACTGATCGAATCTAAAAAATGCTTCAACTCGATCTCCCGTTGGTCTCGGATAGCTGTCAGGTTAAAACGGCTGTTCCACTCGACCAGCTCACGATAATACAACTCAAAGCGGTTGCGCGCCGTCTGATTAAGAACAATCCCATATTCAGTTTCAGCGTAAGTGAACCAGTCGATCATCAGCGGTCAGCAAGCAGTCCGCGCAGTCTTGCCACCACCATATCTGAAGCAACGCTGTTCAGTCCGCCTTCAGGAATAATCACATCCGCGAACCGCTTGGAAGGCTCGACAAATTCAATGAAGCTTGGCCTGACCGTACTGAGATACTGGTTGATCACAGAATCAACCGATCGTCCTCGCTCGATAATGTCTCGTTTCAAGCGGCGAATAAAGCAAATATCTGCATCCGCGTCCACGAAAACTTTCACGTCAAACAGCTGCCTCAGTTTGAGCTCCGTAAAGATCAGGATGCCTTCAACTAAAACAATCGGCCGCGGTTCGATTCTGAGCGTTTTCGGTGACCTCGTATACAACTTGAAGTCATAGACAGGGATGTCCACCGCTTGAGCGGCCTTAAGCGCCTGGATATGTTCGATCAGTAAATCGGTCTCGAGGGAATCAGGGTGATCATAGTTGGTCAGCAGGCGCTGCTCAAGGCTCATTTCATCCTGGTTGCGATAATAAGCGTCGTGCGGCAAAAAAGCGATTTTTTCGGCGCCAATTCGCTCAAGAATGCCGTGCGCCAGGGTCGTTTTGCCCGACCCGGAAGGCCCTGCGATACCAATGACTAAAGGTGCGGAAGATAGATGCATAACAAAATTATAACCTTTGTTTCAAGTATAATAACTCGAGAGGTGACCATGGCAGCAAACATAATTGACGGTAAAAAAATCGCCGAAAGCGTGCGCAATGAGGTCAAAGAGGCGGTCGCTGCCCGTATCGCGGCAGGTTTGCCCGCGCCGGCCCTGGCGACAGTACTGGTGGGCGAAAACCCTGCTTCACAGGTCTATGTCGCCAGCAAACACAAAGCCTGTGCCGAAGTTGGCATCCGCTCGATTGGCCACGTTTTGCCGGAAAACGCTTCGCAGCAGGAAGTCGAATCCCTGGTTAAGGCGCTCAATGCCGACCCGGAGGTCAGCGGCATTTTGGTCCAGCTTCCCCTTCCCAAACATCTGGACGAAGAAGCCGTGCTCTCGGCAATCGATCTTCACAAAGACGTTGACGGGTTCAGCCCGGTCAACATTGGCCGTCTGGCACAAAAAGGGCGTGAACCGCTGTTTGTTCCCTGCACGCCTGCCGGCTGCATGCTGCTCATTGAGAGCGCCGGCATGAAGCTTTCCGGGGCTAACGCGGTGGTGCTTGGGCGATCTAACATCGTCGGCATGCCGGTTGCCTTGCTTTTGGTAAAAGCCAATGCCACAGTTACCATTGTCCATTCGCGCACGCGTGAGATTCCCGAAGTCTGCCGCCAGGCAGACATATTGGTCGCGGCGATTGGTCAACCAGAATTTGTTAAAGCCGACTGGGTCAAGCCCGGCGCCGTCGTGATTGACGTCGGCATCAACCGCATCAGCGACCCAACTGCCAAACGTGGCACCCGTCTGGTCGGTGATGTTGACTTTAAAGGGGTCTCCAAAGTTGCCTCTGCGATCACGCCCGTACCAGGCGGAGTCGGGCCGATGACCATTGCCCTGTTGATGCGCAACACCCTTCGCGCCGCCCAATTGGCTGACCCTCAATAAACCTCAAGGAGATTACCGGGCTCATGACCACTTTACTCGTAAAGAACGCTGAAATCATCGTTACCATGGATGGTTCCGACCGTGAGTTAAAAAATGCTGCCATCTATGTTCGCGATGGCTTCATTGAAGCGATCGGCCCTTTAGCTGACCTGCCAAAAGACGCTGATCAGATGCTTGACCTCAAGGGTCACATTGTCTTCCCTGGCTTAATCAATACCCATCATCATTTCTATCAAACATTAACCCGCGCGCTTCCGGCAGCTCAGGATGCCAATCTTTTTAACTGGCTCAAGACGCTCTACCCCATCTGGGCCCGTATGACCCCGGAGGATGTCTTTACTTCCACTCAAACCGCTTTGGCTGAGCTGGCCCTTTCTGGCTGCACTACCGCTTCAGACCATCTGTATCTCTTCCCCAACGGTTCCAGACTCGACGATGAAATCGAAGGCGCGCGCACGATCGGCTTGCGCCTGCACGCCTCCCGCGGCTCAATGAGTTTAGGTGAATCCCAGGGCGGGTTACCACCCGATAGTGTTGTTGACACCGAAGAACAGATCCTCAAAGACAGCCAGAGGCTGATCGAAACCTATCACGACCCAAATCCGGGCTCCAAACTTCAAATTGTGCTCGCCCCTTGCTCCCCCTTCAGCGTAACCGGTGAGCTGATGCGCCAATCCGCCGTAATGGCCCGCCACTATGGAGTGCACCTGCACACCCACCTGGCCGAAACCGAGGATGAAGACGATTTCTGTAAGGCTAAATTCGGCTACAAGCCTGTCGCTTACATGCAATCCGTTGATTGGATTGGCGATGACGTCTGGTTTGCCCATTCCGTGCATGTTAACAAAGAAGAGATTAACCTGTATGCCACACATGGTTGTGGTGTCGCACATTGTCCTTCATCCAATATGCGCCTGGCCTCAGGTATCGCCCCTGTTATGCACATGCTCAGCCGTGGGGTGAAGCTCAGTTTAGGTGTAGATGGCTCAGCCAGCAACGACAGCTCCCACCTCTTGGCTGAAGTGCGCCAGGCGATGCTCCTGGCCCGCCTGCACAGCGGGGTGATGGGAGCTTCGCGTTCCGCTCCGGACGCGCCTCCGCTGATGACCGCCCGTCAGGCGCTTTCCATCGCCACCCGCGGTGGCGCCAGCGTGCTCGGCCGCAAGGATATCGGCTCGCTCGAAGCCGGCAAATGCGCCGATTTCTTTGCCATCAATCTCAATCAGCTCGATTACGCAGGTGCGCTTCAAGACCCGGTTGCCGCGGTTGTTTTCTGCGCGCCACTCAAAGCAGACTACACCGTCGTTGGCGGTGAAATTATTGTCGACCATGGAGTGATCAGAGACTTCGATATCGAAAAACACATCATTAAACACAACCAATCAGCCAGACGTCTGGCAGAAAAGTGATCAGGCCTTTCTCACATTTGTAAAGGCTAATTAAACACAGGAGAATTAGAATGCAAAAAAAAGGTTTAGCCGTCGTTGCAGTCGGTGGCAACGCCCTCATCAAGAATAAAAAACAAAGTATCCCCGACCAATATGCCGCCGCGGTAGAAACCATGGGGCACATCGCCACCATGATTGAAGAAGGCTGGGATGTCGTCGTCACCCACGGCAACGGCCCACAGGTTGGCTTTGTCCTCCGCCGGTCCGAAATCGCTGCTCATGAGCTTCATGAAGTTCCGTTGGATTATTGCGGCGCTGACACCCAGGGCTCCATTGGCTACATGTTCCAACAAGCCCTCCACAACGAATTCCTGCGCCGTGACATCAAAAAAGTGCCAGCGACTGTGATCACCCAGACGATTGTCGACGCTGCTGACCCTGCCTTCAAAAATCCCACCAAACCTATCGGCTCATTCATGGATGAAGCTCAGGCAAAAGAAAAGATCGCCAAAGAAGGCTGGACCATGGTTGAAGATGCTGGTCGCGGTTGGCGCCGTGTGGTTGCCTCCCCGATCCCCCAGATCATCATCGAAGCGCCCGCCATTCGCAGCCTGATTGACAACGGCTTTATCGTGGTAGCCGTAGGTGGTGGCGGTATTCCAGTGATGCGCAAAGAGAACGGTGAACTGGTCGGCGTTGAAGCTGTCATCGATAAAGATTTTGGTTCAGCCATCCTCGCCAGCATGATTCACGCGGATCTTTTCCTGATCAGCACTGCCGTCGAAAAAGTCGCCATCAATTTCAATAAACCTGATCAGAAGTGGTTGGATAAAATCACCGTGGAAGAAGCCAAACAGTATATTGCTGAAGGCCAGTTCGCCAAAGGCTCAATGTTGCCCAAGATCGAAGCAATCTTGAAATACATGTCCAAGGGCGGCAAGAAAGCCCTGATTACCGACCCCGAACACATCAAGGACGCGTTGGACGGCAAGACCGGCACCTGGATTGTCCCCTAAACTATCGAAGAATTAAACCCCGGCCAAAATTTGGTCGGGGTTGGCTTATTAGCGATGATCAGTTACTACGAATGCAGCCTCTGCCACCATCAGTGGCAGCCCAATCAGGTGCTCTACACCTGCCCTGACGATGGCGGCAATCTAAACACCATCCTCGATTTCAACGGGGTAAAACCTTCCGACATTCTCAACAGCCCCGAAGCTTCACTTTGGCGTTACACCCCCCTGCTGCCCGTTGGTGATCCTGGCTACCAGCTGACTCCGCTTCATCAGGTTGGTTTAACCCCTGTCTATCAGCCTGCCGCCTTGCGCGAGAAACTGGGTTTGAAGCATTTATTCATTAAGGACGAAAGCCGCAACCCAAGCGCTTCTTTTAAAGATCGTGCCAGCGCGATAGTTGTGGCGCGCGCGCTTGAGACGAAGGTCAAGACAATTGTCGCCGCTTCAACCGGCAACGCCGGCGCTGCCATGGCCTGCATGTCAGCCGCAGTGGGGCTGCCCGCCATCATCCTCGCCCCCAAAACCGCTCCGCCCGCCAAATTGGCGCAGCTGCTCGTTTTTGGCGCTAAGGTGATTCTTGTAGACGGCAATTACGATCAGGCCTTTGACCTGTCCCTTGCCGCCTCGCGTGAATTTGGCTGGTACAACCGCAACACTGGCTTCAACCCCTTCACAGTTGAGGGCAAAAAAACCGCCGGCTTTGAAATCTGGGAACAAGTCCTTCTTCATCTTCACAGTCATCAACGCCTGACTGTTTTCATCTCCGTCGGAGACGGCAACATCCTCAGCGGTGTCTATAAAGGCTTTAAAGACCTGCTTTCTCTCGGCTGGCTTGAACGAATGCCCCGCATCATTGGCGTACAGGCCGAAGGTTCTGCCGCGGTCGCCAATGCCTTCTTCAGCGGCTCAGACCAGATCACACCGGTCCGTTCGACCACAGTCGCTGACAGCATCAGCGTCGATCTGCCGCGCGATGGCTTGCGCGCCCTCTACGCCGTTCGC
The DNA here is from genome assembly GCA_012729755.1 of Chloroflexota bacterium. Taxonomy (GTDB): domain Bacteria; phylum Chloroflexota; class Anaerolineae; order Anaerolineales; family Anaerolineaceae; genus Mesolinea. The sequence continues at coordinate 21,676 of JAAYCN010000027.1, read as the reverse complement.
GAGAGTGAGGGCTTCATGCTCACCGTCAGCGATTCCGAAATCCTCGCCGCTATCCCCGAGTTGGGCAGGGCAGGCATCTTCGCCGAGCCCGCCGCCTCCACCGCTTATGCGGGTCTGGTCAAAGCTGTTAGTGAAAAACTGTTTGACCCGAGTGAGCCCGTGCTGGTGCTCTCCACCGGCAGCGGTCTCAAAGACATCAAAGCTGCCGCGCAATCAGTCATTCCCGCCCCTGTCATCGAGCCTACCCTCCAGTCGCTCAGAAAGGTGATCCATGTCTAATCCTGTTTTTACCGTTATTGCCCCCATCTTCAATGAGCTCGAGAACCTGCCCCTCCTTTATCAGCGCGTCAGCAACGCTATGGAGAAAACCGGCGAATCCTGGGAGCTGATTCTGGTAGACGACGGTTCAAAAGACGGATCAACCGAATTGATGCGCCAGATGGCCGCGGAAGACGACCGCGTTCGACCGGTGATTTTCGCGCGTAATTTTGGCCATCAAATCGCTGTCACTGCTGGCATGGATTACAGCCGTGGTGATGCGGTCATCATCATCGACGCTGACCTTCAGGACCCGCCTGAGGTCATGCTTGAGCTAATCGAAAAATGGCGCGAAGGCTACCAGGTTGTTTACGCTGTGCGCAAAGAGCGCGCTGGTGAATCGGCCTTCAAGCTCAAAACCGCTGCGCTCTTTTATCGCCTGATCAACAAGTTGACCGATGTAGACATTCCGCTCGACACCGGAGATTTCCGCTTGCTTGATCGCAAAGTGGTCAATGTGATGAACAGCATGCCTGAAAAACATCGCTTTTTGCGCGGAATGGGCGCCTGGGTAGGCTTTAAACAGATCGGCGTCGAATACAAGCGCGACGCGCGCCACGCTGGCGTCACCAAATATCCGCTGAAAAAAATGCTTAAGCTGGCTGCCAACGCGGTCACCAGCTTCTCTTACGTTCCCCTCCAGGTAGCCACCTGGATCGGGTTCATCGCTGCCGCGCTCTCGATCCTCGCTATTCCAATCGTGGCGCTCCTGCGGCTCACCAGAATCGCGCAGTTGACCGGCCAGGCTACCACCCTGATCATCGTTTTGTTCTTTGGGGGTGTACAGTTGATTTCTTTGGGTATCATTGGTGAATACATCGGCCGTATCTATGACGAAGTCAAAGGACGCCCGCTTTATATTGTTGCTGAAGCGCCTGCCGCAGATTCTGCCGGTGTTGAACAGCATCAGAATTTACCTCATTCGAAATAATGACTTCAAGGAGAAAATCATATGACCAAAATCGACCTGACCATTCATCCTGATCGACTGGAACGGGTTTTAGAGCGCGTGCGCGAGAAACATGTCATCATCCCCACGTTAGCTCAGATGTGCGACCCCAATTTGATCCCCGAAAAGGTTAAGAAACAACTGAAAGAAATTGGCTTGTGGGATATTCACCCCCTCAATCTTTTCAGAATCACCTGGAAAAACGAACCCAAAGAATTTGGCGGCGGGTTCGGCGGCGTTAATTACCTTGAGTTCCCCTCCAGTTTGACAGGTGTGGATGCCCGCATTATTGCCCTGGTTGGCAAGTGGTTTCCCTGCGGCGTTCACAAGGTCGGCGCCGCTTTTGGCTGCCTCGTACCAAGACTGGTCACCGGTCAATTTGACCCCACGACGCAAAAAGCTGTCTGGCCATCAACCGGCAACTACTGCCGCGGCGGCGCTTATGACTCAGCCCTCTTAGGCTGTAAATCGGTCGCCATCCTCCCCGAGGGCATGAGTAAGGAGCGGTTTGAGTGGCTCAAAAAAGTATCTGATGAGGTCATCGCCACCCCCGGCACGGAGTCAAACGTCAAAGAAATCTTCGATAAAACCTGGGAGCTCCGCCGCAGCGGCGAAGATCTGATGATCTTCAATCAATTTGAAGAAATGGGCAACTACCTTTGGCATTACACTGTGACCGGCAAGGCCATGCTTGAGGTGGCCGCTAAGACTCTCAGTAAAGGTGACTCTTTAGCCGGGTTTGCTTCCGCCACCGGTTCCGCCGGCACGATCGCGGCGGGCGACCTGCTCAAACAGCATTATCCCCATGTCAAGATCATTGCCAGCGAAGCGCTGCAGTGTCCGACCCTGCTCAACAACGGCTTCGGCGCCCACCGCATTGAAGGCATTGGTGACAAACACGTGCCCTGGGTACACAATGTGCGTAATACCGACTTTATCACCGCCATCGACGATAACGCGGTGGTCAGCTTGGCGCGCCTCTTTAATGAACCCGCCGGCCGCGAACACCTTATCCGCTCAGGCGTTGACGAAAACTTAGTCAACCAGCTTGATCTGTTAGGCTTTTCCGGGGTCGGCAATGTGCTTTCTGCCATCAAGTTCGCCAAATGGAACGAACTAACCCGCAAGGACGTCGTCTTCACCATCCTGACCGATTCGATGGAACTCTATGGCAGCCGCCTCGAAGAAATGCGCGCCGAACACGGCGATTACACCACCGCGAACGCCATCGCCGACCACGCCCGCTACCTCCTGGGTGAAAACACCGCTAACATGGAAGAGCTCACCTACCATAGCCGCAAGCGCATCCACAACCTCAAGTATTACACCTGGGTTGAACAGCAGGGCAAAACCTATGAAGAAATCCAGGCGCAATGGTATGACCCTGATTACTGGACCGAGATTCAGGCGCAAACCCCCGAAATCGACAGGCTGATTGAGCGATTCAATCAGCAATCAGGCGTCTCGCTGGATTAATATGAATATTCTGAGCGGGATCGCGGATACTGCATTGGTCCTGGTGGCGATCGTTCCCGAGCCGCGCGATCTTGATATCGCCCGCCTTTTAGGTTGGTACCGCGTCCCGCTCAAATCCGCCCCTAAAACTATTTCCGTTGACTATCTGGCTTTTTATCAGGGCGGCAATTTTCCCGTTGATCACCGGTGGATGATCGAAACCATCGCCGAATTGCGCGGCCACGAATTAACCACCCGCGCTGAGTTGCTCAAAGACCAACCCAACCATCCTCGCGCCCACGAAGAATACTTCAAGATGCAGCTTGGCCCTCTGACCGCACTGCCTCGTCCCATCCCAACTGAGAATTGGAAGCGAATTACCTTCTTCTACACGACGATGCAGCGAATCAAAACCGCTGAAAAGCTGAAAGACCTGCCCGTTCACGACGAAGAACGCCCTATTTTGTGGCGTTCCCTCCGCGAACACGCCTTGCGCAGCCAGGAATATCGCGCTGTGGACCTGCCCGAATTACCCGTCGATCCCGGCTTGTTGGCTTTATTGGGCCAGATCGGCCATCTGAATTAAGCCTTTGGAGATGTGATGACTCAAAAACTAATCAAAAATGGCACGATCGTAACCTCAGACAAAACTTATAAAGCGAATCTGTTGATCGAAGGAGAGAAAATCTCCCAAATCGGTGAGGGCATCACGGCTGATGGCGCGGAGATTATTGACGCCCAGGGGTTATTGGTTCTGCCCGGCGGGGTCGACCCCCACGTTCACCTTGACTTGCCCATGTTCGGCACGGTTTCGTCAGACGATCATTACACAGGCGGCAAAGCCGCGGCTTTCGGCGGCACCACAACGCTGATCGACTTTGTTTCTCAGGATCAAGGCAGCCTCGAAGAGAATATCATCCGTTGGCGCGCTCACGCTGAACAGAAAGCCAGCGTCGATTTCGGCTTCCACATGAATATCACCCGTTTTAATGGCCAGGTCGCCGAAGAGCTAACCACGCTCGCTTCTTTGGGAGTGACCAGCGTCAAAGTCTTTACCGCCTACAACAACCGCCTGCGCTTGCCCGATGGGGAAATATTTAAGGTCATGCGCATCGCTGGCAGGCATAATCTGCTGACCATGGTGCATGCTGAAAATGGCGATATCATCGACGTCCTGGTAGACGAAGCCCTGATGGCTCAAAAAACCACTCCAATCTGGCACGCCCGCACTCGACCAGGTTGGGGCGAGGTGGAAGCCAGCCTGCGCGCGGTGGCAATCGGCGCCCAGGCCGAGGCTCCGGTCTATCTCGTCCACATGAATGTCGCCGGCGAGGTCGACCAGCTGGCTTATGGACGTCACAAAGGCGTGTCTGTGATGGGCGAAACCTGCCCTCAGTATCTCTTCTTCACTTACCGCGAATATGAACGCCCTGATGGAGCGAAATGGGTCTGTTCACCTCCCATGCGCGATTTAGAAGACCAGGTTCGCCTCTGGCAGGGCCTCGAAGATGGCACCATTCAAGTGCTAGCCACTGACCACTGCCCATTCTATTTCGACGGCAGCAAACCAATTATCTACGAAGGCAAGCCAATTGCCATCCCCGGCAAAGAGCTCGGCAAAGATGACTTCACCAAAATTCCTAACGGCTTGCCCGGAGTCGGAGACAGGCTGCCGATCTTCTGGAACAGCGCGGTTAACACCGGCCGCATTACCCCCAACCAGTTTGTAAAGATCACCGCGGAGAACCCAGCGCGCGTCTTTGGCCTTTACCCCCAAAAAGGCAGCCTCACGGTTGGCGCGGACGCTGACATTGCCCTCTGGGATCCTGAGCTGGAGCTCGAATACGGTGTCAAAGTAGCCCAACACCGTACAGACCATAACCTCTATGAAAGCACCACTCTAACGGGTTTCCCCGTTCAGGTTTATCAGCGCGGGAATCTGCTGGTAAAAAACCGCGAATGGTACGGAAAGCCCGGCATGGGCAAGTTCCTGCCGCGAGCTGCGGGGGAAATTATTTGACTTTTCGTATACAATCAGGCTGATATGTATATTCTGGCCATTTTTGGCATTCTGGCATTCGCTGGCGTTGCCATTCTGGTATCTCAATCGCTTAAGCCCAAAACCGCGCGTGCCTGGTTGATCGCGTTGGTCGCGACGACGCTCGCCTGGGTCGCCATGCTGTTCCTGCGCCTCTACCTGCCCACAAATCTAACCATACTCAGCTGGGAAGCCGGTGAATTATTCAACAGCAAGTTGACCCTAACACTTGATTACCATAACTGGCCATATGCCATCTCACTGCTGACCATCTGTATGGCTGCTATCTTCACAGATACCACCCAAACTAACAATCCATCTGCGCCCCTTCGTTGGGTGGGTTCAATCACGATCGCCCTGATCAACCTGGTCGGTTTGTTGGCTGGCGACCCGCTCACGCTGGCGATTGCCTGGGCCTTGGTTGACATAATTGAATTGCTCTACATGATTAACCTGCAGCTCAATTTCGAGAATAATCAGGTCGTGGCTACATCTTTTGCCATTCGCCTGCTCAGTCTGTTTGCTCTGCTTTTAGCGACCGCGGTTGGTTGGCATGACCAGCCTGGTTTCTCACTGCATGCGATCCCCTCGAATGCGAATTGGGTATTCTTGCTGGCGGTCAGCCTGCGGCTTGGCATTCTTCCGCTCAAGCTTCCATTTCTTAACGCAGATGAATTGCGGCAGGGCATGGCCGTGCTGCTCCGTTTCGCGCCTGCCGCTTCAGCGCTGGCGTTGCTGACGCACCTCTCGTCTATTCCCCAGACTCTCCCGCCTGTTTGGTTGCTGACATTGCGAGTTGTCACCGCGCTCGCCATGCTCTATTCTGCGCTCATGTTCGCGACACGACCAGAGAAATTCGCTTCTCGTCCTTATTGGCTTGTCGCATTATCATCATTCGCTGTACAATGCGCCCTCCAGGGGAACCCGCTGGCCAGCCGTGCCTGGGGTTTGGCGCTTCTGCTCAGCGGCGCCCTGCTTTACCTCTTCGACCCCCCCATTCGCCGCATCCGTTTTCTGCCGCTTGTTGGCATCGTTGGTTTGGTCGGTTTGCCCTACACCCTCACCGCTTCGGGCTGGGAAGGCTTAATTGGCGCAGGTTTCTCATTTCGCTCCTTTATTTTCATCTTCTCCCACGCCTTGCTGCTGATCGGTTATCTGCGATATGCCCTCGAATCCAACATCGCCATTACCGCGCTCGAAAAACACGCCCGCATCACTTTCCCAACCGGACTGGTACTCATCCTGCAAACTATTTTGATTCTGAATATAACCGGCTGGCCAGGTGTATTAACACTCGGTTTATGGGTGGCTCCAGTAATCAGCCTGCTTTTGGTGTGCCTAAGTGTTTTCGCCTTTTTCAAACTTGGGCTAAAAGTGCCCTTTACCAACCTCGAACAACGCCTGCCTTTCTATCGAATAGCTCACGCGGTATTAACGGGCATTCAATCCTTTTTCAGTCTCGACTGGGTCTACACAGCGGGCAGCTTTCTCGGTAAACAGATCGGGAAGGTCACCAACCTCGTCACCGAGTTAGTCGAAGGCGAAGGCGGCATATTGTGGAGTCTGGTATTCCTCATCGCACTGACAACCCTTTTTATCGCGGGAGTGAAGCTGCCGTGAGCCAGACTCTGATCATTCTGTCGGTTGTGTTGGTTTTCATATGCGCCATTGTCAATCTCGTTCGCCGGCAATGGGGGATTAATCTTATAGCGCTCGCCCTGCAATATATTGGCGTTTTCCTCCTGCAGCTTGCGCTGAGGTCGCTGATGATGTCAACAATCCCCCTCCTGGTAGGCATAATGATGACCATCACGCTATGGGTGACCCTGATCGGCACAGATCAATTAAAAAAACCCGAGCCTTTTAAAGCCCCGACCAGTGGGGAAGTTTTTCGTGCAGTGGCTGGGTTAGTTACAGTCATTTTTGTCGTCTTACTTGTCCCGATAATTCGACGCGAAGTCTTTCCAGAGACAGGCAGCTACCTGCTCCTTGGCAGCATCGGCCTGATCGCTCTCTCGCTCTTGCAGCTTGGGATGAAGACAGAGCCATTGTACATAATCATCGGCCTGCTCTCCTTCCTGTCAGGTTTCCAGTTACTCTACGTGGCGCTCGAAACCTCAGCGCTGCTCGAAGCTCTTTTCGCCGTGCTCAATCTCGGGCTGGGGTTAACCGGTGTCTTTTTCCTGGTCAAAGCGGAGGATGAAGCGCAATGATCAGCTTGCCTTTAATCTGGATCGCTTTTCCGCTGATTACCGGCGTCCTCTTGATCCCCTTCGCGAAAAATCGTCGGCTTTCTGTCTCGGTGGTTTCAATCATCTCACTGCTGCTGACCATCCTCGCCATAGTTTTGCCGAAAGAGATGGCTTTTGTTATTTTTGGGCATCGATACGAGTTCAACCCCGTGTTTTTCCTGCTCGGTCGCATGCTGAGCATCAATCATAACGCGGCAGTGATCATAGCCCTACTTTATTTGGTCAACTTTTCCTGGAACTTGATCAGCACCCGTTTCAAAGTCAGTCAATATTTTGGTTCGCTTTCGCTGATTACCACTGCCCTGTGGGTGACTGTGTTGGCCATCGAACCCTTCCTGTACGCGGCAGTGATCGTGGCGATCATCACACTCATCAGCATCCCGCTGCTTTCTCCGCGAGGTGAAGCGAACCGGCCGGGTCTTTTCCGCTATCTGATCCTCCAACTGCTTGCCACTTCGCTCATCCTGCTCTCTGGCTGGATGCTGGCTGGCATTGTCTCCGCTCCATCTGCTTCACCACTGATTTTTCGCGCCACCGTAATGGTCTTGTTAGGTTTTATCTTGTGGCTGGGTGTTTTTCCGCTGAACTCATGGCTGTCAATGCTCTCAGACGAGAGCCATCATTGGGTAGTCGGCATGCTGCTGAGCATGCGGCAGATCGCTTTAATCATCTACTTCCTCCACTTTCTTGACCGTTTCGCCTGGCTGCGCAATCTGCCGAACATATTCAAAGACATGCAGCTGATTGGCTTAGTGATTATCGCCTTTGGCGGCATTGCTGCCGCCTCCCAGAAGAGTATTCGCCGTCTGTTTGGCTTTTTCTTCCTGATCGAAACTGGATACACTCTGCTCTCGATTGGTTTAGCTGCTCACGGTGGTCTAAACCAGGTGGCAATGTCTTTCATTCCCCGGCTGATCAGTTATTGGCTCTGGGCTTTTACGGTAGCGTCACTGTCAGATCAGGGTAACCTTAAGCTTGGATACCTCAATGAATTATCAGGCCTATTCTATCGAGCTCCCTTCCTGGCTTCCGGCCTCTTTTTTAGTTTGCTCAACTTGCTCGGAGTCCCGCTGTTCGCGTTCTTCCCAGTGCGACGCTTGGTATGGGCAGGTGTAGCCGGCAGCCAAACGAGTTGGCTGATCTTCCTGGTGATCGGCATTGCCAGTATGATCGTTCATGCCCTCAATCTCCTGCGGATTTTTATTCAACCCGAAAGCGAGACTCGCCCTGCCACTCCTGAAGCACCCAGCCAGAAATTTTTCATCGGTTTAGGCATCCTCTTGTTGATCGTTGTTGGGATTTTTCCGCATTTCTTCCTGCCCTATTGGACAGGTATTTTGGCGCCTTTTACCAACCTGTTCAATGCCTTCCCATAAAATCGCCTGATCATCTCAGGTATAATGAATTGTCAACTTGTCATAAAGGATTAAGGACGATATGGACGAATTTACCGGCTTTGAACAACTTGAAAAGCGCGTTGAGTGGCTCGATAACGAACGGCGCAACGATAAAACCAATCTTGCCTCGCTTCAAAACCGTCTAACCGCGATCGAGACCGAAAACATCACCCTGCGCAAACAGATCAAAGAATTAGAGATGGCTCTGACCAAAAGTAATAACCAGATCGCCAATTCCGATAAATATGATAATCGAATTGGTCGTTTCAATATCGATCTCACCAAGCAAATTCATGATGTCAATGAACGCGCAGAAATGAACCTGAACGAGGTAAATAAACGTATCAAGCTCGAGCTTGACACCACCAAACGCTCCATCGCTGACATTTTTTCATCTATCGAACAGCTTAAATCCCTGCAAAACGAGACAAAAAACTTGAAGGTCGAAGATAACCGCCTGGCACGCCTGATAGAGGAACTCAAGGCAAAAATTCTTGATGTCAGCCGCTTTGATGAAGATTATCGCCGGTCGTTGCATCTGCTCGAAGAAAGCAGACGCCAGGAAGCCAAACGGTTAACCGACCTGCAGGGCGAGGTGGTTGCTGTTCGCAAGCGGGTAGAAGAAACCCGCAGCCGCTTCGACACCTTCACCGACTCCTTCCGTCAATTGGACGGACGCATTACTGAGCTGCAAGTCTTCGAGAAAGACCGCCAGGAAGCCCAATCTGCTTTCATCGACCGCGTCAACGACTCGTTGCTTGATAAAGATAAAACATTCAAAGCCTGGGAACAGCGCTTTAGTGAAATAGAAAAAATCAACCTCAGTCTCAATGCCCAAATGGGAGACCTCGAATCGTCACGTCAGGCTATCAGTAAATCACTCTCCAGTATCGACGATGTAGCTGCTCGGTTTGAACGCCGCATCAATGAAATTACCGAGATCCAACGGCTCAATGACGAACGCCGCCAACAGGAGTGGACAACTTTCAAGTCAGACGATCTCAAACGTTGGACTAATTACACGCTCAGCCAGGAAGAACAGGCTCGTAATACCGCTTCAAAACTCACTGAGGTTGCTGCTTCGCTTCAGGAGCTGCAGAATCTCAGTGAACAGACCCGTGATGATCTCGACCGCCTCGTGCGTGAAACTGTCAAGCATATTCAGGCCATCCTGTTTGGCTATCAGGATTCGATCCAAAGCATCGCCCCATTAATTGACAAGAAGGCCTGAACGCCATGCACATTGTCGGAACCGCCGGGCATGTCGACCATGGTAAAAGCACCTTGATCACCGCGCTCACAGGTGTTAATCCCGACCGCCTCAAAGAAGAGATTGCCCGGGAGATGACCATCGACCTGGGGTTTGCCTCGATGACTCTGCCTGATGGTGAACAGATAGGCATCATCGACGTTCCCGGCCATCTGCATTTTATCGGTAATATGCTTTCAGGAATTGGCGGCGTCGATGCGGTCCTGCTGATTATCGCCGCAGATGAAGGCGTTTCTGCTCAGACTCGGGAACACCTCGCCATCCTTGATTTGCTCGGCATCAAACACGGGCTGATCGTGCTCACCAAGACTGATTTGGTCGAATCTGAATGGCTTGAATTGATCAGCCTTGAAGCTCAAGAAGTTATTAGAGGTACTACCCTCGAAAACGCTCCGATCATTGCGGTCTCCTCAAAAACCGGAGATGGCTTAGATGAGTTGACCAGCCAACTATCCCTGGTTCTCAAAGATACCCCAACCAGGATCGACCTCGGCCGGCCTCGCTTGCCTATTGACCGTGTTTTTTCCCTGACTGGTTTCGGCACGGTAGTTGCTGGCACCCTGATCGATGGCAACCTCAATGTCGGCGATGAGGTGGTCATCCAACCAGGCGGACTTACCGCGCGCATCCGCGGACTGCAAAATCACAAACACAAACTTCAACGGGTCAACCCAGGCTATCGTACTGCCGTCAACCTGAGTGGCATTGATAAAAACCAGATTAACCGGGGAAATGTGCTAACTCTGCCCGGCGCCTACAACAAAACCGCCCTGCTTGATGTTTACTTCCGCCTTTTGCCAGCCGCATCCCTTGACCTGTCTCACAACCTGCGGGCAAACCTATTTCTCGGCGCCGCTGAAATTCCCGCTCAGGTTCGTTTGCTCGGCGCCGATCGGCTTGAGCCGGGCGGAACAGCTTTTTTACAGCTAAAACTTGCCCAACCCACCATCGCCAGCCGCGGAGATCATTTTATCTTGCGCCTGCCATCCCCATCAGAAACCTTGGGCGGCGGCATCATTCTCGACGCACACCCAGCTCGAATCTACCGCCGTTTTGATTCGAGCCTGCCCAACCGCATGCAGCAGCTGCTGTCCGGCAAAGAGGCAGACCTCGTCCTCGAGGCCCTGTCAACTCTTGGCGTCAGCGATTCCGACCAATTGTCGAAAAAGACCAATCTCAGTCCTGATCGTCTCAACAAATTGATTGGCGATTTGCTTAATGACAAGCGAATTGTTGAATTAACCGCTCAGCAGGACTCTAAACGTATGCTTTTCATCACCGCTGACCAATGGCGGCGAAATGCCAACCTGTTAATCGAGAGTCTGAACAACTTTCATGCTCAATACCCGCTCAAGAAAGGCACCACCCGCGAACAACTGCGCGCTGTCAGCAAATTGAACCCCGCCCTTTTTGACCTGATGCTCGACAAAATGCGTCGCGGCGGCCAGGTGCGGCTCGAAGGAGTCACCGTCTCTCTCGCCGATCATCAGGTCATCCTCACCCCCGATCAGCACAGCATCGCCGCGCCGCTGCTCGACCGCTTCAAAGCCCAGCCGTTCAACCCGCCCGACCGCAGCGAAGCGCTGACAGTCATTCCCGAAGCGCTGCTTGAAGGTTTGATTGGTTCAGGAAAACTGGTCGCTGTTTCAGACCAGATTCTGTTTGCCCCCGAGGCGATTGCTCAGATGACTAATTGGGTCAAATCCCATATTCAATCTTCCGGCAGCCTCAACCTGGCGCAATTTCGCGACCATTTCAATACCAGCCGCAAATACGCCGCCGCGTTCCTCGAATACCTCGATTCGGTCGGAATTACCTTGCGTAAAAATGACATTCGCCTGTTAAAGCAGGTAAAATGAAGACATTACAACCCTATGTAAAAAAGGAGAAAATATGAGTTTTAAAGTACTGATTACGGACGGATTGGAAAAAGATGGAAAAGACATTATTAATGCTGCCGGTGAAGCCGTCGACAAGAAAGGCATCGAAGCCGCTGAACTGCTCGATGTTGTTGGCGACTATCACGGCATGATCGTGCGCGGCCGTACTAAAGTGACCAAAGAGGTCTTCGAGGCCGCAAAGAACCTTAAGGTTGTTGGCCGCGCCGGCGTCGGTGTCGATAATATCGACCTCGAAGCCGCCAAAGCTCACGGCGTCACTGTGGTCAACGCCCCCACCTCCACCACTATCGCGGTCGCTGAGCTCGCTTTTGGTCTAATGCTCTCCCTGGTCCGTGAAATCCCCCGCGCGGATGCCACGATGAAGCAGGAACAATGGCTCAAGAAAGATTTCAACGGCAGTGAAGTCTATGGCAAGACTCTCGGCATTATCGGCTACGGCAATATTGGCCGCCGCCTGAGCAAATACGCCCAGGCCTTAGGCATGAAAGTAATCTGCTACAACCGCCGCCGCGACCTTGACGAAGTGCGCTCGACTGGCGCCGAACCTGTCAGCCTTGATGACATCTACGCGCAGTCAGATATCATCAGCTTCCACCTGCCTCTCAACGCCGACTCAAAACATATGATCAACGACGAAGTTTTCGCCAAGATGAAAGATGGTGTCTTGATCGTCGATGTCGCTCGTGGCGGCGTCATTGACGAGGCCGCGCTGCTGCGCGCCCTTGAATCGGGTAAAGTCGCCGGTGCCGCGCTTGACGTTTACGAAAAAGAACCCCCGCTCACCTGGGATCTTGTCAAACACCCCAAAGTTATCGCTGTGCCCCATATCGGCGGTCAGACCAAAGAAGCCCAGTTGCGCGTGGCTGGTGACATCGCCAGTGAAGTAATGAACGTCCTGCAGGGCAAAGAAATTCGCTGGAAGATCGTTTAATCCTTTTACTATCGCCGGAGGGCATATGAGTTTTGAAGAGAAATTAGCCAAGTTGCGTGAGTTATACACCGAACAAAACCTGTTAACCGGAATCGGTGCTTTGCTCGGCTGGGATCAACAAGTTTATATGCCCTCGGGCGGGGCCGAGACCAGAGGCGCTCAGATGGCTTACATCGGAGGCCTGGCTCACCAAAAAGCCACCGCACCTGAAGTCGGACAGCTGATCGATGACCTGGCGGCTGAAATTCCTGATCTTGACGCGGATGATGACCTCGCTCGTGAGATCAAACTAGCCAAACGCAATTTTGATCACAGCGCCAAAATCCCTACAGACAAGATGATGGAATTCATTCGTGTTACCAGTCTCGCTCACGAAGCCTGGACAAAGGCAAAGACCGACAGCGATTTTGCCGTTTTCCAGCCTCATCTTGAAAAGATTCTCAACCTTACCAAAGAGATGGTCAGCTTCTTTGCCCCCTATGACCACCCCTACGACCCATTGATAGACATGTACGAAGTAGGCATGACAGCGGCGGAAGTCAAATCCATCTTTGATGCCTTACGCCCCCGCCAGGTCGAACTTTTGAGGCGTATCGCTGAAAAACCACAGGTCGATGACAGTTTCGCCCACACAGAGTACGACATTGAAACGCAAAAGAAGCTGAACAATTATCTCGCCACACTGCAGGGTTACGATTGGAATCGCGGCCGGCTCGATGAAACTGTTCACCCCTTCACCACTGGTTTTGGCCTTGACGACGTGCGCATCACCACGCATTACTATCTCAACATGCCCCTCTCAGCGATGTTCAGCACCCTGCATGAGACCGGGCATGCCCTTTACGAGCAAGGCCTCAGCCGCGCTTATCACAACACCGCGCTTGGTGGGACTAACTCCATGGCAGTCCATGAGTCCAATTCGCGCTTATGGGAGAACGTCATCGGCCGCTCCAAAGAATTTTGGCGCTTCCTTTATCCAATCGCTCAGGCATTTTTCCCGGCCAACCTCGGCAATGTTTCGAGCGATCAGTTCTATCGCGGCATCAACAAGGTTACGCCATCCTTCATCCGCATCGAAGCAGACGAAGCCACCTATAACCTTCATATTATGCTTCGCCTTGAGCTTGAATTGGCGATGATCGAAGATAAGATCCAGGTCAAAGACCTGCCAGAACTGTGGATGAGCAAGATGAAAGAATATCTCGGCGTCACCCCACCAGATGATGCCCGTGGCGTGCTTCAGGATGTTCATTGGTCAGGCGGCATGATTGGTTACTTCCCCACCTATGCGCTTGGAAACCTGCTCGCTGTTCAATGGTGGAATCAGATGCTCAGCGATCTGCCCAACATTCCCGATGAGATGGCCGCTGGCAAGCTCGACAGCATCCTGACCTGGTTACGTGAAAATGTGCACCGCCACTCCTCACGCTATACCGCTCAGGAATTAGTCAGAAAAGTAACCGGTGAAGGCATCAACCCCGACCACTACATGAACTATCTGACCAAAAAATATACTGAAATTTACGATCTGTAAGTAAAGTTAGATTCTGAAAAGAGGCTGTCACCATTCTTTTGGACAGCCTCTTTTTTGTGCATTTTAGTCTTCCTTTATTGTTTGCTTGATGTGGCTGCGTGAATAATCGTACTAATCAGGCCAAAGGATACGCCAGAGATGGGCCAGATAATCCAGCTTTTAGACCAGTCGGCAGTGATGAAGCTCCATGCAAGATAGACAACTACCACCAAAGACCAGTACGGTGAAGCCCAACGTTGCACAACCGATTCACTCTTTCGACGTTCCAGTGTGTAATCGCCTTCATTGAGCAATTTGTCATAGGCGCTTTGAATCATTCCTCCAGACAGGAAAAGCCAAACGCTCACGCCAACAGTCGCTAACAGAACACATACCAGAGAAATCAACAAGGCTTCATTATCTTCGGACAATATACCAGAGACGGCTAAAGCAGCCACAGCCAGCAATATCAATCCTACACCGATGGAAATTTTGCGTGTGAGAACAGGGCGATGGTTTTCTTTGGCTTCTTGTATGATCAATTTGTAATGCGGGTCAAGCTTGACCATTTTTTTCTCAAAAATTTCGTACTTTTCGGTAGTTATCCCGGTCATAACAAAGAGATAAACCGCAAAAGCAACTAGGATAAAGAGAAGTCCAAGCCCAACGGCAATGTAGATCTTGTTGGGTTCGCCACCCCCTAAGGTCGGAGAGAATGTTCCTTCAGCATAGCCGGAAAAGAAAATAATGGAAATGACACCAAGCAAGATTGCGGCAATGCCGGTACCAATCTTGTTGGCAGCCTTTTTGGTTTTTTCGATGAAGGCTTCGCCTTCGGCAGCCGTAACAGAGACGAACTTGTCTTCGCTTGAGGCTGACTGATATTGGTTGGAAATACCCAATTCTTCGGCGAGCTCGCTAAGATTGCCGAATTCGCTGATGACCTGCCCAACTGCTTCGTTATCAGAACAGCCTTCAGCACGAAGCTGATTGTATTTGTCCTCCATCATTTGCCCGAGCTCGTTCTTAGCACGCACCACTTCTTCAGTTTTGGGCAGATGTGCGAACATGTTGTCTAAGTAATTGAAAATTGCGTCCATTTTATCTCCTGTTAGTTATTTGATGAATTGGTCAACGACTTTTTTGGTGACGATCCATTCATCTTTCTTTAGTTGGTAATGTATGCGCCCCTGGGGCGTAAGTTCATAGTAAGTACGTGTCTTCCCTCCAGTTTCGGTTCCAGAAAAAGAGCGCAGGTAACCGTTGCTTTCCAGCCGATTGAAAGCTGAATAAAGTGTGGTTTCTTTCATCGTGTAAAGACCCTGACTGCGGTCAGTAATTTTGCGCGATATTTCGTAGCCATAACCGGGTTCATCCATCAGCAGATACAGGATGATGATATCTGTATAACCTCTTATGACATCGCTGCTAATCATGTTTTTAATCCTTTCAAAAGTATTACGTCTGACGTTATAACTACTATATCAGACATAGTACGTCATGTCAAGTACTTTTTTAAACTTTTTTCAAAAATGGGTGAGCGATAGTGTTTTGGTGATAAAAGTAAAAAGAGGTCGTCAAAAGTGAAAGCCTCATCCTGCTGTTTAACTCAATCTCATCAAACCAACACCAGTTCCGCTTAAATGAAAGAATGTCCTTATGGTTTTGGGAGAGTCTCTTTTACATAATCCAGCCCCACACTTTCATATTCAACATCTCAGCCGCACCATCGCACAAACTCGGAACTTGACGGCTAAACAGCAAGTGTTTCAGACTGTCAACTATTCATGATCCAAATCCAGCGCGCCGCAGGCTTGTACATACTTTAAACTTGTAAAATCATGGCTCTTATTTATAATAATTCTAAATAAGCTATGAAAATGATTAGAAAACAAACCGCGAAGAAAATACCTGGCCAGCGCCAGACCCTGCAGCGCCAGGCCATTCATGATTATTTGCGTGAGCACAACACTCATCCCACCGCCGATCAGATTTATCAAGACCTGCGCAAGCGCTTCCCCAACTTGTCACTGGCTACCGTCTACAACACGCTCAACCTTCTGGTCAGCGCGGGCGAAATCAGCCCAGTCGGTGACATCGGCGACCATGCTTTGCGTTATGATGGCAATACAAACTCCCATATCAACCTTGTCTGTTCGAAATGCTTTAAGATCGTTGACATCCTTTATTGCCAACTGGATCAGATCGATCGCCACATCCAAACCTCATCTGGCTTCTCAATCATTGGGGCTCAATTCCTTTACTATGGGATCTGTCCCGATTGTCAAACACATTCAGAATTTACACATAAGGAGAATTAAAAATGGAAAACATTCAAACCGTCAATACAATGCCCCGCATCGGCGACAAGGCGCCAGCCTTCGAAGCCGTTACAACCCAGGGAAATATCAATTTCCCGCAAGACTACGCAGGCAAGTGGGTCATCCTTTTCAGCCATCCCGCCGATTTCACACCCGTCTGCACCAGTGAGTTTATTACCTTCGCCTCAATGCAGGAGCAATTCCGCCTGCTGAACACTGAGCTGGTTGGTCTCTCTGTTGATGGTCTTTACAGCCACATTGCCTGGCTGCGCACTATTAAAGAGAAGATCGATTGGAACGGTCACAAAAATATCGAAGTGACCTTCCCGCTCATCGAAGACATCAGCATGAAAGTCGCCAACCTCTATGGCATGCTCCAGCCCAACGAAGCCACCACCAAAGCCGTACGCGCTGTGTTTGTCATCGACCCCAAGGGCGTCATCCGTGCCATCATCTACTACCCCCTGTCCACCGGCCGCAACTTTGACGAGATCTACCGCCTCATTCAGGCGTTGCAAACTGCCGATGCCTTTGGTGTCGCCACTCCCGCCGACTGGCGCCCGGGTGATGATGTCATCGTCCCCACCGCTGGTTCCTGCGGCGTTGCCAAGAACCGCATGATGGGTAAGGAAGGCGATATGCACTGCTATGATTGGTTCTTCTGCACCAAGAAATTGGACAAAGAAGCCGTTCTCTCCAAACTCGTCGCTAAACCAGCCAAAAAATAACAGTTATCCTAAGCAACAGACCCGGCAGAAAGTCTCCGGGTCTGTTAGTTTTTGAAATAACCGCGACAACCACCTTCCGGGTGAGCAAGCGCGACTGGCGCCAGGCCTCGGCTTAGAAACTCAATCGTCCAATTAGACACAAAATACCAACCCTCAGGTTGGTTTTTGACATATTCAAATTCAACTTCTATTGATCGTTTGTGCCGCCATAAAGAGGAGAATCTAAAGGTGTCTTGCCGCTTGGGTCAAACACATATACCCAATCGCCCTCCTTCGCCCAGTTATATAGCCACTGCGCGTCTCCGGGTGTCATATTCACACAACCGTGCGATTGAGGAAAGCCCAGCATCACCGGCCAATAAATACCATGGATCGCTGTGTTACGATCGTAAAACAGCGCCCAGGGCACCCCTTGCAGCTGGTAATAATCAGACCTGTCAGCCTCATACGAGTCCTGCATTGTCACTGTCTTAAAGGAACGATAAATCTGAAAAGTGCCGGGTTGGGTGAAGAACGGGTCAAGCCCGCTGGCGATTAAACTGGCGAATTTCAATTGACCATCTTCATAAACTGAGAGCACCTGATTGAACAGGTCAATCTTAATCCAGCGGTTGCCTTCAACGCCTTCGGGTCGGGTCGGATCCACCGGCACACGCCGGCCTTTATGTGAGTTCAGCCATTCGCCTGGCGCTATCTCATACCATTCATAACCATCCGCTTCGGCTACATTAAAGATCTGGTACAGCGCGTACTTTTCATATTCTTTTCCGGTGGTCGCGTAGCTAAAACCAGGACCGGTATAGCTCGGTGTCGGGTTGACCGTCCATCCAAAATCATTCTTCGGCATGCGGGTAAATTCAAGCCCCTGAAAAGTATTATAGGAATAAAGCGGCGTGGCTTCGACCCACTCGCCTGTTTCCATCATGACAAAGGTGGCTCCATGAATGGAAGTTTGATTCACCATCGTCACATAGCGCATCGGCCCCGCAGCAATCGTGCGAATCGCTGGTCCGCTTGCCTCGGCGTCTCCAAGACTTGCGAAAACCGGCAGCGGGCCGGTTGATTCCACTTTCGCGATCATAATTGGCAGTTGACTCAGACTCGCGTCCGGCTTGCGCGCGGCCAGATCAAGTGGTGGATAACGAAAACCATGGCTTTTGAGATCTTTGATTGTCTCCGAAGGGCCAAGCGGCAGGCAGTCCCCTGGGTCAACGACATATAACCCCGGTTGACAAATCGGTTTATCCTCATCAGTCTTTCCGACCATTTCAGAGCTCGCCGAAACCACCTCCGCAGAGCTAAAAAATATTGAAGCCAGCAGGCTTAACACTAATAAGATCGCGATATATTTAAACTTCATCCAAAAAATTATACACGATCTCCCTAATCGTTCAATTTAACGCAGAAGCTGGAATTCATTCTATTTTCCCTTTCAGACCAGCCAACATGCGATAAAATTTATTAACATTGCTCGCGGAGGTTCACATGAAATATCCCATCTATCAAGTGGACGCTTTTACAGTCAGCCCGTTCTCAGGCAATCCCGCTGCGGTTGTGCTCCTCGACCATTCAAAAGAAGCTGATTGGATGCAAGCCGTTGCCAGTGAGATGAATCTCTCTGAAACAGCCTTCCTGCTCGCTAAAGGCGACGACTATTCCCTGCGCTGGTTCACCCCAGTTACCGAGGTTGACCTCTGTGGCCATGCCACACTCGCCAGCGCCCACATTCTCTACGAAAGCGGCTATTATGAGCTTGATGAGACCATCCAATTCATCACGCGCAGCGGAGTCATCAAGGCCGCTTTCGACCAGGGTACCATTGAGCTCACCATGCCCCGGCGCGAACCCATCCCTTTCGCCATCTCAGCTGACATCAAAAAGAGTTTGAATCTGAACGCTGTCGATGTCGCCCGCTGGCAGGAGAACCTGTTGCTGATTGAGCTCGAAAGTTCAGAGCAGGTTCGCGATTATGAGCCCGATATCAAAAACATCCTTCAGCTCCCCTGGGAAGACCTGGTCATCACCGCGCGGGACGAAACGGGAAAATTCGATTTTGTCTCGCGCTTCTTTGCTCCACAGCTCGGCATTAATGAAGACCCGGTAACCGGTATGTCATTCTGCGTTCTCGGCCCCTATTGGCAGGAAAAACTCGGCAAATCGACCTTCCACGCTTTTCAGGCTTCCCCACGCGGGGGGGAAGTGTGGGTCAAAGTCGAGCCCGACCACGTCCTCATTGGCGGAAAAGCCGTCACAGTCCTTAAAGGAGACCTGCAACATCAGCGCGATTAGCCGTCATGAACAAGTTCAAGAGTTCTCTAAACCCACTGAGTCAATCTGCCCGACAGAAATGCCTGTTTGGCGAAAAGCGCTTCCAGATTGCTCAAAATTCGATTAACATTCACAGGGATGAGCTTATTTGTTCATCCCTGTTTTTTTATCATATCGCGGAGGATTAATGGAACTACTCAAGCAACGCATTCTGAAAGAAGGTCAAAATCTTGGCAAAGGAATTTTGAAAGTTGACCGTTTTATCAATCATCAGGTCGATCCAACCCTCATGGATGCCTGCGGTCTCGAGTTTGCCCGCCTGTTCGCTGGCACGCCAGCTGTCAAGATCCTCACTGCTGAGATCTCGGGCATCGCCCCTGCCCTGATGGCCGGCAAGTATCTTAACCTCCCCGTTGTCTACGCCCGCAAGAGCAAGCCCGTCACCATGCCAAACCAAGTTTATATCACAGTAGCTCCCAGCCATACCAAAGGGCACAACACCGAACTGATCGTTTCACCGGAATACCTTGAGAGAGGGGAGAAGATCCTCATTATTGACGATTTTCTGGCTTCCGGGGCAACCATCGCCGGTCTCGTCCGACTCGCTCAGACCGCCGGAGCTGAGGTAGTCGGCATCGGCACCCTGGTGGAAAAAACCTTCGAAGGTGGACGCGACCTTTTAGCCTACCTGAATGTACCCATTCACTCGCTGGTCTCCATCTGCAGCATGGACGACAACAAGATTGAATTCACCGACCAATACGCCGCCTGAAAATGTCCGATCGCATCCTCGTCATCGATTTCGGTTCTCAATTCACCCAGATGATCGCGCGCCGTGTGCGCGATCTCGAAGTTTACTGTGAACTGTTGCCCTGGTCTGCCTCTCCCGAACAGATGCTCACCCCGGAAACCAGGGGGGTTATTTTATCTGGAGGTCCCAATTCGGTTTATGCTCCTGACGCGCCTCAAATTCCTGACCCCATCATCAACTCTGGCTTGCCCATCCTCGGCATTTGCTACGGCATGCAGGCGCTCACCCATAAATTAGGCGGCGTCGTTTCTCCCTCCGAGCATCATGAATATGGTCAAACACAAATCGAGGTGCTCGTCCCCAACAAGCTGCTCTCTGAGCCGGAAATGACTGTGCTCATGTCCCACGGGGATCGCATCATTCAGCCTCCGGCCGGTTGGCGGGTCATTGCCCGTTCAACCAACAGCCCTGTCGCGGCTATGGCAGACTTCGTCCACAAACGCTTCGGGCTCCAGTTTCATCCCGAAGCCCATCCCACGCCGGATGGGATCGAAATTTTCAGACACTTCGTCATCGACATCTGCCGATGTCAACCAGATTGGACGTCTGAATCGATCATTCAGGAAGCGGCTGACAGCATCCGCCAACAGGTAGGCAAAGGCAGAGTCCTCTCGGCAGTCAGCGGCGGGGTTGATTCGTCCGTCGCCACCACCCTCGTCCAGCATGCCCTTGGCGACCATGTCGAATGCGTCTTTATCGACACCGGGCTGATGCGCCTGAACGAAGCCGCCCAGGTCGAAGCGGTCTTCAGGCCCATCCTTGGGGAACACCTCCACATGATTGATTCCAGCGCGCGCTTCCTGGGCAACCTCAAAGGCGTCACCGACCCCGAACAAAAGCGCAAAATCGTCGGCGAGACTTTCATCCGCGAGTTCGAGCGCGTCTCCGCGCAATTTGGCGATGTCGAATACCTCTGCCAGGGCACCATCTACCCCGACGTGATCGAAAGTCAGGGCGTCGGCGCCAAAACCGGCCGCCTCATCAAAAGCCATCACAACGTGGGCGGCTTGCCAAAAGACCTGCGCTTTAAATTGGTCGAGCCGCTGCGCATGCTTTTCAAGGATGAAGTGCGCCACATTGGCGAAGCGCTGGGCCTGCCCCATGACCTTCTCTGGCGCCAGCCTTTCCCCGGCCCCGGTTTAGCCGTGCGCGTGCTCGGTGAGGTTACCGCGCAGCGTGTCAGAACCCTTCAGGAAGCTGACGCCATCTTCCAGGAAGAGCTTGCCAAAGCCAGCCTGCTCAGCCCCAAAAAGAATGAAAACGGTGAGCAAATCGGCAGCTCCCAGGCTTTCGCCGTGCTCCTGCCGGTTAAAAGCGTCGGCGTTATGGGCGACCAGAGAACCTACGCTGAGACCGTATGCCTGCGCGCCATCACCACCAACGACTTCATGACCGCTGAGTGGTCGCGCTTGCCGTATTCTGTCCTCGCCCGCGCCAGCAACCGTATCATCAACGAGGTCTCCGGTGTCAACCGCGCCGTCTACGACATCACCAACAAACCCCCCGCCACCATTGAGTGGGAAT
>JAAYCN010000026.1 GCA_012729755.1 Chloroflexota bacterium | reverse complement strand
ATGGCAAAGTCTATCAGATTATGACCTCTCACCCAGCTTACGTTTATGCCAAACAGGAAGTCTTGATGACCGTCGACAGCGAGGGTCTTGTGTCGGCTTGGTTTCACGGAAACAATCTGGATCTGAATCTTATTGAGAAACAGCCCAAGCAAGCAGCGGTAGTCTCCTCTAAATCTCCTGATAAGCATGCCCTTCCCCCAGCTTATAACCATCCATGGAGAACCTATGGAAAAAAACTAAACGGACAACCGATATTGACTACTTTATCAAGCTAATAGGACATTTCTATCTTGCTGGCAATAGGACATTTCTATTTTGCCTTGACAGTGAATTGCCCTTAACATGTAAATTTTCCGACATAAATTTCTGGACATGAATTTTGAGCAAAAGCAAATCTAACACATTAAAAAAACTGGTATGGCAGGGATACTCATTAGTCGAAAATGAACCTAAAACCTACTTTTCTTCAAAGCAGGTGCCATTTACAAAATAATAAAATTCCAGCTCAATTTCTGTGTTATTCGGTTGAACGATGGGGGAATCAATCTTAATAAAACTCGACTGCACGCTGTCTTCTATATGTGTACTCGTTGGATGATCGCACCAATCGGATGATAGTACATGCGGATAGAGGATTTGGATGTTTGTGTTGCGCGCAAGAAAATTGTATAAGGTTGGTCAGAATATTTGTATACAACCAGATAAGAAAGGCTGCCAGGACATCCAACCAATCAGTGTCTACCTACCAGGGACAACATTTGCTCCATCTTCTGGTGAGATCAATTCCAGTCGATTTGGTATGGTTCCTCCAACTGGTGTTTTAAAATCCCAAGTTGGAGACCGGACGCCATTCATATCACCACAACTGTAATTGGCAAGCTAATAATACGTTGCGTTTTCCAACGTTGTCTCGAGAATTCTTAATGTAAAACTTGTGCCTTGCTTGCAAGGTCCAAGTCGAACCGTTACTGAAATCATGAATTATCGCTATCTTTCAGCAGCATTCTGTCAATTTCCTCCTATTCCGGAGCATTCAGAATAAATTCCGGGACAAGGATAGTAATTCGTCGCACCTTTTTCAGGTGACACCAGGCCTGGTCTTTTGACACAAGGATCCATTAATTCCTGAATGCTATTGGCAAATAGATTTCGTAACCCAAATCGGGTATCTCGGATACATCAAATGACCATCCTCCCCAAATCCCCCATGGCACACCCTGCTGAATGTATTTAAAATTTTCCCAACGGATGGTCGAATTATCCCATGTATCCCAGACGGCGTATTGTTGTGCTGGGCTTGTTCGATAACCGATTACAGTGACAAAATGGTCCGTATATCCATCCGAATTGGTGTCAACAAGAAAAACCATTGGTCTGTTGTTGTTTATTTGCGATACCAAAATTTGCCAACTCAACATGTTTTTATAAAAGAATGAAGTACTCGGTTGATAGTGTCCATTGCGGCTGCTAACGTATGCTGTAAAAGCTGGTCCAATGTCACTCGACCAGCTCCACCCATAATAGTTGTCGTGTTCACTTCTTGAAGTCTTCATAAAATCAGCAACGCTGTTGCTGCTATGAGCTGATAATCCGGAAGTTAAGTAGTTGTCTGGACGCATATTAGGCGGTTCATCAATCGGCAAAGAATAATCTTCGAAATGTCCTCGCCGCTGAGGAGGAAATGGGGCTTCCACCGTTCCGCCTGACGCAATCATCTGATCCACAGAATTAGTCTGAGACCACGGATCACCATCCACCAAATCCGGGAAGCCATTTGCGTCAAAAAAGCCAATTACCATACCGACAGCGGTCGGTCCGCATCCATGCCGCCAAAGATACGAAGGGACATTAATCAATTTTTCCGTCAGCTTGTTTTGAATGGTATCCTCTTGTTTTTGCAAATCCTGTAACATAACTTCCGCAGGAATCTCCGGCCCGGTGGTACTTTGTTGCGGTCTTGAGTCCGAATCCGTTTGATTTGAAATAATTGCTTTGGAACTTGTCATCGGGAAGGAAGAAAACAAAATTGCGGTAACAACAAATAGGACTTTGAACAATGATTTATACAGGTTAACCAAGCTATTCTTTTTCATTTTGTCTCCCATTGCGAATTATAACGAAATTATAAGGTGAACAAATGAATTATCGAATATGAATTATCGAACTCTCTGAGATGTTTTTTGTCGAATCTTGTGAGAGAAAGCCGTAAGATAAAAGCCGTCACAGATCTTCGCTGGTGACACTTTCAACGGCTATAATTTTGTCATCAAGTAGAGGAGGCTGTATGGCAAAACTAAAAGTTGGCTACATTGGACTTGGCGTGATGGGAAAAGCAATGGCGCGGAATATCCTGCGGTCTGGTTTTTCCCTTACTGTTTGGAACAGGACTGCCGCGAAGGCTGATGAGTTGCTCGAGTTTGGAGCTAAATGGGCAGAAAGTCCGGCTGAGCTTGCAAAAGCCGTGGATGTTGTCTGTGTCAATGTTTCAGATACGTCGGATGTGCTCGATATTGTGCTTGGTGAGAATGGGGTGATTGTTGGCGCGCATGAAGGGTTGATCGTCATTGATCATTCCACAATCAAACCTGCTGGAAGCCGTGAGATTTATGAGCGATTGAAGGAAGTCGGCGTATGGAGTTTAGACGCTCCGGTCAGCGGAGGCGATATCGGCGCGCAGCAGGGCACGTTAACGATTATGGTCGGCGGTGATTTTGATGCGCTTGAAAAGGTTATGCCTGTTTTGGAAGCGGAAGGAAAAAAGATTACCCACGTCGGCGCTCCTGGGGCAGGGCAGATTGCCAAAGCGGCAAATCAGATCATGGTTGCCGCCCAAATGGTGGCCGAAGCCGAGTTGTTGATTTTCGCTCAAAAAGCTGGCGCAGACCCTGTGAAGGTTATTGAGGCAATTAAATCTGGTGCGGCGCAGTGCTGGACGCTTGATGTTAAACCGTCCAGGTTATTCGCGGGAAACCGCAAGCCAGGCTTTAAAGCAAGCCTTCAGGCTAAAGACCTGGCAATTGTCATGGAAACCGCGCGAGAGTATTTGATCTCACTACCCGGAACTGCCGTAGCAGCGCAGCTTTTCAATGGAATGGTTGCCTTAGGAGAAGGTGATTTGGATAATTCCGCGGTGATTGGCATGATCGAACGGTTGAGCAACGAAACGCTTGAAACAAAAGCATAAAACACCAATAGACATGTTGCAGCACGACTAAGCGAGGTCTATAATAGGGCTTCGAAAATTTTATGGAGGTACTATGGACTTCGAATTCATTCAACCTCTTTTGAAAGAGGATCAAAAGTCAAAAATTGTTCTGTTGGTGATGGATGGGTTAGGTGGCCTGCCGATGCAGGATGGTGGAAAGACTGAGCTTGAAACCGCGTGTACGCCCAATATGGACGCGCTCGCAGAGAAATCAATGCTCGGCCTGCATCATTCGGTGCCGTTCGGTATCACGCCAGGCAGTGGTCAGGCACATCTGGGCCTCTTCGGATATGACCCAACACAGTTTGAAATTGGACGCGGAGTGCTCTCTGCGCTGGGCGTTGATTTTGATTTGGGCCCGGATGATGTTGCCGCGAGGGGAAATTTCGCCACCGTCGACGCGCAGGGCGTGTTGATTGATCGGCGCGCTGGTCGAATTCCCACTGAAGAAGGTGAACGGCTCTGCAAACTGATCAAAAAGCATGTGCATCTGTCAGGCGTGGAATTCTTCCTGGTTCCTGAAAAAGAATATCGTTTTGTATTGGTCTTGAGAGGTGAAGGTCTCTCGGGGGATGTGACTGATACTGACCCTCAGACAGTTGGAAAAACCGCGCTGCTTGCTCAAGCAAGTTCTCCCGCAGGGGAACACACTGCCGCGTTGATTCGCGACTTTGTAGAACAGGCTAACCAAGCGCTGAAAGATCAGCACCCGGCAAATAGCTTTGTCTTGAGAGGTTTTGCCGCAATGCCAAAATGGCCGTCCTTTAATACCGTCTGGGGCGTTGACGCAGTAGCGATCGCCATGTATCCAATGTATCGTGGCGTGGCAAAGGTAGTCGGCATGACGGTCATGCCTCCTGCCGAATCGATGGAACATGAGATTTCAATGCTTGAGGAGCAGTGGAATAATCATGATTTCTTCTTTGTCCACATTAAAAAAACTGACTCATACGGGGAAGACGGTAATTTTGATGCGAAGGTGCATATCATCGAAGAGGTGGACGCTTTATTGCCGAGAATCATGGCGCTTGACCCGGATGTGGTGATCATCACAGGCGACCATTCGACTCCGGCAAAACTCAAGTCTCACTCTGCTCATCCAGTTCCGGTGCTGCTGTATGGCAAGAATGCCAGACCAGATCTGATTGCCGAATTTGGCGAGAGGGCCTGCGCGCGAGGCAGTTTGGGCCCCAGATTCTTTGCGATAGATTTGATGCCGATGGCGCTCTCGCTGGCCGGCAGGCTTGAAAAATTTGGCGCGTAATTTTAGCAAGTTGTTACAAGGACCAGGGTTAATCACCTGGTTCTTTTTTTATCTAATTGAGTACAATACAGTTATGGATCAGGAAGCATCCTTCTATCAATTCCTTGAAGATCAAAAGGTGCAATGTGAATTATGCGCGCACCGCTGTTTGATTCGGCCTGGTCGGCGTGGCATCTGCCACGTGCGCGAGAATCAGGCGGGGAGACTGGTCAGCCTGAACTACGGCCGGTTAATCGCGGAACATGTTGATCCGATCGAAAAAAAACCGCTTTATCACTTTTTGCCAGGCTCAAAAGCGTTCTCGATCGCCGCGCCGGGCTGCAATTTGCGCTGTGAGTGGTGTCAGAACTGGCAGATTTCGCAGGCCGGCGCAGAGGTAAGATTCGACCGTCTTCCCTATGTGGCTCCGCAGGCTGTGGTGGAAGACGCCTTGCGCACTGGGTGCCGGAGCATCGCCTATACCTATACGGAACCGACCGTCTTTTATGAATACACGCGGGATGTCGCCCGGTTAGCTAAGTCAGCCGGTCTGAAAAATATCTATGTAACAAATGGTTATATGACCGCGGAGGCACTGATTGAAATAACCGAGTGGTTTGACGCTGCCAATGTCGATATCAAGGCGTTTAGCCCGGATGTTTATCGTAAAATGACCGGCGCTGATTTGGGACCGGTGCTTGAATCGTGCCGCGCATTGAAAAAACAGGGGGTTTGGTTGGAGGTCACTACCTTACTCGTGACTGGGATTAATGATGATCGACCTCAACTGGAAGCGCTGGCTGATTTCATCTCGACCGAATTGGGAACTGAGACTCCCTGGCACCTCAGCCGATATTTTCCCCAATATAAATCAAAAGCCCCTATGACATCAAGCCGCAGCCTGGCGATGGCCGAAGAAATTGGCCGGAAAAAGGGGTTGAAATTTATCTATCCAGGAAACGTTCACGCGAGTGTTGAAACGCGCTGTCTGAGTTGTGATCGGGTGGTGCTCGTGAGAGATGACTATGAACTGCTGGAGAACAAACTTGTCGAAGGTTGTTGTCCTTATTGCGATTCAAAAATCGCCGGCGTGTTCACCGGCGACTAATTTCACTATTGTTCGAATCTAAATCAATTTCGAGAAAGCGCCTTTTCGAACCAGCTCTGTCAGGGATGTAAGAGCGGGTTTATAGTAAGCGTCTTTTTCGAAGAAAGGCACGATAGTGCGGACGAGTGAGTAGGCTTTGGCCGTGCCTCGGCCGAGTCTGCTTTCAGGCGCTTTTTGGAGTCTGAAGTCAATTGCCTGGGCAGCGGCCATCAGTTCGATTGACAGAATAGTGGTGAGGTTATTGGCGATTTTACCTGCATGGATGGCTGAGTTGGCCCCCATAGAAACATGATCTTCAACATTTCCGGAGGAGGGGATGCTATCGGCACTGGCGGGATGGACGAGCGTTTTGTTTTGCGAAGTTAAGGCGGCGGCTGTGTATTGAAGGAGCATAAAACCGGAGTTTGTGCCGCCGTGTTCTGTGAGGAATGGCGGGTAGGTGCCTTGTGGGCTGCAGTTGTCGATCAGTTTGGCGACACGCCTTTCAGACATATTTCCGAGGTCGGTTAAAGCCAGACTCAAGAAGTCGAGAGCTAACGCAAGCGGCTCGCCGTGGAAGTTACCGCCTGAAATAATCGTTACCTGATCATGATTGTCAAAGAACAGCAGGGGGTTATCGGTAACAGAGTTTAACTCAGTAATTACAACTTGCTTCGCGTAGTTTATAGCATTTAGGGCGGCGCCATGCACCTGAGGGACGCATCGAAGCGTGTAGGCATCCTGTATGTTCGTTGGGTCATCCGGCCGGCTGAGCTGTGTGCCTTCCAACGCTGCGCGCATTTCTGATGCGGTTTCGCGCTGGAATGCCTGAGGCCGATGGGAGTGCACGCGTTCATCATATGCCCAAAGCGTGCCAGACTGGGCTTCAAGCCCGAGCGCGGCGGCAAGGTTGGCGGTGTGAAGCAGCGCTTCGGCTCTGGATACTGTTAAAACACCCAGCGCAGTCATCAGGGTAGTGCCATTGGTTAATGCCAATCCTTCCTTCGCGGAGAGCCGCACTGGCTGGAGTCCTGCCTGTTTTAAGACCTCAGCAGAAGGGATAACTTTGCCTTCAAAAACAACTTCACCCATGCCGATCAGCGGCAGGGACATATGCGCCAGCGGCGCCAGATCACCGCTGGCGCCAAGCGAGCCCTGTTCGGGAATCACCGGCAAAATGTTTCGATTGAGCAGCTCAAGCAGCAATTCGAGCGTTTCCAGGCGGATCCCTGAATGCCCTCGCGAAAGGGTGTTGGCGCGAATAAGCATCATGGCGCGTGTGGCTGGTGGTTCAAGCGGGCAGCCAACGCCAACCGCGTGACTCAACAGGATGTTTTGTTGCAGCTGTTCGACTTCATCACGCGGAATCAGCTTGTCTTTGAAAGCGCCAAAACCAGTCGTGATACCGTAGGCGATTTTGCCTTGGGCGATGAAATCAGCGACTGCCTGGGCAGCTCGTTTGATGCCAGGGATGGCTTTTTCGGCGATAACAACTTGAGTTTCAGGATGAAAAGCGACTTGAAGCACCTGTTCTATCGTCAAAGAACGACCGTCTATTTCAATGCGATGGTGAGAATCGGCCATTTTACGCGGTTATTCTTCGGTGATTTCGACTGTGTTCAGCTTTACCGCCAGGGACCCCACGAGCATGGGGTCGCGTGGAGGGATGGAAAGCAGAACATCAAGTCCCTTGATGACTTGCCCGAATACTGAATGTTTGCCATCCAGCCAGGGGGTGGGCACATGAGTCAGAAAGAACTGCGACCCATTGGTATTTGGGCCGGCATTGGCCATCGAGAGCACGCCGGGTTTGTCGTGGCAGAGCTTCGGGTCAAATTCGTCGTTGAAACTGTATCCGGGTCCACCGCGACCGGTGCCGGTGGGATCGCCTCCCTGGGCCATGAAATTATTGATGACGCGGTGAAAAATCGTGCCATCATAAAAGCCTTCGCGCGCTAAAAAAACGAAATTGTTGACAGTATTGGGCACTTTATCCGCATAAAGCCCGACGATGATATCGCCTTTCTCGGTTTTTAAAGCGGCAGTGTACTTCTTCTTGCGATCGATAACCATTTCGGGTTGATTTTTCCATTGTTTTTGGATCATATAGGTCTCCTTTTCGGTTTGATTTTAACATCAAAAGGCGGTAAAAGCTCACCAGAAGCGGATGGGATAAAAACGGGCAGGAAATCTGCCAACTGTGATGCGCAACCGCTTTTATTCCGCCTAACGGAAAAAGATTCAGCCGGATCCCAAAGAGGAATCTGGCACACGCCTTTTTATCTAAAAATTATCGGCAAGTACAAGTTTGGGTTGCCTTCAAATGAATCATACACATAAGCCGCGCCAGCCCAGGTGGCATTGTTGTTATCCTGGCCGTTGTTGACGCCGGTGGCGCTGCTGGATTCTCCCCAAGCGCCAACCACAATGGTGTCGCCCGAGATCGTGACTGAATCACCAAACTTATCCCGCTCATCCGTATTGGAGGCTTTCAGGTAAGCCTGCTGGCTCCAGTTTCCCTGGTCGTCCCGCGTGAAGACATAAGCCGCACCGGCCCAATATTTGCTGTTGTCATGCTGCTCGCCGTTGACGCCGGTGGCGTTGCTGGCTTCCGCAGAAGCGCCAACCACGATAGTGTCGCCCGAGATCGCGACTGACTCACCAAAATAATCATGTGCATCCGTATTGGAGGCTTTCAGGTAAGCCTGCTGGCTCCAGTTTCCTTGGCTGTCCCGCGTGAAGACATAAGCCGCGCCGGCCTCACTTGCGCTATTGTTCTGTTGGTTGCCGTTGACGCCGGTGGCGCTGCTGGCTTCCTGATAAGCGCCAACCACGATGGTGTCGCCCGAGATCGCGACTGAATCACCAAACTGATCATACACATCTGCATTGGAGGCTTTCAGGTAAGCCTGCTGGCTCCAGTTTCCCTGACCGTCCCGCGTGAAGACGTAAGCCGCGCCGGCTCTGTTGGCTTTCTCAGAAGCGCCAACCACGATGGCGTCGCCCGAGATCGCGACTGAACAACCAAACCAATCCCCCCTATCTGTATTGGAGGCTTTCAGGTAAGCCTGCTGGCTCCAGTTTCCCTGACCGTCCCGCGTAAAGACGTAAGCCGCGCCGGCATCTTCCGCGTTGTTGTTCTGCTGGTTACCGTTGACGCCGGTGGCATTGCTGTCTTCCCCAGAAGCGCCAACCACGATGGTATCGCCCGAGATCGCGACTGAACAACCAAAATAATCCTCCACATCCGGATTGGAGGCTTTCAGGTAAGCCTGTTGGCTCCAGTTTCCCTGACCGTCCCGCGTGAAGACGTAGGCCGCGCCGGCCTCATGTGCGCTATTGTTCTGTTGGTTGCCGTTGTCGCCATTGCTGTCTTCCCCAGAGGCGCCAACCACGATGGTGTCGCCCAAGATCGCGACTGACACACCAAAATAATCATATGCATCCGCATTGGAGGCTTTCAGGTAAGCCTGCTGGCTCCAGT
>JAAYCN010000025.1 GCA_012729755.1 Chloroflexota bacterium | reverse complement strand
TTCCCCCTGGATGCATCTTGTCACTGCTTCTCCTGATTTAGATGCTAAAATTAGGTTCGTACCCCCTATCCTTCTGGATAATATCGCTGTCCAGCTCGGTGATTGGAGTGGTTACCATCTGCTGGCTCAGCACCATCGGGGTGACTTTTCCAATGAATCGTCTTTCCCCATCCTCCTCATCACCCCATCCAACACATCAGGCTTGCCCCAGATTGCCTGCCCCGTAATCTTTGAACGGGGTCGGCGCCTCCACGATCCTCATCAAAGCACGTCAGGCTTCCCAGGGGGGAAGCTGGCTCAGCCGCGTAGCGGACTGAGACTGAAGAGGGTGTTTCAAAATAATGAGTCTAAACATCATTATTAATCCTCCTCAACACCTCCCCCAACACATCCGGCTTAGCCCCCAACTCCATCTCCGCCAGCTGCTTCTCCAGCAGCCTGAGCGGTGCCTCCACCGCGATCTTTTTTCCCAACAAATCCAGCGCGCTCAAACTGCCCTGCTCCTCCGCCACCGCGTCAAACATCGCCTTGCTTGGCTCCTTCAGCCCATAAACCTTAAAATTCCCCTCCCCCTTTTCAACCAGAATCTCCGCGTCCTTGCCCAACAACGCCAAAGCTTCTGCCCAGGCCCTTTGTCCCGCCCCGACCTGGCCCAGCAGTTTCTTCGTTTCCGCCACCAGTTCCGTCCTCAAAAACTTCTTTTCCGCCTTCCCCCTTAAAACTCGCTTCATCCGCCGCTCCAACAGCTCCGCCAGCGTCACCGGCGCCTTCACCTCAGCTTCCTTCTTTGCCTCAAACACCACACAAATCCCCCCGTCCATGTCCACCACACTGAAAAAGCTCCCCCAACGCGCCCTGCCCATCCGGTTCTTCACCAGTTCCACCACATTTCGCGTCGTTCCCCGTCTCACCAGCAAAGCCGCGTCGCTTGCCGCCACCAGTTCCGTGCTTCCCCTCACCCGTTCCGTTCCATCCGTCAAAGCCTCACCCCACCTGCCCAAAGGCTTCTGCCTCAGCTTATTAAACCCCTGCGCCATCACCACCGTCGCCCCGCTGGCTCTCGAGATCTCCCTCAAAGTTTGCAGCCCGATCCCCACGCTCCGCGTGCTGTTATCGTTCATCCACGGCAGATACCGGCTCAGCGGGTCCACGATCACCACCTCATACCCCTCCTGCCGGATCATCTTCGTCAATCCCCCCGCGTCCTCTTCCGCGAACACATAGCGGTTAAAATCGAAAACCACCCTCTTTGGCGCCACACACCCATACCCGGCGCATAAGCCCTTCATCCGCCTGGCCATCTCCGCCTCGTCCGCGTCCGAGCACAGATACAACACCCGCCCGCTCAGGCCGCATCTCAGTCCCCAGGCAACCCCTCGCGATGCCACCCCGATCGCCAGTTCCAGGCTCAAAAAACCCTTCCCTGAGCTCGTTTCGCCTGCCAGCAACACCAGTCCCCCCGCCGGCAAGACGCCCTCCAACAGCCACCTTGCCTCCCGGCTTCGTTCCTCCACCAGGCTCACCGCGTCCAGAATTCTCCTGCTCACCCAGCCTCCTCGCCAATTTTCAACGCTCCTGCTTCCTGTCTCCGCTCGACCCCGTCCGCTCTCCGACGGCTGACGTCCTTGATCTCCACATCACTTCCCTTGAATAAATAGAACGTATGTGCTATTATATATCAATGCAGCCGTGTTTTCAAGTCCTTTCCATCCCAGCCTTCCCCGTCATCACCTCAAAACCGCCCCTGCTTCACCGAATCAGGGGTAAATCAGGTAAATGCCCGTTTTCTCTCGTTGAAGCCATTCATTATTACTGCAAATACTCCCTTTTTACCGCTGCAATTGCTGCAAATGCCCTGGCTCCGGTTGCCGGGCTTCCACGGCGACCAACACCTGTCCCCATCACCGCGCCCGCAAAAATCTGCCCCCATTCATCCCAATGCGGCCACACCTTGCTGCCAATATTGTATAATTTCCCTGATCAAACATTCTCACCTCAGGAGGCGCAATGTCAGCACCACGTGTAGTTCATTCCCCAACTGGTTCAACCCTTACCTGCAAAAACTGGCTGATCGAGGCGGCTTACCGCATGATCCAAAACAACCTCGACCCGGCGGTGGCGGAAAGGCCCGAAGACCTCGTCGTCTACGGCGGGCGCGGTCAGGCGGCGCGTTCATGGGAGGCTTTCGACGCCATCCTCAGCTCGCTGCGCGACCTTAACCCCGACGAAACGCTTTTGGTGCAATCGGGCAAGCCGGTGGGCATCTTTAAAACCCACGAAGACGCCCCGCGCGTCCTCATCGCCAACAGCAACCTCGTGCCGCATTGGGCGACGCAGGAACATTTTGACGACCTGGCGGCGAAGGGACTGATCATGTACGGCCAGATGACGGCGGGCTCGTGGATTTATATCGGCACGCAGGGCATCCTGCAGGGCACGTATGAGACCTTCGGCGCGCTGGCGCGCAAACGCGGCTGGAACAGCCTGGCGGGCAAATTCGTGCTGACCGCCGGTTTGGGCGGGATGGGCGGCGCTCAGCCGATGGCGATCACCATGAACGAAGGCGTCGGGCTGATCGTGGAGGCTGACCCGGAACGCGCCAAAAAGCGCCTCGACATCGGCTATGTCGACGCGGTGGTGGACACGCTCGAAGAGGCGATGACGATGGTCGAAGAGAACGTGGACGCGCGCACGCCGAAGTCGATCGGCCTCATCGGCAACGCGGCCGAGATTTACAGCGAACTGGCGGTCAGGGGGGTAACGCCGGACGTGGTCACCGACCAGACCAGCGCGCATGACCCGCTTTCATACATTCCGGCCGGCTACAGCGCGGCCGAGGCGGCAAAACTGCGCTACGCCGACCCCGAAAAATACGCCGAGCTGGCGAAGCGTTCGATGGCGACGCATGTCAAAGCCATGCTGAACATGCAGAAAGCCGGCGCCGAGGTGTTCGACTACGGCAACAACATCCGCCAGCGCGCCTATGACGAAGGCGTGGTTAACGCCTTTGACTTCCCCGGCTTCGTGCCGGCCTACATCCGCCCGCTGTTCTGCGAAGGCAAGGGACCGTTCAGGTGGGTGGCGCTCTCCGGCGACCCTGAGGATATCTACCGCACAGATGAGTGCATCGCCGAGCTCTTCCCCGAGGATGAGCATGTCATCCGCTGGCTGAAGATGGCCCGCGAGCGGGTGCCCTTCCAGGGCCTGCCATCGCGCATCTGCTGGCTGGGCTACGGCGAACGCGCCAAAGCCGGGCTGGCATTCAACGAACTGGTGCGCAGGGGGATCGTCTCGGCGCCAATCGTCATCGGGCGCGATCACCTCGACTGCGGCTCGGTGGCTTCGCCGAACCGCGAAACGGAAGGCATGCTGGACGGCACAGACGCGGTGAGCGACTGGGCGATTCTCAACGCGCTGTTAAACACCGCCAACGGGGCGACTTGGGTCTCGTTCCACCACGGCGGGGGCGTGGGCATTGGCTTCAGCCAACACGCCGGGCAGGTTACTGTCGCGGACGGCACGCCTGAGGCGGCCAAACGGCTCGAACGTACGCTGACCGGCGACCCGGGCATGGGCGTGATCAGGCATGTCGACGCAGGCTACGCTGAGGCGGAGAAGTTCGCGCGGGAGCATGGCGTGTGCATCCCGATGTGGAAGAAAGGCTAAATAATTTGACATTAAAAACGCGGCGTTTGATCTTTTTTGGGATAACGATCGCCATCGGCCTGGCGGCCGGGTTGGCGTTTGGCTGGCTGTTGGCGCCGCCCCAGGCGCCCGACAACGCGCCGCTCGGGCAGCTGAGAGCGGATTTTAAGGCGGACGCGGTGCTGATGGCGGCGGAACGTTTCGCGGCTTACCCCGACCCGGTGGCGGCCCTGCGGCAGCTGGAAGGACTGGCGGACGATCCGGTTTCGATGATGGTCAGCGCGATGACCGAGGCTGAGAAGATCGGCTACAGCGCTGAAGACATGGCGCTGATGAAAGCGATGTTCGCCGCGATTGACGAGAACGCGGTCAAAGAGTGGCGGGGAGGGTCAGATGGAAACTAAACCCGTCAACGTCGCGCGTGTGAGCAACAACTGGTATCTGCTGACCGGCCTGCTGATTGGGCTGGCGGTCGGGCTGTTGGTGTCGCTTTTGCTGGTGCCGCTGACCAACGCGGAGGCGCTGCCCGCGGAGCTCGACCCGGCGGCGAAGGCTGAATATCGGCTGATGATCGCCCGGGCGTACGTCGCCCAGCCGAACAATCAGCGCGCGGAGAGCCGTTTGGCGCTGCTGCGGGATCCCGACCCGGCTGGCGCGCTGGTCACCCAGGCGCAGGAGCTGTTGGCCGCCGGCGGCGCGGAAGAAGACGCCCGCGCCCTCGCCCACCTGTCGGCGATGCTCTCGATCGGCGCTCTCTCCGCCCCTTAGGGCAGAGCCGCCCGCGCGAAGTCATCCGCCCCAGTCACAGCGCGAACCCCGCGAACGCGCCCGGCCCCCGCTGCGGCAGGGGTGGCTCCGGCTAAAAAAGCCCCACAAAGCCGATTTGACGGCTCTTCTGGCTTGGGGTACGATAAAAACGCCGACGCGTTCCGTCGGCTCAGGAGAAAACGATGAACAAGCGAATGAAATCCTTGCTGATGACTATTTTCTTAACCCTGGCAATCGGGGTTTCCGCCTGCTCTTCCAAGCCTACGCCGACACCGATCGCCTACTATATTGAGACCAGCGTGGCGGCGACCATGCAGTTTCAGGCCACACTCGACTCGCTGAGAGCGCTTGAGCAGCAGATGACACAGATGGCCATGCCCACTGCGACCCCGCAGCCGACCTGGACGCCTATGCCCAGCCCAACGATTGCGCAAACGCAGTCTTTACTGCCAGCCGCGCCAGCCGCTCCGGCCGCGCCGGTGGCTACGCAACCCCCTGCGGTTCTGCCCCCTGCCGCCCCGGCGGCGACCCCGACAAGTGCCAGCCTGTGCCTCAAAGCGAGCCTGGTCAGCGAAACGATCCCAGACGGCACGGCGAAGGCGGCGAATGAGGCTTTTACCAAAAGCTGGACTTTCAAAAACGTCGGCACCTGCGCCTGGACAACGGAATTTGATTTCGCATTTGTCAGCGGGGAGAAGATGGGCGGCGCGAATATTGACATGAAGCAAAGCGTGGCGCCAGGCGGTGAGATTACCATCAGCGTTCCCATGACCGCTCCAGGCAGCGCGGGAGACTACACGGGGTGGTGGTCTTTCCTGGATCAGGGCGGCAACCGTTTTGGTGTGGGCAACGCGGGAACAGGCTATGTTTCGGTGCGAATTGTGGTTAAATAACGCTTGCAACGGGTATTTCAAAAAGATGATAAAATCGCATAGCTATATAATGAATAATGGGCTCTTAATTAAGTGAGAGCAATTGAGGAGATCGAAATGAAAAGAAATAATTTCTGGTGGATCCTGTTCAGCGTCGCGACTGCAAGTGTGATGATTCTGGGTGCCTGCAAGCCTGCTGGGCCTGCTACCCCTTCACCCGCGGAACTCGCGCAACAGGTAGCCAGTACACAGATGGCCAAAGCGACTGAAATGGCGATCGCCACCCTGGTGCAGCGGGTAACTGAGCTCAGCGCTCCGACAGCCACGCCGATGCCAACCGCGACGCCCATGCCAACCCCCACTCCCGAACCTACCGCGGCGGTGACTGGGGCCGCGGCCACTACACCAACGACAGCGGCGGCTAACCCGGCGAACAATCAACCGATTGGCGAATCGCCAAAGGCTTGGTCAAATGACGGCAAGTGTTATTTCCAGATGCAATATCTGGGTGATGTCAACTATCCGCCCGACTCAGTGGTAAATGCCGGCACTCCCTTCATCAAGACCTGGAAGGTAAAAAATACGGGCACATGCGCCTGGGAAGACGGCATTCATAATGTCGACCTGCACTTCGAAGGCGGCAACCAGATGAGCGGCGCACCCGTGCAGGACATGCACCCGAGCGCCGTCTATCCGGGTGATGTGGTTGAGGTTTCGATAAAATTAGCCGCCCCGCCAACCTCCGGCACCTACACCGGGTATTGGATGCCCCTGGCTGACGGCAGCATCAGGTTCGGCTATGGGGACAAGAACCAGTATTCGTTGGCCCTGCGCATTGTCGTACCTTAATCAAAAATCTACACCCGACTTTTCAAAGCCGCCTGTGATGGCGGCTTTTGTTTTTCTCTATGCTTGGTTATGTCAGGCAGCGCAAAAACTCTGATTTCCAAACCCGGGGTGAACAGCCTCTCACCTTCCGGTGATTTTTTCCATGCCGTAATAAGCGGCCATGCACGCGTTGACCCAGTCGTCAGGGTCATCCCCGATATCTGCCACCAGGTCGCGAGATTCCAAACCGGGCACGGTTACTTTTGTGATGCCAGCTGCCCGCGCGTCGATGATGCGTGTCTGCCGGTCATCCCAGCGGGCTGCATAATCTTTGAGCGCCGAATAATCTTTGGCGAATTGGCTGACCACTAAAATGGTAAGAGCAACGGTTAAGATCAACAGGCCAATCCTGACAGCAGTTGTGAGGCGTTCTCTTATCACGGTTCGCTGCCCGGCATGTCGCAGTGAAAGATAGCGCTTCAGCAAAGCTCCAAAACAAATCAGCACGATGGTGATGTAATAATTGGGAAGTGAAATCGCCCGCGGTTCGGGATAAGCCTGCATTAACACAGCAACTGGAAAAACAATCGTTAACAGCAGAACAGCCAGACTGGCGGCTAAACCAATAAAGATCGTGAATATTTTTCTGCCGGAATCGGGCTGAACAACACCACAAGGCAGAAGCAGGAATCCAACCCCAAGCGCGAGAATCGCATAGCCGGGAGAATATACAACATATTTTCCGGCGATAAACAGCGCGTTGCGCAGGCTAAGAAGGATCGTAGCGATCAGGCTTTGAGATCTGGCAGGCAACAGCCCGCTTCTGGTCATGTTGCCTGGCGCAATGTACTCGACCAGGAAGGCGAAAACCGAAGCGAGCAAAGCAATAAGCAACAAGATCCTATCTGAACCGGATAGTGTAGTGCTTTTCCGATACATGAGACTCGCACCTGCTGCAACGGCGAAAAACGCGACGAAAGACATCGAGGAAGCTTCTGAGAAGCCTCCGGCGAAGAAGACAACCAAGAAAATAAGAACTGCTCTAAAATAAATCGGTATAGCCTCATGTTTTGAGAGGGCAAAAAGGACAAACAAAGCGAAAGTAAACCAAATGATTGGAAAGGTGTGGTGGATGAAGCCGTCTCTCCACAAAAATGATTGAAACTTCGAGGGGGAGGTTTCGATTGTTGCCAGAATGATCACCAGAGCGATGAGCAAGGCCTGTCTTTTCGAAACGCTTATCCTGAATTTCTCTGTCAACAGTATGATAAGGGTGTTGAGCGCAACTACCCAAAGCATAAACAGGCTTGTCAACCCTGCGCCAAAGCCCGCTGGCCTCAGTTTAGAAAAAAACCAGACAGAAATAAAACATGAAAACCTACCAGACCAATTCTGGTAATTCGCACGAACGAAGTCAATCAGATTACTCGCATTTGCACGTGCAGACAGACAATAGTCATCTGCCATATAACGTGAGAACCAGGCACGATAAAGGGTAGCGCTGATGGCAACGAGGAGCAACAGAACAGCGATTAATTCAAACGTAAACCGGCTTTTGCTACGCTCGTTTTTTTGTTCGGCCTGGTTTAGGTTCTCGTCCACTTCTCAATTATACTATTTGCTGTTTCCCCTATCGTCAAAGATAATTGTAAGTGAGGTATGGTAATAGTGGAAAACGAAAGCCTCCAAGGCATACAAACTTTTTACAGGAATAAATAGTGGGGCTGGATTGGAAAGAGACCAGATAGCAAAAATTCTATTTTTAGTAAGTTGACCGTCAGAGCAGGTTTATCTTTCGTTATCCCTGGCAGAAGGGTGGGTTCTCATTAAGCTCCCGACATAGGGAAGCCTCGTTTAGCCATCGCCTTGAAGTGCGTCGAAGCTCTGAAAGGTGCAACGTGTTGCCAAAATGACTATCGAAAATCGAAATTTTTGAGTAAAAGGAGACTTTATCAGATAGAACCGAAAACCTTGTATTTTATTTAGCTAAGTCATTTATTTAGATGCAATTGCCCTTGACATGCAATTGCCCTGTGGAAGTCTCTTTCATAAACTCTGGAACTAAACGCATGTTTTAATCGTCTATTATATAATTAGGATTGTTTTAAGGAGTTTAGAATGAAGAGCTTGAGTCGAAACCCAAAATTCTTGGCCGGTATATTTTCAGTCATGTTGATCGCCGGCGTATTGCTCACCGCGTGCAACTTTCCAGGCATTAAGGCCACTCCAACTGGTGATCCGGTTGAACAGGCAATTCAAACCCTGCAGGCGCAAGCCACCGTGACGGCTCTGGCGGCAGCGAGCCAGCCCAGTCCCACAGAGAAAGCCCCTGACTTCAACGACCTCCCCACACAGGCAGCTACCGAGATCGCCACAGCCACGCAACCAGTCACTGTTGTGACCCAAGTTGTAACCGCAACACCTGTGCCAACGGTCGTGGTCAACACACTGGCGCCCCAACCCACACGCGTTCCACCTACGCCAACCCCAGTGCCATGCAACGCTGGAGAATTCGTGGATGATATTTCCATCCCTGATGGAACAACTATTACCGCTGGAGCCAGCTTCGTCAAAACTTGGCGCCTAAAGAATGTCGGCTCGTGCACGTGGGACACACGCTATGATGTGGTATTCGTCGACGGCACCCAAATGGGCGGACCCAACTATATTGACATGCCAAAAAATGTCGCTCCCGGTCAAACAGTGGATATCAGCGTCACCCTTCAGGCTCCTGCTACCGCGGGGACTTATACAGCCAAATACATGCTGGTAAACCCGAACGGCGTCAAATTCGGCGTTGGGGCAAGCGCTAACAAGAGCTTCTGGGTTACTATCAAGGTGCCGGGAAGCACGTCCTCAGGTGAGGTTTATAACTTCGCACACAGCGCCTGCACGGCGAGCTGGTCAACTGGAGCTGGCTCACTACCCTGCCCTGGCAGTGAGAGCAGTGTCGACAAAGGTTATGTGATTGTTAAAGCTGCTCCAATCCGCGAAGACGGTGGAACAGAAGACGAACCCGGTTTGATTACCCGCCCTAACTCAAGCGGCACGATCTATATCATGGGGATTTACCCTGACTTCAAAGTTCAGGCGGGAGACAGATTTGTCGCTACGCTGATGTGTGAAGGCGGCGCAAAGAAGTGCGACGTGGACATGGGATTAAATTACCGCATCGGCAGCTCGGGCACGATGACCAACATCAACGTCTGGGATCAAACTTATGACGGTACCTGGGATAGTGTCAGCGTGGATCTTTCATCACTGGCGGGCAAGAGCGTTCAATTCATTCTGGTTGCGCGTAACGGCAACAGCCGTGAGGACATGCGCGCACTCTGGCTCAATCCGCGCATCATACGCTAACCCTTTCGATTAGAGTTTTGGAGGCTGTCGCACGGCAGCCTCCTTTTTATTCTTAAGTGCAGTCGTGTTAGAATCCTGGCGATATTATGTTATGAAAAGAGGAATTATGAAAACTCGCAAACCAATGGTTGCTGGCAACTGGAAAATGAACAAAGGACTCTACGCTACCCGTGACTTGCTTCGTGAACTCGTGCCCGCTTTGAGCGACGTCGAAGGTGTTGACGTGGTGGTCTGCCCACCGTTTGTCGGTTTAGGAGTTGCGAACCGCGAACTTGGGAGCTCGAGTATTAAACTTGGAGCGCAAAATTTACACTGGGAAGAATCCGGGGCTTTTACCGGCGAAATTTCACCATCAATGGTCAAGGATCTCTGCGATTTCGTGATTATCGGACACTCCGAACGCCGGGCCATGTTCGGCGAGACAGACGAATCTGTCAACAAAAAGGTTCACGCCGCGCTGAAGGTTGGGCTGAGTCCTATTGTGTGCGTCGGCGAAACCCTCGAAGAGAACAAATCGGGTCAGACTGGCGAAGTCGTTTCGCGGCAGGTGCGTGAGGGACTGGCCGGAGTCGAACCTGAGCAGGCAGTGAAGCTGATCATTGCCTATGAACCTGTTTGGGCGATTGGCACAGGCCTCGCCGCGACACCGGAAGGCGCTAACGCAGTGCACAGAGATGTCATCAGACCCATTTTGGGCGAATTATTCGGCGATAAAATCGGCAACGGCATGCGCATTCTTTACGGTGGATCAGTTAAAGCGGACAATGCCAAAGAGCTTTTCGACCAGTCAGATATCGACGGCGGGTTGATCGGCGGCGCAAGCCTGAAGGTGGATAGTTTTGTAAGCATCGTCCAAGCCGCCTGAGAAAGCTTTTGGCAAGCTCAGAGCATCTCACAGACAAAAGACAACATCATTAAAAGGGAAAAAGGGATGTCCATTCTGCTTGACATCCCTTTTAATCCATCTATAATTCACACATCGGCAAGGAAAGAGGAAAGTAAGTTTCAAGCCAGCCAACAGGGATGGACCGCCACGACTGAGAGCGGAACAGGGTGAGCAGATACTGAAGTTCCCTCTGGAGTCGCGCGGGTGAACCAAGAGTAGTCCGCGCCGGGTGTTCCCGTTATTGATCCTGATGAGTGGGCTGTTTGACAGCCAATTAGGGTGGTACCACGGCCACAACCCGTCCCTAAATTATGGGCGGGTTTTTTTGTTGCCCGCAACCGCTAAAGAGGTAAAAGTAATGACTGAAATTGAACAAAAACTCACAAACGAACAAGCCCTTGCCTTAACTAAGCTGGACGCTGTCAGCAGCCAAGATGAACTTGACGCCTGGAAGCAGGCGCATCTCGGCAAGGCTTCGCCGGTCATGTTAGCCTACGGCATGATGGGCAGCCTGTCAAAAGAGGAACGCCCCGCACTCGGGCGAGTAATCAATATGGTGAAAACCGCGCTTGAAGCTGCTTACGCTGAAAAGGAAGGGATCGTCCGTCAGGCGACGCTGGTTTCGAACCTTGAACACGAAAGGGTTGATGTGACCCTGCCGGGCCATCAGCCCCGCCGAGGACGTATTCACCCCCTAAACACGACCTTGCGTGAGATTTACCGCATTTTTGGAGATATGGGCTTTCAGATCTACCGATCACCAGAAGTTGAAACCGACGAATTCAACTTCACGCTGCTCAACATGCCCCCATATCACCCTGCCCGCGACATGCAGGATTCTCTTTACACTGAGACTGAAGGGGTGGTGCTGCGCACGCAGACCTCACCAGGGCAAATTCGAGCAATGCGCGAATTCTACCCCCAGGACATTCGCGTGATCCTGCCGGGGCCTGTCTCACGCAAAGAAAATCTCAGCGCACGCTCGGAAATTGAATTCATTCAGGTGGAGTTATTGGTTGTTGGGAGAGATATCACCTTCGCCAATCTCAAAGGCACGATCGAAGATTTCGCGCACCGCACTTTTGGGGATGACGCGCGCACACGGTTACGCCCTTCCTACTTCCCCTTTACCGAGCCCAGCGCTGAAATGGACGTGGAATGTTTTATCTGCAAGGGCAAAGGCTGCAGCGTTTGTAAAGGCAGTGGATGGCTGGAAATTTTGGGCTGCGGCATGGTGCACCCGACTGTTTTGGCTAACGGCGGCTATGATCCCACTGTTTATTCCGGTTTCGCGGCAGGGATGGGCATCGACCGCACCACCCTGATGCGCTACCATGTGGATGACATCCGCCACTTCCGCAATAATGACATCCGCTTTCTGGAACAATTTTAAGTCAGGAGAAATCAGAAAATGAAAGCACCATTAACCTGGATCAAAGATTATGTTGACCTTGACGACCTGACCGTTGAAGAAATCGCTCGCAAAATGACCATGCTCGGTCTGGAAGTGGATGGCATTACGCTGGTTGGGCTGCCTTTGCCGGAGGACGAACGGCTGGAATTCAAATATTCAGGCTTAGCCTGGCCCAAAGACAAGTTCGTAGTCGCTGAGGTCAGCGAAGTGATGGCGCATCCGAACGCTGACCGCCTGGTTTTATGCCGCTTAGAGGACGGCAGCGGCGAACATATCGTGCTGACTGGGGCGCCAAACCTGTACCCGTATAAGGGTCAGGGCCAATTAGCCATACCATTGAAAGTAGCCTACGCAAGGCTTGGGGCTGAACTTTACGACGGACACCAGCCAGGACAAGTGCTAACCCGCTTGAAACCCGCTGTGATCAGAGGGGTCGAATCGAATTCGATGATCTGTTCGGAAAAAGAACTGGGCATCTCTGAGGAACATGACGGAGTCATCTTTCTTGACGCTGACGCGCCAACCGGAATGCCGCTGGTTGATTATATGGGGGACGCGGTTTTTGAGATAAGCATCCTACCTAATATCGTGCGCGACGCGGCGATCATCGGAATCGCGCGAGAACTCAGCGCGGGGTTGAAGCGTGAACTGCGCCTTCCTGAGGGAGTCAATTTTTCGGAGGGGGAGGAAATTGGGCAGAAAATCGGTTTGAGAATAGAAAATGCGGAGTTAAACCCGCGCTTCATGATCGGCATGATTGAAGGCGCTCGGGCACAACCCA
Organism: Chloroflexota bacterium; assembly: GCA_012729755.1. GTDB lineage: Bacteria > Chloroflexota > Anaerolineae > Anaerolineales > Anaerolineaceae > Mesolinea. The sequence goes on along the minus strand of JAAYCN010000025.1, from coordinate 6,459 downwards.
GCCCTTATTGGGTACGCCGACGTCTCGCGCTGGCGGGCATGAGGCCGATCGACGCTTTGGTCGACGCGACCAACTACACGATGCTTGATACCGGCCAGCCCCTTCACGCCTTCGATTACCAGCTGCTCGAAGCTCGCGCAGACGGCAAGCCGATAATCGTCACTCGACCCGCCAAGAACGGCGAAAAGCTGACCACACTGGACGGAACGACGCATACTCTCGATGACTCAGTCGAACTGGTCACTGACAGCGCGGGGCCGCTATCATTGGCCGGCATCATGGGCGGCAGCGAAACCGGCATTCATCAGGGTACGCAGACTGTCGTTCTTGAGGCGGCAAGCTGGAACTTCATCAATATCCGCAAAACTACTTTGCGATGCAAACTTAATACAGAAGCCAGCTATCGTTTTAGCCGCGACGTGCACCCCGCTCTCGCTGAACAGGCGCTCAGCTTATGCCTCGCGCGCATGTTAGCATGGGCTGGAGGCAAATTAGTAGGCGGCGTGCTTGACAATTACCCGGGAAAGCCCGAAGACCCAACAATCACGCTTTCAAAGCCTGATATCTCACGCGCATTAGGGGCCGACATCCCGCTCGGGGAAGCGCAAGAGATCCTCATGAGGTTAGGTTTTCAAACGGCTATATGCGGAGAGGAGATTGTCGCTACCGCGCCTGATACACGCCGAGACATTGAACCCGGCCTGATTGGCAAAGCCAACCTCATTGAAGAAATCAGCAGAGTTTATGGATTTGACAGGATCCCCGCCAAGCGGCTTTCCAGCGCCCTGCCCCCTCAGAGAGGGAACCCGGCGTTCGAAAGCGAAGAGAAAATCAGGGACATTCTGGTCAGTTTGGGCTTACAGGACACATTCGCCTACCGACAGACCTCCGAAGAGCGGGAGGCGCGAATCTACCCGGCAAGCAGCGCACCAGCACAAAGAAATTACGTGCGCATCAAGAACCCTGCGACCCCTGACCGTAATGTGATGCGGCGAAACGCACTGGCAACTATGCTTGAGCTGATTGAGCATAATGGATCACTCGTTTCGGGACTGGCAATGTTTGAATTAGGTCCGGTTTTTCTGCCTGTTGAAGGTCAGTTGCTTCCACATGAGGCCAGAAGGCTTAGCATCGGGTTAACCGGAGAGTGGCAATCACCGTCATGGCAACCACAACGGGTTCAACCAATGGGGTTCTTTGACCTAAAAGGCATTATTGAAGGCCTGTTAGAGGGGCTCCACGTCGGGGATGTCCGTTTTGAAAGCGCGAATGAGCCGACATTCCACCCGGGGCGCTGCGCACGGGTATTAAGCGCTAACGCGTTGTTAGGGGTGATGGGCGAGATTCATCCGTTGGTGCGAGAGAATTATGATTTTCCGCTGACGCCAGTGCTCGCGGCTGAGTTTGACCTTGAAGCACTGATCAGCGCCGCTAATCTTTATTTCGAGAACAAACCGATTTTCGCCTTCCCCGCAGTATTTGAGGACATCGCTGTGATCGTGGACGAAGAGGCTTCCGCTGCCAACATTCTTGATGAGATCAATAAAGCGGGGGGCAAATTGCTCACTTCCGCTTCTCTCTTCGATATTTACCGCGACGCGAAAATCGGCGCAGGCAAAAAGAGCATGGCGTATACCCTGACGTATCAGGCCGCGGACCGCACGCTGACCGACAAGGACGCGGAAACGATCCGCAACCGCATTGTCAGGGCGCTGAAGAACAAGTTTGGCGCCGTGCTGAGGAGTGTGTAACAGGCAGAGGCGACAGGTTTGATCGCTGGTAATTTTATGCCGGCCCGCTGACGATTCTGGGCAGTTGTCTGAGCGCAGACGCTCCTTTTCGCAAGCAAACCTCCGCGGAAAGAATGGAAAACGGCCAAGTTCGAACCACAGAGTGACGTTAACCCGTGACAACTGATTCGGCGAAAAAAAAGAACCCCGACATGAATAATATCGGGGTTCTGCATTAATTAAGAACTATTGTTCCAAACAGGCGATTTCGAAGTATTTGCGCGCATGCTTACAAGCTGGGCAAGTTTGCGGCGCTTCTTCACCTTCGTGGACATAGCCACAGTTGCGACACTTCCAATAAACCTTGTGTTCGCGTTTAAAGTAAGAATTGGTTGAGACTAATTTGAACAATGCTGCATAGCGTTCGTAATGGCGCTCTTCGACCTCGGCGATTTCAGTAAAGGACTTGGCGATATCATCAAACCCTTCTTCCGCCGCAACCTCTGCGGCTTCTTTGTAGAGTTCGGTGAATTCTTCGTGTTCCCCGGCAGCGGCCGCTTCGAGGTTTTCGGAAGTGGAACCGACTGACGCCGGATAATCCGCGTCGACATGGATCATGCCGGCGCCAGCTTTCGCGATGATATGGTCAAAGAATACTTTGGCATGCTCAAGCTCGTTATCGGCAGTCTCGAGAAAAACCGCGGCGACATGCAGCAGACCTTCTTTTTCAGCTACCTCAGCGTAAAAAGAATAGCGGCTGCGCGCCTGTGATTCACCGGCATAGGAGTTAATTAAATTTTGGTAAGTTTTTGACTCTTTGAATTTCATTTCAAAATCCTTTCTTAAAGAAGATATATCAATTATAGCCACAAACTGCTACAAAAGTGCTTTTCATTGATATCTTTCAAAAACGACGCAAAGGATGCTTTATAAGATCAGACAATTGGCGACGATGCTTTGATTTAAACCTCATAGCAGTTTTTAGTACAACAAGAAGCCTTCCGGAGAAGTAAACTGTTTCAGTCAACCAGAACAGTTAAACACTCCTTTAGGCAATTTTTCGTTTCGACATATCAAAACTGAGCTTTTCTTCGGTTATAAAGCAGTCAATCTGAGTAATCAGCTTGTTTTTATCGCCGAAGCCGAAAAGGCAATTTTGGATCTGGTCTATCTGCAATCCGGTGGAGATGACCCTGCTTTTCTTGAAGAATTACGCCTCCAAAATCTAAATTACCTTAATGTTATTAAGCTTCAGGGTTTTGCCCAACGGTTCAACAGCCCCAAAATGACCCGCGCCAGTCAGTACATCATCACCCTGATCGCAAGAGAAAATGAGGAATATCAAGCCTTATGAAAGATTACTTGGCTCATTTAGTTAAACAAAACTCGTCTGCTCTGGACGGGAAAAATATCGCCAGAGAATACCTTCAAGCGCGCATCCTGGGTGCGTTGCAGAAATGTGGCGCAATGATTCCTCTTGCCTTCCATGGTGGCACCGCTCTGCGTTTCCTGTATGCCCATGGACGTTATTCAGAAGACCTTGATTTTGCCCTTGAAGGACAGGAAAAAGATTATGCGTTCCTTGATTACCTCAAGGCTGTTCAAGCTGACCTAAAGGCAGAAAGCTACCAAATTGAAGTAAAAACAAACGAAAAGAATATTGTCAACAACGCTTTTTTTGTTTTCCAGGTCTGTTGCATGAGCTTGGCTTATCACCGATGCCTTCCGAAACCTTGTCAATTAAAATCGAAGTGGATACCAACCCGCCAAAAGGCGCTGTGTGTCAAACCACAGTTGTGCGTCGTTTTGTAGTATTGCAATTACAGCATCATGATAAAGCCAGCCTCCTGGCTGGCAAACTGCATGCCATCCTGCAACGCCCTTACACAAAAGGCCGGGGCCTTTTCGACTTGCTTTGGTATCTCAGCGACCCTGCCTGGCCCAAGCCAAATTTTGTTTTATTGAATAACGCGCTTAGTCAAAATAATTGGCTGGACGAGCCAATGAATGAACACAACTGGAAAGCGAAAGTATTATCAAAACTACGAACTTTGGACTGGAAAGATGTCACAAGGGATGTCCTGCCGTTCATAACGGGGTCTTTTGACCTTGATTTATTGCAATATGATACTTTCAAAAGCTTATTAACCAAGTGAGCTCACCTTCTGCAACATTGGTTACGGGGAGCAATTGCCAACAAAAATCATGGGGCTGGAGCGCTGCTTGATCAAAAACAAGCGGGACAGGAGGATTTCCGCGATAAGCAACTCAGCCCATGCTTCAATATATATTGCCAATTCAGAAGTGAGTGGGAACTTTTCAAGTCATGGCGCAACCATCGAGAATTGGGCGGCTCTATCCCTGGATAATTTAACTATGGCTATTGGCTGTTAATGGTAGCGTATCTCCACTCAGACACTACTCCCGCTCCCGTCTGGCAGATGCCCGATGGTGAAGGTCGTTCAATTATCTGTCGCACCTGTAAAACTTTTTTAGCTTCGGTAAGGCAGCTTTGCTAACGAAAAATGAGTGGGAGGAACGTTCGATAAGGCATCTGCATATCGATGGTATAGATACCTTGACCCATCGTGCCAGCAAAAACACGGCCTGGGTCAACTGGGTCAATCGTCAGGGTTTGGACAATACGAGGTTCAATCCCATCCGTTACTTCAATCTCGTGGCCATCGCCGCCGAAATCAGCAATGATATAATCCGGAAAACCAATCATGACCATTGAGTTGGTAGGGCTTGATGCAAAACAGTTTGAGCGATAATCCTGATATGGTTTCAAGAATTTAACCCAGGTAGTTCCTCCATCGATACTCCTCCAAATATCAAAATATTCTCGGACGTAAATATGGCGCGGCTCTTGCGGGGTTACAATGATTTCGCCATCATGAGTTTCAATTAGGTTCGACCAGGTTACGCCACCGTCTGTTGTTTTATACAGACCATCCCTAGCCGTGGCATATAGCGTATCGGGGTCGATGGGGTCGTAAACTACATAAGAGATCTCATCAAGCACCGAAGCTTCAATCGTAATCAGTTGCCAGGTGTTACCACCATCCGTGCTCTTGAAAAGTCCTGAATTTGTAGAAACGCATAACTCCAAAGCCCTGATCGGATTTAAAGTCAGGCTTGAGATACTGACATTAACAAATACATCGGAGGCAATCTTGTTCCAGGTTATGCCTTGATCGACACTTTTATACAGATTCGATGGGTCAATGGCAAAGAGTACATTTGGAGAAGAGCGGACAATTTTTATTTCTTTAAGGTATTTATTCCTCAGCAGCTCCCCTGATGAAGTCCAGTTAAGCCCACCATCCTCGCTCTTAAACAACCCCGCCATTCGGGTTGTGCTATACACAATTTGAGGGTTGAAAGGATCAACAGCAATACTGGTGACCAGAGTCGCCGTCATTCCGGAATTGATCATTTGCCAGGTTTCGGCCTGGTCTGAAGTTACGTATAATCCAGCTCCCCTTGTTCCTGCGTAGAGAGATGCCGTGATTGGATGTCGTTTTAGTGTTCTCACACTAACCGGGCCCGAACCATTATTTGTCGTAGTCCAACTTTGGCCATCGCAGCTTTTAAGGACGTCACCATATGTAGTCACATAAAAAACGCGCGTGGGTTCAGCAACAATCAGAAGCTCTCGAGCAAATTGAGTGGAAAAGAGCGTCCAATTTTCTCCTCGGTCCAGACTTCGGTAAATACCGTCATATGTCGTTGCATAGGCGATATTCGGGTCAATGGGGTCAAATTGGAAGTCAAAAATATCACTGTCATTATTCGGCAAGCCATTCCCAAATTCAACCCAACTGAGCCCGTAATCAGTAGACTTATAGAGCCCTAAAGGCGTACAGGCGTATACGATTTGAGAATTAGCAGGATCTCGTCTTATGCAATGAATCGCGTCCAATGGCCAACCAGGCAAACCTTCTCTAATCCTTGTCCAACTCAATGATGGTCCTCTTACATAAAGCGTGTCATAGCTGTATGCATAATCGTAGGCGTCCTCACCACTTCCTAAATCGATATTACTGATTGCGTAACCACCGAAGCTAAATGAAGTTTCCCAATTTTCCCCCTGGTCATGTGAAACATAAAGGGTCGCCGGCCCGGAACCGATATAGAGCGTTTCTGACTGATCAGGATCAACCGCGATCGAAACCGGGTTCAAATGGATTAGTCCGTCCTGCAAAGGCTGCCAGCTCGAACCGCCATCCACAGTTTTAAAAACGCCACTTCCGTTAGTGACGATATACATAATCAAAGGGTCAGATGGGTCAAAAGCAATATCCCAAACTTCTCCGCCTTCCATGCCGTTATCAGATCTAACCCATACCCAGGAATCAGCGCTGACGGCACTGATGTCAACCATCAGAAATATACAAATGAGGAAAACGAAAACTAATCGCGAGAAATTTTTCAAAATAGATCTCCCTGGCATGCGTCTATGTTTATGTGATTATAACATCCAGCATTGACACTGGAAACTCTGGCGGATTTATCTAACTATGCACAGGGTCCCATGATCCCTTATGCCGCCTTGGATGGGGCTTATGATGTATATCCGCCTCACGGGTTGGATAGGGGATAAAAACGAAAAGTCTCTTGGCAATGACCTACTCTCCCAGGGGGCTGCCCCCCAAGTACCATCAGCGCTGACGAGCTTAACTTCCGGGTTCGGGATGTTACCGGGTGTACCCTCGTCGCTCCAATC
>JAAYCN010000024.1 GCA_012729755.1 Chloroflexota bacterium | reverse complement strand
TTCCCCCTGGATGCATCTTGTCACTGCTTCTCCTGATTTAGATGCTAAAATTAGGTTCGTACCCCCTATCCTTCTGGATAATATCGCTGTCCAGCTCGGTGATTGGAGTGGTTACCATCTGCTGGCTTCTCACCTTTTAAAAGGGTGTTTTAAGGTGTTTCGACATGTTTGGCAAGTTTGTGTTAGCTGGCAACATTAGAACCTCTCTCTGTTGCGACCCCTCGGGGCTTCGACCATCTCTAAATAGAAGGTTTAATGAGGTTCAGATAGATGTGAGACGAAAAGGGCTCTAATCCCGACTATAATTATCGCGTATGACCACGACGACCCCGCTTTTCACACGCATTCTGATTATGCCTAATGCTGCTGTAGCCCAGGCGATCGATATTTCGGCCGCCATCGGTAAACACCTGAAAAAAGCGGATGTAGAATTTGCTACCGTTCCGTACAATTACGAACACCCTGACAATACGCCAGACGTGGCTGGTTTTGACCTGCTGATTGTCATTGGAGGGGATGGCACGCTGCTGCGTGCCGGTCATCTGGCGGCTCCCAAAGACCTGCCTGTGCTTGGCGTGCAGGCTGGAAGGCTGGGATTCCTGGTCGAAGTGAACGAAGAGAATCTGGAAAAGCGCCTTGACGACTTGCTAACTGGCAATTATCGGCTCGAAAAGCGGATGATGCTGGATGCGCAGTTTTTCAAGGCCGGGAAACTCACCGCCCGCTGGGATGTGATTAATGAAATCGTTTTGGCGCGCGGGCAAATGATTCGTCCAATCGAGATTCGTGTTGATCTCAACGAGGGCTTTATGTCTTCTTATGTGGCTGACGGGCTGATTGTCTCAACGGCCACTGGCTCGACAGCTTACGCGTTGGCCGCGCATGGGCCTATCCTGCCGCCTGAGCTGCGCAGCATGCTGATCGTGCCTATCGCGCCTCATCTTTCGCTCGACCGGGCCGTGGTTTTAGCCGAGGGGGCTTCGATGACTTTGCACGCCGCCAGCCCTTATGAGATGTTGGTCAGTGTGGACGGTATGAAACCGCTCACGATGACCAATGCTGATTGGGTGGAGGTGAAAGCCAACCAGCGTTCACTACTAATGGTGCGCTTTGGCGAACCCAATTATTTTTATCGAGATCTGGCTGAGGTAATGCAGGTCCTGCCCAGAAGAAAGACCACATGACATGCAGTTAGACCCCTCTAAGCCTGAGAATAATCCTGCAGCTGACGATAACTATATCGGCTTGCGCTGCAACAAATGCAATAAGCCGATCAATCCGGCTGATGCCGTTCTGACTCCCACTGGTTATCGATGTAAGGAATGCGTGCGCGGTCAGCAGAAGATTTTTGACACCACCAAGCCATTCGATAGTGTGTTGGGTTTCCTAGTCGCTGGTCTGATTGCCTTTGCCGGATCATGGTTGGCCAGCCGCATTGGCTTTATTACCCTGCTGCTTGCTCCGGGGGTCGGTCTGTTAATCTCTAATGCGGTGCGCATGGCCGTCAGCCATCGCCGCAGCGCCAAGCTGAACAACGCCGTATTGACTGGCGCGGTTGTGGGTTGTGCGCCCCTGCTGATTATGGCGTTGATTCCACTGTTCATCAGTCATCAGGGCATTCTGCCGAGTCTGGCTGGTTTGCTGCCTTTGATCTGGCAGGTGCTCTACGCGGTGGCGGTGCCCAGCTCGGCTTATGCTCATATGAAAGGTTTTAGACTTAAATAGATCATGCTGACTGAGCTGCACATTCAGAATTTCGCCATCATTCATGAGCTTACGCTCAATCCACATCCACAGTTTGTGGTTTTTACTGGTGAAACTGGCGCGGGGAAGTCAATCATTCTGGACGCGCTGAGCGCGGTGCTTGGCGAACGGATAGACGCCAGCGTGATCCGCAAAGGCGCTGATCGGGCGATTATCGAGGCAACTTTTGAGCTCTCGTCTGAAGTACAGGAGCTGGTGAACCCCATCCTGGAGGCGGAAGGGCTGCTTGAAGACCCTGCCGTGATCAGTCTGTCCCGTGAGATACGCGCTGAGGGTCGTTCCATCGCCCGAATCAACGGCCGCAGCGTGGCTGTCTCACTGCAGTCGGAAATCGGCGCTTTTCTGGTCGACTTGCACGGTCAGTCGGAACACCTCTCCCTGCTTAAAATCAGATACCACCGCGAATTGCTTGATCGTTTCGCCCATCACGATAATATCGCCGATCAATACCACGCTGGTTATCGGGACTGGTCGCATGTTGCGGATGAGCTTGAAGAGTTGAGAGAACTGAGTGTGAACGCCCAGAATCGCGTTGACATGCTCAAATATCAGGTGCAGGAGATTCAGGCTGCCAAATTGGTTGTGGATGAAGAAGAAAGCCTGCGCACTGAACGCTCGCGTTTGGCTAACGCCGAGTCGCTTCATCAACTGAGCGCTCACGCGGTCGCTTTATTGGATGAAGGTGATGGAGAATCAGCTTCGGTGACTGACCTGCTTGGGCAGACCAGTCACGACCTCAGTGAACTCAGCCGAATTGACAGCTCGCTGCAGCCGCTGGCGGAACGCCTTGAGCAGGTTTTCAGCAGCTCAGCTGAGGCTGCTTATGAATTGCGCAACTATCTTGAAGCAATTGAGTTCAACCCGCGCCGGCTTGATCAGATTGAGGAACGCCTTGACACCCTCAATCAGTTGAAGCGCAAATATGGTGGATCCGTTGAGGCAGTTTTGAAACATCTCACCTCTGCGCAGTCTGAGTTAAGTAAAGTAGACAATGTAGATGAGCAGATAAAGGAACTGGAACAAAAAAAAGCGCAGATAGAAGTAATGTTGGCTGAGTTGGCTCAAAAATTGTCCGCCAGACGCCACAATGCCGCTGAAGAATTAGCAGAAAAGATGACCAGTGTTTTGGGGCAGCTTTCGATGCGGTCCGCGCGATTTGAAACCCAGATACTCCAGAAAGAAGACCCGCAGGGCTTGCCTGTAGATGGGCGACGCGTCGCTTTTGACAGCACTGGCATTGACCAGATTGAGTTTCTGATCGAATCCAATCCGGGTGAGGGCTTGAAGCCGCTTGTGAAAATTGCCTCTGGGGGCGAGACCTCGCGGTTGATGCTGGCGCTTAAACATGCTCTGGCGGAAGCGGATCGCATTCCAACGCTCGTCTTTGACGAAATTGATCAGGGCGTCGGAGGCAGGGTTGGCAGCGTTGTGGGTCAATTGCTCTGGACGCTGGGGCGCGGTCATCAGGTGCTTTGTGTGACTCACCTGCCGCAACTGGCGGCTTATGGCGACCAGCACTTCCACGTTTCAAAACAGCAGGAAGCTGGCCGCACCTTCACACAGACCAAATCGCTGAGCGGTAATGAGCGCTTGACAGAACTGGCCGCCATGATCGGCCCATTAAGTCCGGGCACACGTCAAAGCGCCGCAGAATTACTTGCTTCGGTCAGCGAGTTCGCGGGTACAATTGACTCAACGGATTGATGATTAGTTCAGCCGGATAACAGCTCTTTTCATTGTTTTTCTTCATATCTGTGTAAAACGCGACTCACCAAACGCGTGGAAAGGATCACACTATGCCAAATATGAATGAGATACTTGCCGTAATTCTGGGCGGAGGTCAGGGTAAACGCCTTTACCCGCTGACTGCGGAAAGGGCAAAGCCAGCTGTGCCAATCGCAGGCAAATACCGTCTGATTGACATCCCCATCAGCAATTGTATTAATTCGAATATCTTTCATATATCTGTCCTGACTCAGTTTATGTCAGTTTCGCTTCACCGCCACATTTCCCGCACTTATAATTTTGACCCTTTTCATCAGGGCTGGGTGCAGATTTGGGCGGCTGAACAGACTATGGATCACGCCGATTGGTATCAGGGTACCGCAGACGCTGTGCGCAAGCAGCTGATGGAGATTCAGAGCACCCGCAAGGAGGATGTCCTGATTCTGGCGGGCGACCACCTGTACCGCATGGATTACAAAGAAATGGCTGAATTCCACTATGACCATAACGCTGACATTACGGTAGCCGTCCAGCCAGTTCCAAAGGATGAAGCCTCCCGCTTTGGCATTCTGAAACGGGATGCTGACGGCCGCATTACCTCATTTGCCGAGAAACCAAAAGATCCGGAGGTGCTTGCCAACCTGGTTAGCCGCGATGACCCCGAAAAGCCTTATCTGGGCTCGATGGGTATCTACCTGTTTAAAACTAAAGTGCTGATTGATATCCTGCGTCAGTCGCGAGGAACCGAACACCTTGATGACTTTGGCGGGGATATCATTCCTTACTTTATCAAGAACGGCTCACGTGTTTTTGGCTATAATTTCGAGGGCTACTGGCGCGACATCGGTACCATTCGCAGCTTCTATGAGACCAATCTGGAACTGACCACTGAAGACGCAAAGTTTGACTTTTATGATCCTGATAATCCCATTTTCACTCACCCTCGCTTTTTGCCTGGCTCTAAAGTGATGGGCTGTATGATGAAAGATGTCCTGTTGACGGATGGCTGCACAATTATTACCTCTCAGATCGAGCATAGTGTGATTGGTCTGCGCAGCCAGATCGGGTCAAATTCGAAAATAAAGGACAGCATCATTATGGGCGCTGACTTCTATGGGCTGGATAAGCATGGCGCGCCTTTGGGCATCGGTCAGAACTGTGACATCGAAGGGGCTATTATCGATAAAAACGCCAGCCTGGGTGACGGGGTAGTCATAAAACCCTTCCCGCGTGATAAGGATGTTGATCACGCGCTCTATAAGGTTCGTCAGGGAATCGTCGTCGTGCCCAAATCCACGACTATCCCCGCGGGCACGATCATCGAACCATAATTAATTTTTTGTGAGACAGAAGAGAAATAAGGAGCGTCCAATGACCTCCTTATTTTTGTAGAGAATGTTTTTTCTGGGCACACAGTGCGCCGGCGTCGAGCTTCGAATCCCTGTTTTAATCCCTCAAGCGCAGCCAATATACAACGATGCTGAAACTCACCGCCACATTTAACGATTCTTTTACTCCCATCATCGGCAGGTATACCACTTCATCAGATAGCGCTACCAACTCCGGATCGAGGCCGGCTGGCTCGTTTCCGACCATCAGGACAATCGGCTTGTCTCGCGCGGCTTTCATCGCGCTGATTGGAACAGCGCCGTGGGTCACTTCGAGCGCAATCAACCTGCACCCCTGCTCCTTCAAGCCTTTGGCTGCGGACACAGCGTTCGCGTGGTAGCTCCAGCTGACGCTTGCCTGCGCGCCCAAGGCGGTTTTAGCGACCTCCGCGCTAATATCTGGTGTGGGAGTGATCCCGCATAAGTGCAAGTGGCTCATACGGACGGCATCCGCGCTGCGAAAGATGCCGCCAACATTCAAGCTGGAACGCACGTTATCCAGTAATCCAATTAGCGTAAAGTTTTTTACCGCTTCAGCCCTTGCCGGCTGAGCGGACTGCAAACCCGGCGTGGCTTTTTGCAGAGGCGATCCACAGCGCGGGCAGTATTTGCCTTCAAATATGGCAAGATCTATGGGAAATCGCAGCCCACAAGCTGAGTTCTGGCATTCGACAAAGAAGATATCCCGGTTCATCAGCCTGAATTTTATCGCTTAAATGTTAGACGCCTGGGTGAGGGGGGCACCCAAGCGTCTAACAGCAATGAGTATAGCGCAATGTTCAGAAAATTGCAAGAAATTATCAAAAAAGTAATGTGAGGAGGCCAGCACATGGTATACACTTTTTAGACAGGTCATATGAGTTGTATCGGGATCGATGTCTGGAGTTATGGGGGATAAGATATCAAGACATTGAGGTGTATATTGATCAAAACTATAAC
>JAAYCN010000023.1 GCA_012729755.1 Chloroflexota bacterium | reverse complement strand
CGCGGACAATAAAAGGAATGGGCATGAAAGCGTCACCGGTGAAAAGAATACGATCCTCTTCGAGTAGAACGGAGATACCATCTTCGGAATGACCCGGGGTTGGGAAAATTGTGATCTGTTTTTTACCTACTCGGAGGTATATTTCGCCGCTTGAAAAGGTGATTTGAGGGGCGACAATCGCGATCTCGCGGAAAAGCGGATTTTCATTTCCGGCTTCGGCGAGTGCGGACTTGCTGCGATTTAACATAAGTTCACGGCATAAGGAATGGCCGATTACTGTGGCATTAGGAAAGAAACTATTGCCCCATGAATGGTCAGCATGATGGTGGGTGTTAATGATGTATCGAACCGGCACCATTAAATCGGTTTCAAGAAAGTGTTTGATTTGAGGGGCTTCCTGGGGCATCAAGGTGTCAATTAACACTGCCCATTGGGGCCCGATAATTGCTCCGGCAGTTGCTTGCGCGTAGACATCACTTTGAAACCAATAAACGTTTTCAGATACCCGCTCTTTTTGCATGCAAAAACCTCTTCAAGAAGTTGACCGCAAGAATAGCATATCTGAAAATAAATGTCAAAATTGGATAATTTTTAAAGATTAATGGCGTCTTCTGAAGAGAAAAATGGCTAAACCAGCTAAACAAAATGTCGAGAGCGTTCCAAGCGCGATTGCCCAATAGGTGTGGCGGTTGTAGCGGGACGAGCTGATTAATTGCCTGGCTTCACCGAAATATGCCACAGTTGGTATTGGTGTGAATGTCGGCGTATCAGTTGGCGTAGGTGACAAAGAAAGCTTTGTTTTAGTGAAGCGAGGCGTGGGCGTAACCGTGCCTGTTTTGGTTGAAGGCGTCTGCGTCTGCTTAGCTTCGTATGTTTGAGTTAGAAAACTTTTGGTTGGGGTGGTTACAAAACGGTTGATATTCCAGTTGTAAGCTGATGTCGCGGTTCGATACAGATAGGTTATGGGGTAGGGCTGTAGTGTTTTGGTTGGGGTGTGAGTTGGGGTTAGGGTAGGTGGCGATGTCGGGGCGGGACCCGTTTTGATGCTTTCAGCCGGCAATATTTGAACCCGCTCATTGTTCTGATTAAGCACTGAAATTCGATAATAATAAGTGGTCTCGTATTCAAGGCCAGTGCTGTCAATAATCTGATAGTCTGCGTCTTTCATTGGCGTTCCTTTCCCTTTCAGGTTGCCAACGTCTGTCCAGGGGCCTGATGGGTCTTTGGACCTTTCCGCCAAAAAATCAATTTCTGGGTCTTCCCCTTCTGTTTTCCAACTCAGCGTGACTTTATGGCTTACATAACTAATATCTACCGTCGGCAGGGTCTCGCCGCTGATGTATGGGAAACCAATTAAAAAAGGTACACCGTCAAGATGATCAGTGATATTAGGCTCTCCGTCATCAGAAAGGGTCATACTGATTGAATTGTTCGCAAGGTCGCATGATACGGGAACGTCGCCTGCGCCAACAAAATCCCAGCCTACTTTATCCGACAGAGCTGGGTCAAACCAGAGCAACGGATAGTTGGCCTGATTGGATGTCGCGCAGAAGGGGGAAGCTTCGATGGTTTGTTGACAAGTTTCGTTATAAGCTATTTGCGCGCCGATCTCCACTGGGGCGTTCGCGTCTTTTGGAATGAAAAAATAATAGCTATGGCTGCAGGTTTGAATCAAAGGAGCTGCCTTGTTAAAGGTGGGTATCACATTGGCGCCGTGATCAATGTAAGCCATCTCACCGCTGTTGGATGACAACTTGAGACGCCTGTCACTGCTCTCATAGTCGGAACCATCAAACTCTACCAGAGCGCCAGCCACTCCATGTCCGCTCGCGCTGAGCGCCGCTGGAGCTCCAAGGATTCTGGTCGGGTCAAAGTCACAATCATGGGAATTTGTTTGCGGTGTTTGGCCATCGCCCCAAAAGTTATGATCGACACTATTTGTTCCGTTGCAAACGAGCTGAACTGGTGTCGAATTGTTAATCAGGTTGTTGCCCTCAACGATGAGTGAGCCGGCAGCCGACGAATTGTTTTGCTTTATTACAAGCCCAGAGTTGTTCGAAATGTGATTGAATTCGACTTTAACGTCGACGTCCGGATTATTGATGACAACTACGTCAAAGAAATATTTAATCGTGTTGTGGTGAAGATAAATTGGCAGATCAGTGTTTATCTGTGCAAGGCTCCTCAGTCGATTGCCATAGACGCCAAGATCATGCATTAAAAAGCGCTGGTTCACAAGGAACACGGCGTTATTACTCTCTCCTTCGTACTTGAGGGTCGCGTTTTCAAAGCCGTAAATCTCAGTATTTACCGAAATATCAATCGGCTCGTCACCGATCGAGTATTCGCCGATGATAACAATTGGTGAAGCGCCATTGGCGATCGCTTCCAATATGGCCGAACCTGGTATCCCATCCTGATCTTCAACGCATGGGGTGAAATTCGAATTACAGCCTCCGGCCACGGCAATGTAGGTTCCAGAACTTAATTCGGGAGGTGTGGATTGATGTGACGGAGCAGCCTCTGTCGGCGTTACTGCAAATGAGATGAGGCCGCATAAAATCACAGAAAGGAACAATCGCGCGAAAGATTTCATAGCCTGATGTAAAAATTATAACATTCCTGTTTGACACTAACCAGCTCAGCGAGCCGCTATGCTAAAATTATGTTATGCGATATCCAAAATCAGCTTTAAAGATTGACTGGTTCTTTATCTCATCTCTGCTCAGCAGTTACGGACTCGGTTTTATTTTGGCCAACCGGGTCAATAAAAGCGTCTCGGTTTGGGTAACTTTGGCTGGGGTTGTTTTGTTGCTGTTTCCCTATTTTTTTAATTATTTTGTCGGCGGGTTAATAAGGCAATTTAATATTGACTCTTTCGAAGTCAGCAGGATGCGGCGAGCCGCCAATTTGAAACATTATATTGGAGTTTTTATTTCGAGCTTTCTGGCAGCAGGAGCGCTTTATATCATGCTAAGGTATCATTCCTTGCAGGGTCAAGCCTTCCTATGGCTGCTTGGTACGGTGATCTGTCAGATCCTCTTGCTGGCAAAACCAATCTCCTACTCGACATTAACTTACCAATGGCTGATCAAGAGCTTTAATGTCGCTCCTCTGGCTTTTTTTCTCGCCACAACTTTACAGGGTTTCAGTCCTGCGCCTGCCTTAATTTATTTGGCGAGCGCGCTCTTTTTAGGTATGGCAGCGGCTATGATTACACTCTCGTATAAACGATATGCTGGCGACCTCAACAGAAAAGAACGCACATTTCTAGTGGTTATAGGTTGGGAAAAAGCGATCACTTTGCATCATCTTTTGTTTGCAGGGTCGGTGGCGTCGATGGTAATCTATATGTTAGTCAGCAATTCCGTAAATACGAATTGGCCGGTGTTAGCCTGGCAGGTTTTTGGTTTGTATGAAGTTTATTTGTTGGAACAACTTGCGAGAGGTGTTAAACCAAATTACGTTTTGTTGGACGCTTTGGCAGTCTTCAGGATGCTCGGGACGTTGTATCTGCTTTTCTATGCCTTGATCATCCACTAATGAAAGGAATATGATGAAACTTAAGGAAAACGATCTTGCGCCTGATTTCACAGTTTTAGATCAGGACAGCAACCCAATCTCACTTTCCCAATTTAAGGGAAAAAAGGTGGTTCTTTATTTCTATCCCAAAGATGATACCCCCGGATGCACCGCGGAGGCTTGTAACATTCGCGATAATTATCAAATATTTGAAGAGAACGGCATCATTGTTTTAGGGGTAAGCAAGGATTCTCCAAAATCGCATATCAAATTCAGGGAAAAGTATGGGCTGCCGTTTACATTGCTGGCGGATGTAAATCATGAGGTGGCTGATGCGTATGGCGTCTGGGGCCTCAAGAAATTTATGGGCAGAGAATATGAAGGGATGAAGCGGACAACTTTTTTAATCGGTGAGGATCAGCGCATCCATAGAATCTATGAGAATGTCAAACCTGCCCAACATGGTGAAGAAATAATCAAAGATTGGCTCGAAGCTTAGCCTATTGAAGTCTGAGTAGAGTCTTTGCTTTGCTCCACAGCTCTTCCAACTGATAGTAGTCGCGCTTCTCTGAAGAGAACACGTGCACGACGATGTAGCCATAATCGAGAACAATCCAACCCGAATCAGGCTCGCCTTCTTCGACAGCGATCAAACCGGTTTCGGCTTTAATTTTTTCGGACACAGAGGAAGCCAGGCTTTGAAGCATCCGCTCACTGGTTCCGGTAACCAAGATAAAAAAGTCAGTGAAGTCAGAAAGACCGCGCAGATCAAGCAACAGGATATCCTCGCCGAGCTTGTCTTCCAGAATCTTGACCATTTGTCTTGCTAAATCCAAAGTATCACGCATGAAAGGTATTGTAACGCATCATTTTGCAGTTATCGCATAAAGATTTGAATAGGTTGGCCCAGCAGGCGACAAATCGCTTCTAAAGAGCACGATTTCAGAAATCAGACTTTGCTGTTTGAGATGGCCATTTGCCACTTTCGTATAGTCGTCGAGCAGTTTTAGCTCGTCAGCGCTTAGATTGCCCTTGACTCTTGCCAGAGTTATGTGCGGTGTGAATCGCTGATTCTGGATTGACAGGAAAGTTTTTAGAGAGTTAACAAGACCAGAATGGTATTTAACTAAACTGGGCGGCGGATTAAACCCTGCCCAATAGATCGTGGGGAGACCTTGCCTTTTAAATGCGTCAAAAGTATCGATGCTGATTTCAAAGGGATTCAGGAATTCAGAGCTCTCTAATGCCTGTTTGAGTCGCGGGAGCTGCTTCGAATCGACATCTCCCAAAAAAACCAGAGTTACATGCAGCTGACGTTCTGGGGTGAATTTGAGAACGTTTCCTGGTACAAGCTTTTTAAGCTCATTCTGTATCGCAATCAACGGGAGCAGCGCGCAGTGATCAAGTTGGGCAGCGATAAACATACGTAGTTTTGGCATACTTCATTGTAACGCAATGCAGCCAAACCGAAATTATGGTATAAAAGAATTGCCCTGCTGTGTTTGTGATGCGGCCTAAGTTTTGTACCAACACTATCAAAAACAGGTTCGATCTCAGACCAGGTAATGTGTTAGATTTCGGTCAAGACAAAAGCTTGGAGGAAGAACCAATCCTGCCTTATGCAGGTTCAAAACAATTCAGCACACGGCATGGCGGGGAGGTATTATCTTAATTTACATTTCAAATTTGTTTGAATTAAGTTGTGAAAATTGTGGCTTCAGGCGGGAGTTTTTAAGAAGATTTAGTGAACTAAAATTGTCCAATGAGATCTATTTATTTCGACATGGTAGGTTGTCGGCTCAATCAGGCCGAAATAGAAGCGTTTGCCCGAGAGTTTTGCGCCAGAGGCTATAAAATCGTTTCGAAACCGACAGCAGCGGATCTGATAATTGTCAATACATGTTGTGTAACCCTCAAAGCTGCCGCTGATTCCCGAAAAATGGTACGACATTATCAGAATACGACCTCAGCGAGAGTAATTGGCATGGGTTGCTGGAACTCTGCTTTTCCTGACCAGGGTTGGGAGATCCTCGGCATGGCGAACCACTTCTCGAATGAGCAGAAAGATCAACTCGTTGAGACGCTCGCTGAATCATGCAGTATTCATAAGACGGATCAAAAGCTCAATCTCGGAAGAAGAAATCGAACACGCGCTTTTTTGAAAGTCCAGGATGGCTGCAATAATGCGTGCAGCTATTGCCTGACGCAAATCGCCAGAGGCCGTTCGAGAAGCATCTCTGCTCAATCTATCGTTGAAACAATTAATTCATTGGAACAAGCTGGCATCAACGAAGTGATCCTGACCGGTGTCCAGATAGGCTCATGGGGGAAAGACTTTGGTGGTGAGCGCTTGAACGACCTGCTCGAATACATTCTGAAGCACACGAATATTCCGCGGATACGCCTTTCTTCGATCGAACCGTGGGATATCACCGAATCGCTTGCCAAATGTTGGAAAAATAAGCGGCTGTGCCCTCACATGCATATACCCATACAAAGCGGATCGGACAATATCCTACGCTCAATGCGGCGTCCCGGCAATTCCTCTGAAATTAGGGAGGTTTTTCGCATGCTCCTAAAACATATTGCTGGGTTGGCAATCACTACCGATATTATTGTGGGATTTCCGGGCGAAACAGAGGAATCGTTTAGAGAAACGCTTGATTTAATCGAGTCAACGACGTTATCGGGCGGACATGTCTTTAAATATAGCCCCATGCCCGGCACAGCTGCCGCAGCGTTTGCGCATCAGGTCAGTGAAGCCGTTAAAAAAGACCGTCTTAAAACTGTACGTGCGATGTTTAAAACGAAAAGACATGAATCGATGCTAAAGCTGATCGGGTCGTCTGCTGAGGTATTGTTTGAGGGGGGTCGGTTGGGGAATTACAAGGAGGGCTACACGCCCGATTTCTATCGTGTGAAAATAAGCTCAAGAGAAACGCTTGAGAACTCGATTAAAACGGCCAAATTGATAGGAATCGATGAAGAGAACAATTTTCTTGGCGAAATATGCGGCAATTCTGTTGATAACTCACAAGTAAGCGCTTAAAGAGGACATAAAGGGGATTTATTGGGCTTGACGGGTTTGAAACTGGTCAGGTAAAATCAAAAGGTTAAAACGAATTGATTACATTCTTGGTGACAGGAAATAGGTCATCAAGTGCTTTGAAAGGAATTTTAGGAATGCCCAAACGTACTTATCAACCCAAGATTCGTCGTCGTGTGCGAGTCCATGGATTTCGCTCCCGTATGTCTACTTCAGAGGGTCGCGAGGTATTGCGCCGTCGACGTGCGCGCGGCCGCTATAGACTGGCGACCAAAGCGAACAATCACGTCAAGCGTGTAACCTGGTAGGCTCGACACTAAGTCGCGTTTGATCAAGTTTGATTCCAAGACGGTTAAGGCTCAAAGACAGCGAAAAAATTCGTGAAATTAAAACGAATGGCGAAGCATTCTCGAGTCGATTATTGGTTCTAATCTGTGCGGAATCGCCGGATCAATACAGCAGAGTGGCTGTGCTGGCAAGTCGGTCCGTAGGCGGGGCAGTACAACGAAATCGGTGTAAACGTGTTTTGCGGGTTCAAGCCGCAAAGTTGATTTCGAAAATGGATAAACCTGTCAATTTGTTGCTGATCGCGAAAAAAGCTTTGCTGGACGCGGATTCATCAGAAATTGATCAGACCGTTCTGGCGCTCGGAACAGAGGCGGGCTTAATTTGTAGGGATGATGGATGCAAGAGTGAATGAGGAAACGGAAAGGTTAGTCTTTAAAGACCAACCGCTTTCGGAGTTAAAGTTTAATTTATCTAATATTCCACGTTATATACTATTGCTCATTATTCGGGCATATCAATTGACCCTGTCTAAAACATTGCCTGAAGGTACATGCCGATTTCAACCCACCTGTTCGCACTATGGCTATCAAGCTATCTTCAAGCATGGCGCGCTGAAAGGGGGCTGGCTGGCCCTCAAGCGTATCTTTCGTTGTAACCCATTCAACCCGGGTGGAATTGACCCGGTTCCATAATACTGGAGACTGATGAAATCAAAAAAACCTTTCTTCATGATTAGCCTGATTGTTCTGGCGATTATTCTCACTGGTTGCGCGGTTGGACCGCGAGCTGAGGGTAGCCCTGGTTTGAGCGCTGATGGCGAACACATTTATCTGGCAGCCCGATCGGTAGTTTATCAATTAAATCTTTTCGGAGAGGAGCAGTGGCGGTATCCCGAAAAACCATCCGCCGCGCTTGTTATGTACGCGGCACCCCACGCGATGGAAGAATCAGTCCTGGTAGGTGATTTGTCCAACAAATTGCATGCCCTGAACAAGGCTGATGGATCGGTCAAGTGGAGTTTCTCTGGAGCGAAAGGCTGGTTTTTAGCTCCAGCTAATTCTGATGAAACATTGATATATGCTCCATCATTGGATCGCAACGTGTACGCTCTGGATGAAAACGGCAATCAGGTTTGGGCATACAACGGAAATTTTGGTTTTCTTGCCCAGCCAATCATTACTGACAAACTGATCATCATAGCCTCGCAGGAACACGAAATCTTTGCCCTGGATAAGCAGACTGGTGCGCAGGTTTGGAGTGAAAAAACCGCGGGCTGCATGGTAGCCAGCCCATTATTTGACGAGTCATCAAAAACCTTGTTTGCTGGTGGGATGGGTAAGGCTGTGGTTGCCCTGGACGCGGATACTGGAAAAACCAAATGGACATTTGACAATTCTGGTCAAATGGGGGCTATTTGGTCGACACCGATCTTGGTCGAGAATAATCTAATTATTACTGATGACCTGGGTGTTATTTACTCAATTAGTCCAGACACTGGAATGTTGAATTGGACAATATTGACTAACGAACCGATGATGGCTGGCCCTGTCAAGTTAGATGAAGGATTTGCTGTCGTCTCAATCGCTGGAAATGTCAGAGCCTATAACTTGAATCAGGCACCGCGATGGACGCTTTCACTGGCGAATGCCCAGGTGTATACCACACCGGTAGTAGCCGGCGGGAATATCATTATTGCTAACAAAACCACAAAGAATGAAAATTTGTTATTCGCTGTGGACCAAAATGGCGTTCAAAAATGGGCGTTTACGCCTTCGGCCAAATAATCCTGAGGAGAAAGCACCATGTGGAACACCATTATTGTTCAGCCTCTTACCAATCTATTAGTTCTGATCACCATGCTGATGAAGAATTTTGGAATTGCCATCATCCTCTTCACCATCCTGATTAAATTGATTACTTATCCCTTGACCATCGCTCAATTAAAGTCGTCCCAGGCGATGCAAAAAATGCAGTCTGATCCTCGCTACAAGAAGCTCGCTGAGAAGTACAAAGATGACCGTCAGATGTTGGCGCAGGAGCAGATGAAACTGCAGCAGGAAATGGGCGTCAGTCCCTTTGGCTCATGTTTACCGACGCTGATCCAGTTGCCGATCATTTTTGGCCTGTATCAGGCAATTATGAAAGCGATGGCTTCAACGCCTTTTGAGCTCAAGGTTTTGAAAGATTTGCTTTATCCATTCATTGATCCAACCAAGGTGATGCCGATTAACAACCGTTTTCTGTGGATGGATCTCGGTCAACCGGAAAGATTGAATGTTTTTGGTGTCGGAATTCCTGTTTTGGCGATCATTGTGGTTATTTCGCAATACCTCTTGAGTAAGGTTATGGAAACTCCAAGCATGGGTCAGGACGATCAGGCTGCAGCAATGACGCGCTCCATGTCTTTGACCATGCCGCTGATGATGGGGTGGATGGCGTTCCAATTCTCAGCAGGGCTTGCCCTTTACTTCGTTGTCTCCAACATCATCACCACGATCCAGTACTCTATTCAAGGGCGCACAGATTGGTCTAAAATTTTGCCTTTTATCAAAAAATCCAAGGCAACACCTGAGGCTCCGGCTATTATCAATGTCAAACCGTCCGCCCCCGCGAAGTCTGTAAAGTCTGAAAGCGCCTCGCCATATATTGAAGTCCCTGATGATGACGACGAGGAGGAATTTGACAAAGTCGACAGACCAAAAGCGGTGAAACCTTCTGCGCGGTCGGCAACGAAACAGTTGCGCCCGAAACGGAAGAAATAACAAACAGGGTCACAAAGGGTAACCATGGATAATGAAAATTCGACCTATGAGTTTACAGCACCAACCGTCGAAGAAGCCGTTGAAAAAGGATTGGAAGAACTTGGATTAACGAGGAGCGGTGTCGATGTGGAAGTTCTGGACGAGGGAAAGCGCAATGTCTTTCGTTTCGCTTCACGCTCAGCGCGCGTAAAACTGATTCCGCTCAGTGATCTTTCCATTGACAATGACGAGGTTTTAGAAGAACGGAAAGAAAGTGGCGAATTAAGTGATTACACTCTCAGTGATGAGGAAATCGCTTATGAATTGAGCGAAAAAGCCGAAGGTCTGAGCGAAACTGAACTATCCGTTAAACGAATTCTGAAAGACATCCTCGCGCAAATGTCTGTGGACGCGAACATCACGACAAAAATTATTAAGTCCACTGAGGATGACCGGGATGTAGTATACGCTAATATCGAAGGGGATGATCTCAGTTTTTTGATTGGCCGGAAGTCGGAAACTCTGAATGCCCTGCAGTATCTGACTGGTCTTATTGTCAGCAAGAAGGCTGGACATTGGATTCCGTTGCAGGTTGACATTCAAAGCTATCGAACACGCCGTGAAACGGAGTTAAAGAAGATCGCTCACCGGTTAGCTGAGCAGGTTATTTCGAGCGGACGTAAACAATTTCTTGAGCCAATGCCTGCGAATGAGCGCCGCATCATCCACATGGAAATTCGCAATTACACACAGTTAATGACCGAATCGATTGGCGAAGAGCCAAATCGAAAAGTTACCATTGCGCTGCGCAAGTAATTGGAAGGTAAAGATGAGAGCTGTTGACCTGATTATTAAGAAAAAAGACAATTTAGCTTTGACCAAGGAAGAAGTTCGCTTTCTGGTAGAGGGCTATACCAATAACCGCATTCCTGATTATCAGATGTCAGCTTTTGCCATGGCAGTGGTCCTTAATGGGATGACCGATCATGAAATCACTGAACTGACTTTGGCAATGGCTGATTCGGGCGAGGTTTTGGATTTGGCTGATGTAGTCTATCCAGTCGTTGACAAACACTCCACGGGAGGCGTAGGTGATAAAACAACGTTGACGGTTGCTCCAATGGTAGCTGCCTGTGGACTGCCGGTTGGAAAAATGTCTGGCCGTGGCCTTGGTTTTAGCGGCGGAACAATTGATAAACTCGAATCGATCCCTGGATATAGAACTGACCTTACAACCGAAGAGTTTAAAAGAACACTCAAAGAGCATGGAATTGTCCTGACCGGCCAAAGCGCTGATCTGGCGCCAGCGGACGGAAAACTTTACGCCCTTCGTGATGTCACCGGAACGGTCCAGTCCATCCCTTTGATTGCATCTTCGGTAATGTCAAAGAAAATCGCTGCTGGGGCGAATGCAATTGTTTTAGATGTTAAGGTTGGCAAAGGCGCGTTTATGAAGACACTCGATGACGCCAAAGCCCTGGCAGAGGTGATGGTCAGCATCGGTCGGCTTTCCGGACGGAAAGTGGTCGCGATATTGTCTCCGATGGATGAACCTCTCGGTGTAGCGGTTGGAAATGCAATGGAATTAGCCGAAGCTGTCGAGATGCTGCATAATCGGGGCCCTGAAGACTATCGATATCACTGTGTTCACCTAGCTGCGTATATGCTTCTATTGGGTGGAATGGCCAAGTCTGAACCTGAAGCGGTGGCGATGGCAGAACGATCGCTGATCGATGGTTCCGCCTTTGAAAAATTCAGAGAGCTCGTTATTGCCCAGCATGGCGACGTCTCGGTTGTTGAACACCTCGACAAATTGCCAACGGCTAAATATGTCGAAACTTTGCTGGCGGATGAATCAGGTTATGTTGAATCTGTAGATGCACGGATTATTGGGGAAACCGCCGTTGACCTAGGTGCGGGCAGGGCCCAAAAAGGTGACAAAATTGATCTTGCCGTTGGCATCAATGTTTTTGTCAAAATTGGCGATCAGGTTCAAATTAGGCAGCCTTTTTTTGAAGTACATGCCAATGATCGTGTCAAATTACACGCCGCGATGGAGAGACTCAAAGAAGCTGTGAAATTATCAAAATACCCGGTGAAGAAACCGCCCTATTTCCATGGGGTGATTGGTTTCGAAGGATAAGACCCGGGCGGCCGGGTCTTTTTTTTGGAGGCGAAGTTGTTAACTGAACGCAGAAACATCAGAAATGTAGCGATAATTGCCCACGTTGACCATGGGAAAACCACTTTGATTGACTCAATGCTGAAACAGGCGAAAATTTTCAGGGCGAACCAAAAAGTGGCGGAAAGAATCATGGATTCAAATGATCTTGAACGAGAGCGTGGCATTACCATTCTGGCGAAAAATACGGCTGTTGAGGTCGCTGACCCAAAAAGCGGACAGATGGTCAAGATTAATATTGTCGATACACCCGGACACGCCGATTTTGGTGGTGAAGTCGAGCGTATCATGAATATGGTCGACGGCGTTCTATTGTTAGTGGACGCAGCCGAGGGACCAAAACCGCAAACAAGGTTTGTGCTGAAACAGGCAATCGCCAAAAATTTACCCACGATCGTCGTCGTGAATAAACTGGATCGTCGCGAGGCTGACGCTAATCGCACCCTGAATCTTACTTTTGACCTCTTCATCGAGCTTGGCGCCAGCAATGAGTTAGCCGATTTCCCGATTATTTATGCCAATGGGCTTGAGGGCAAAGCTGGGCTTACACCTGCTCTCGATGATGATCTGCATGTTCTTTTTGAAACGATTATCGAAAAAATTCCTGGACCCTTAGTTGATGCAAACGCGCCATTTCAGATGTTGGTGACCAATCTTGGCTATGACGAATATAGCGGCGTGACCGCGTCTGGCCGTATTCATGCTGGCTCTATTCATCCCGGTAACACGCTCGCTCGAATAAAACATGATGGAACGATCGAAAAAATCAACGCAAAATATGTGTTTGCCTTCCAGGGGTTACAAAAGGTATCGGTTCAACAGGCGGACGCCGGTGAAATTATCACAATTGGCGGATTGAAAGATATTCAGATTGGTGAAACACTGGCCGATTTTGAATTCCCGTTGGCACTACCGGTGATAAAAGTGCAGCAACCAACTGTTCAGATGACCTTTGGGGTAAACACCTCCCCCTTTAGCGGTCAGGAAGGTAAGTGGGGAACCTCAAGAAAACTCGCCGAAAGGCTTCAGGCAGAGCTGCGCACGAACATTGCTTTAAGGGTTGAACAAACCGACAGCAAGGATGTTTTTCTGGTGTCAGGACGCGGGGAGCTTCACCTTGGAATTCTGATTGAAACCATGCGGCGTGAAGGCTATGAATTTCAAGTTTCCCGTCCTGAGGCAATTGTTATCACCGATGAAAATGGAAATAAGCTTGAGCCTTATGAAGAAGTGCATGTTGATGTGGATGCGGATTTTGTCGGTTCTGTTGTTGAGATGTTAGGGGCGAGGCATGGCAAGATGCTCAACATGACCAGCAACCCTGATAACACAGTGCACCTTATTTACTCAATGCCAACCAGAGGTCTGTTAGGTTTCAGGTACCGTTTTCTAAATATAACCAGGGGAAGAGGTGTTTTGAATAGTTTTTATCTAGGAGAAGAAAAGCTCGAAGGCCCGATCGAAGGAAGACAGTCCAGCTCGATCGTCGCGCGGGAAACTGGTGTCGCGACTACTTTTGGTCTAAAAAACGCTGAGCAGCGGGGAATCCTGTTTATTACACCCGGTACTGCGGTTTATGAAGGCATGTTAGTCGGAGAAACACCCCGACCGCAGGATCTGGCAATTAATGTTGTAAAGAAAAAGCATCTGACCAATATGCGTCAGTCAATCCGCGAGCTTGAAGAAAGGCTCGAACCTCCAAAAGAAATGAGTCTGGATGAGATGATCGAATATATCAATTCAGACGAATTGGTCGAAGTGACACCGCTAAGCTTACGCATGCGCAAGAGAATACTTGAGACTCATGAGCGGCTGCGTCACGAGAAGAACACCGAGATCCTTGAAGATTGATATGTTTGCGCGTAGTTATTGACACTTAGCCAAATTGATGCGCTGGGCGACCTTGATAAGGGAGCTCCAGACAGAACACGCTCCCGGCCAGAGGTTGGTCAGCTAATTGGCTTGGTATTAACCCAACGCGTGCTGTAGTGATCAACAGGTGGTTTAATTGGGGGCCGCCAAAAGCAAGCGAAGTAACCAAGGTAACTGGCAGTTGAATATTATAAAAAACTTCACCCGAAGGTCTTAGCCCAACAACCTGGCTTCCGCCCCAGATCGCTGTCCAGATGTTGCCCTCGCGATCAACGGTTAAGCCGTCTGGGGTGCAGCCCTGGCGCTCATAAAAGAGTTCTGGATTGGAAACAGCTTGCGTTTGAGCGGAAAAACGATATCTGACAATTTTGCTGACGCCCGAATCGCAATAATAGAAAAATTTTTCATCAGGCGCCCAATCAAGGCCATTCGAGATTGTCGCATTCGGAATAATTATCTGATGAGAAAAGTCCGGGTTTACACGATAAAGGGAAGCTGTATTGGCTGGTCCTTTACTGCCTACCCAGAAGTTACCTTTGGCATCTACTTTGCCGTCATTCATCATGCGCGGATCATTTTCAGAAAAAAAAGTTATCATCCTTTCTGAAAGACCTGAGTATTCATTCCAATAGGCCAAGCCGTTGCTCGTTGCCACGATTAATTGACCATTTTTTGCTGGTGCTATGCATCCGGCTTTCATGCCAAGGCTAAAAACCTCAAGCTTCCCCGAGTCGTAAGGGTGTTTATACAGCAAGCCCTTATCAATATCGAGCCAGTAAAAGGCTTTATCAGAAACACTCCAGATGGGTGATTCGCCCAGCTCGCTATCGAGTTCGAAAAGAGGTTTGTTCAGCGTTTTCATGGTAATGTCATTCATAGTTGTTGTTTCCTTATTGCGGCACATGCGCTTTTTGCTTGTTATGGTATATTCTACCCAAACTGGAAGAAAGCTAAAAAGATGACTGACGACTTTCCGATAAAACTGTTATCACCTAAGACCTACTCTTGGTTTGTGCTCGCGCTCATCATGATATTGGGCGCTTTATTTGGATGGGCGATGAGCTATTTATTGCCGCCAATCTATGAAGCCAGAGCCATTTTGACGGGAAATATGGAAATTGTTCGTAATGGAGATGTGACCGAAATCATGGTCGATTCTCAGATGACTGTATTAGGCAGTCATGTGTATAACGAAGAAATCGTTCAGAAGGTTATTGAGAACGAAAACTATCTTGGCAATCCTCTGGATTTCGAAGAGTTCAAACGCAATGCCAGTTTTGAGCGTCAGATGATGAATACGGTGTTGAAATACCGTGATCACGACCCTGCAATTGCGCAAAGAATCGCAAACGCCTGGGCTGATGAGTTTCGCGCCCTTCTGCTTGAGGCTTATCCTTATGGAATCGCGGTCTCGGCGGCTCGCAATACGATTGTGAAAATCAATAACTGTCAAAAAAACGAAAATGCGCAAAAATTAGCTTTTTGTATTGCCCTAAACCAGGATGAAGAAAAAAAATTGATAAAAGAAGCCCAGGCCGTCATTGCCGAAAAAAGCGCACAGAGCCTTGGACTGACTTCGGCGTTGTCCATTGGGGAGGTTATCCCAGCCGATCAGCCGGATGAGCCAGTACGTTTCACCCGAGGCCGCCTGATTTTGGCGGGCACTCTGATCGGTTTTGCTGCTGGAATTATGACTATCGAGCTCAAACCTTCGCGCAGACAAGAACATGCATAAATCGGTCATCTCGCGCATCAATCGTATCCTTTGGGTGGTTCTGCTCCTTAGCTTGCCGATCACAAGTTTCCCTTTATTGCAGCAATTGTTTGGTGGAACTTCAGTCGCGCCGTTGGCAATCGTGCCTTTAATCATCCTGGTGATTATTGAAATCCTCCCAGAAATTATTGCGGAAAAGAAGCTTCCCTTAGAATTTATGCCGCTGCTCATGTTTTTCGGCGTCGCGCTCATTGCCACTTTTGCGGCTAATTTCATTGATATTCCAAGCTTCAGGGAAGTCCCAATATCTAAAAATTCTTTGGAAGGCGTGCTCACGCTGATTACTGGTATGGCCTTCTTTCTTGCGCCTATCTATTTAATTAAATCCGAGGCCCAATTAAGAGGTACCCTCATTGCCATTTATATTGCCGCTGTCGTGATTATTTTTTTCTCACTTCTGCAGGGTATTTCTTTGCTAGTTTCTAAAAGCTATCCAGGTTTTCTGCGTTCAATTCAAGAATTAATTTCTATTAGCGGAAAACTCTACAGACGAAGGGTGACAGGGCTTGCCTTTGAGCCATCATGGCTCGCGCACCAGTTAAATCTTCTCTTTATCCCATTTTTTCTGTCCATGACTGTTACTGGGCATTCAATCTTTAGATCCAAATTATTTAAAAAATTCAACTATGAGAATCTATTTCTTGTTCTCTCGTTATGTACGCTTGTTATGAGTTTTAGCAGGATAGGCTGGCTGTCCGCTATATTATTGTTAGGCTATGTATTGTTTCGTCTGGTAGCCAAACGCGTTGATCGAACGCGCTACACTGGATTCGTAAACACGTTAATAAAGATCCTTATATTCATAGGAATTTTGCTTCTATTAGTCGGGATTATCTTGATTGTCGGTTGGATATTGACAAAAGTTGACCCCCGCATGGAGAAGCTTTTTGATGTCGAGCGATATCGTGAGTTTGGTTTCTTGGGTTGGGCAGGCCAACTTGGAATAGCGGAAAGGATGATTCTATGGATTTCTGCCTATAAGGTTTATCTGCTTTATCCTTTGTTGGGTGTGGGCTTAGGCGGAGCCGGATATTTCTTTCAAAACACCTTACCGGACTTCGGATTTCGTCTTCCGGAAACGAACACGGTGTTTATCATCGATACCTTTGTTCCAAACGCGAAAAACCTTTGGGTGCGTTTGCTCTCTGAAACCGGCATAATTGGCTTTATTTTTTTTGTGGTTTGGATTTATGGGGTTATCAAAAATTGTTGTGTTCTTGAGAAGAGTGACAATAATGAATATCGATCAATCGGCTTGTTTGGGAAGCTCGTCGGGTTAGCCCTCGTTGTAGAAGGCTTCAGCATGGACACTTTCGGCTTGCCTTATATCTGGCTGTCGTTTGGAATCGTTGTTGCCGTTTTTCGTTTGAAAGCGCTTAGTCAAAAGATTTAACCAGATTGAATAACGAATAAAGATAATCAATTAACCGCGTTGTATCCAATCCGGAAGTTTCTTTCAGCGTATCAAGTTCAGTTTTTCCCACCGCGAGTCTTTTGTTGACTTCATCGACGATGCGGCCTTTCATGCCGAGAGATTCAAGCAGGCGGATGGATTTAGTGATTTCAGCTGGTGTGAACTGTTTGTCTGATGAAATAATTTCACCAAAACTTGAATCGAGCTGCATACCAAGCAGGATCGGATAAGATTTTTTGTGTTCGATCAGGTCATTGCCGGCGGGCTTGCCGGTCTTGGAAGGGTCGCCCCAAATCCCTAAATAATCATCATAGATTTGATAGGCAATGCCGAATTGATGGCCAATCTCACCTAATTTATCAATGATTTGCTCATCAGCGCCTGCGCTGATAGCGCCGAGTTTCATTGACGCGCTGAATAAACTTGCGGTTTTTCTACCAATCATGCGCAGATATTCCTGCTCACTGATTGTTTTCAGTTTCTCGAATTTAATGTCTTCGTGTTGACCTTTGGTGACCTCAGAGGAGGATTCAAGAAAAGTTGACATCATCAATTCCGGCCGATTGCTGCCGGAATGACTGATCATTGCCAGGGCAAGACTTGACATGTAATCACCTGTGTTGATTGCCTGGGCGACGCCATATTTCTTCCAAAGCGTTTGTTGGCCGTGGCGTGTATCGCTGTTATCTTCGATATCATCGTGCACCAGCGTAAAGTTGTGCAATATCTCGATAGCCGCGGCGGCAGGGTAAGCAATGCTGATATCCTCAGTTTGCAGCTCGGCAGATAACAGCGTCAGCATGGGGCGCAAGCGTTTTCCAGTTTTTCGTTTTGGCTCCT
This sequence comes from Chloroflexota bacterium, assembly GCA_012729755.1. Classification (GTDB taxonomy): domain Bacteria; phylum Chloroflexota; class Anaerolineae; order Anaerolineales; family Anaerolineaceae; genus Mesolinea. Next base: position 1,132 of record JAAYCN010000023.1, on the reverse strand, counting down.
GCCAACCGAAATGATAAAAAATCATCTCCTGAAGCAAGGGGAAGCCCAGGGTTTCGACCAGGATAGATTTAAGCAGGTAATTTTCAAATTGATTGCGGATCTCTGAGAAGCTTGGTAAGTTTGTCATTTATAGAAAAAGTGAGTGGTCAAATTGATTGATGTGTTTGATGCCACAAGCAAACATTGTGTATTTTAATTCCAGTTCAATTTCTTTCAGGGTTTCAATCAGCATTTCGTAAGAATGGTTAGCAGCATAAAGAAGTTTGCGTGCGAATCCTCCCAAATCCGCACCTAAGGCAAGCGATTTCGCCAGATCAATGCCATTTTCGAGACCGCCTGATGCGATGAGCGGCACGTCAATGTCCGAATTGGCAATGCTCTCGAGACAATATGTCGTCGGCATTCCCCAACTTTTGAATGAATGCGCGACTGTTTTGTGAATTCCATTGTTACGGTAAGCCTCGACCTCTGACCATGAAGTGCCGCCAGCGCCAGCGACATCGATGCATGCCACCCCCACATCAACTAATCGTTTGGCCGTTTTGTAATCAATGCCCCAGCCAACTTCTTTCGCGATCACCGGCACGCCGAGATTGGTGCAGATGCTCTCTATTTTTGGCAATAAGTCTGAGAAGTCAGTATTGCCTTCGGGTTGTACCGCTTCCATAAGTGTATTGAAGTGAAAGATCAACGCGTCCGCTTCAATCATTTCGACCGCTGATTTACATTCATCGATGCCGAAGCTGTCGTTTAGCTGTCCCGCGCCAAGATTGGCAAAAAGAAGTGCAGTTGGCGCGAACTTTCTTATTTGGAAGCTGGGTCGTGTTTCCGGATGTAATATCGCCGCTCGCTGTGAGCCGAGACCCATGGCGATCTGCATTTCCTCAGCCGCAGTTGCCAATATCTCGTTCAAATGCTGCGTGTGCGCAGCTCCGCCAGTCATCGATGAAATTAAAAGCGGTGAAGCTAAACGTTTGCCAAAAAACATGGTAGAAGTATCGACTTGATCCAGAGGTATCTCAGGAACGGCTTCATGACGGAAGTGGTAATTTTCAAAGCCAGCGCTCAGATCTGACTGAACATCCTGATTCAAGCTGATAGAGATGTGATCTGATTTGCGTTTAGCGATTTT
>JAAYCN010000022.1 GCA_012729755.1 Chloroflexota bacterium | reverse complement strand
CCGCGGTGGTGGCAGGCACCATCACCAACGTCGGAACAGCCGATAACGTCGTGACAAGCTACAAGGTCATGCGCGGCTCGACGGACGTGACAGCCAACTACACCTTTGGCGCGAGTGTCAATGGCACCCTGACCATCACCAAGCGCGTAGTCATCCTGACCTCAGCGACAGACAGCAAGGTCTACGACGGCACGGCGCTGAAAAACCATAAGGTAATAGTCGGCGGAGATGGATTCGCCACCGGCGAGGGCGCAACCTACAACGTGACAGGTTATCAGAAATGGATCGGCTTCAGCAAAAATACCTTCACCTATGCATTGAACGATAACACTCTGGCCGAAAACTACGAGATCACAGTAGTAGAAGGTACGCTGACAGTCAAGCCAGCCGACGCGAAGTTCGGTGGGTTTGACACCTACTCTCTCTTCTGGTTCTCAGATACCAGGATCGCCGGGGAAGGCATTCGTGCAGATGCTTATGAAGAAATGGTCGAATGGGCCAAGCTGAACACACACAAACTAGGCACTTTTGCCCTGGTGAGTACTGGCAACTTAGTAGATAAAGTTGACAATGTGGACGCCTGGAAGTTCGCCAAAGAAGTTCTAAAGACATTGCCCGATTACTTGCCCTACTATGATGTGGCAGGGAGCGCAGATGTGGATGGTGATAACCTAAACTATGATGCCTATATTGACAACAACCTCTGCATGGTTTCCGAACGACATGAATTCGAAGACGGTCAGATTTGGTATCAGCCTTTTGTTGAGCGGAAGGTACTGCTGGTGGGCGTGAGTTATCAAAAGCTGGCGGAGACCGATGAAGAGAAGGAACGCCAGGAGGACTGGTTATCCTTTGTAAACAAGGCAATTGACCTCCATCCGGAATACAAAGTCATTCTGCTGGTCAATGACTTTATCGATGCTGAAGGTAAGCTCACCGATTTTGGCAAATTCCTCGAGAAGGAGGTCGTTGCCATCAATGCCAATGTTCGTCTCGTTCTTTCCGGCGGCGCTGATGGCGTTGCCCGGTGGGAGAAGGACTACGGCAGCCACAAAGTTAATGCCCTTCTGTTCAATTATCAGGGGGATGAAAAGAATGGTCTCGGTTTCTTGCGCATAATTACCTTCAACGACACGAGCCAAAGTATTATAGTATCTACCTATAGTCCAGTACTGGACAAGAAAGCCTACGACGAGAAGTACCCTGAAAAGGACTACTTCGTTGTGACCGATGCTTATTAAGTAGCGTCCATACAATCGATGCCCCCATCTCAAAGGTGAGGGCATCCTTCTTAATCAGGCGGTCCGCTTGCCACCGAAGCAAGCGGACCGCCTGATTTATAACAGAGGAAAGATTGTAGGCCAGGAAGTTTAAGAAAGTACAAAAATATGGGGGAGCGCTGATTCTTAAAAAGATATCCAATCGTTGTCGGACAAACGTTATAATATCCGTTATGCACCACTCTGCCTTCCCCAAGGGTCTTAATGTGTAGGGCTCGATAAGTTTGTTCCTTTCTTATGTTTTCTTATCCATAGCAAATTGTGGCTCCCTCTGCTGCTGTGTTACAGCGCAACCACACTCATGCATATTGCCACTTCCTGCTGTCCTTTTTTATCTTCATTACCCAGTAAATAACCTGATCACACATTCTTAAACGCGAGACTGTAAACCTGTCACCTAACGTTATGATCAACCATGATAAACTTATTTCAGGCATCATGTTGGTGGAGGTTGTATGTATCCTGCAAGCAGATTCACACGGTTTATCGTCGCTTTATTGCTACTGACAAGTCTCCTCGCGAATATTTCTACGACCGCGGTCGCGCAATCGACCCTTGACATTCAAGCTGGCATCATTTGGAATGGCGGCTTGAAACCAACTGTTGCCTTTCAGCTTTATCGCTCCTCCGCGACAACAGCTACGCCTCAGCTTGTGCCAAATTCCCTGCGCGAAGTTGTCTATCCGTCAACAGGAACAAACTGGTTCGGCTTGCCGCTCAATGACCCCCATAATAACCCTTACACTTATACCTTAAAGCAGGGCACTTGGGACTCAGCAAGCAGTCAGTTTACCGAAGGACTGACCAATTACTCTACAGAAATCTCTCCCCTCCAGGCTGGCCGGTTTACCATCACCAATACCTATGTAATTCCAACGGCTGGAGTTTTTACCGCAACGAAAAACTGGATCGGGGGCATCAGTCCCCGGCCGACAATCAGGTTTCAACTATTTCGGCGAACCTCCCAAACTTCGCCCGAGCTCGTCCCAAACGGGACTATCGACCTGCCAGACGGCACGACCTCAGCTAAGTGGGAAAACCTCGAGGAAACTGACCATAATGGCTTGAAATACGAGTTCACTATTGAGGAATCATACAGCGATAACAACAATTTTTACCTCGGCGCGCCCCCAGGGTTTACAGCGACAATCGACTATGCTCTCGATAAAAAGTCTGTGATTGTTACCAACACCTACACAGCCGCAACCATCGATATCGTTGCTAAAAAAGTCTGGGTCAACGGCGTTGACCCGATACCGGAAGTGGCCTTCAGACTCTACCGCCAATCTGACACCACGCCGCGTGAAGCCCTCCCCGATGATCAGATCAAAACCCTTCCAGCTGGAACTACCACGGTAACTTGGCCAGACATGCCAACTTTCGATTCGAAGGGCAGCCGTTTCGCTTACAGTGTCGTTGAAGGTCTTTGGAATGCTGACAAGACGATCCTAACGGAGGGTTCGCCGATAGACTACGCTGCGACCTATTCCACAGATCGGCTTACGGTTACCAATACTTACAGCCCGCAAACGCCGAATATCACTGCCACCAAAGACTGGGAGGGCGGTCCGGCGACCAAGCCAACCGTATGGTTCAAACTTTTTCGCCAAATCGTGGGCGGACCGCTCGAAGAAGCGCCTGACGCGGAGATTCTTGAACTAAAAAGCGGTACAACATCAGTCACCTGGCCGAATCAAGTAATAAAAGACCCGGATGACAACCCTTACATTTTCAGCGTAAAAGAAGTTAACTCAACCGGTCAGGCGTTCACACCAGAAGGCTACACCAAGATCGAGGTTGGTCTTACAGTGACGAACACATTCTCGACAAACGAAACAGGCAGCTGGACTGTAAAAAAGGAATGGGTAAACGGTCCGAAAATTCGACCGACGATTGGCCTGCGCCTCTTCCGCCAGAGCAGCAGCACCCCTGTTGAGCCAGCCCCAAATGCGCAAGCTAAAGAGTTGGTTAATGGTGTTACCACAGCCACCTGGGACAACCTGAAAACAGTCGACGCGTTTGGCAACCCCTACATCTTCTCAGTTCGTGAAGGAACCTGGAACGCTGACAAGACCATCTTTACAGAAGGAGCGCCAACCTCATATAAAGTTACTTATTCCTCTGACGCTAACGGCACGATCATCACCAATACTTATGTGATTCCAAAAATTAATGTCACCGGGACGAAAATCTGGTCTGGCGGGCCGACAACTAAACCGAACATCCAGCTGCAGCTCTACCGCAACGGCGGCGCGATGGGCAGCCCATATACGCTTACCAATGGGGTCACCAGTTATACCTGGCAGGCGGTTGACCAGACCGATATCAATGGGGTAACTTACCAATACACGGTGGATGAGGTAAGCGTACCAGTTTATTATTCAAAACGGGTTGCCGGCATGACTGTCACAAACACCTACACCGGCAGTTACCCCTACACCGGCGACACTACTCATAATTCGCGCTGGCTTATTCTGCTGTTGGGCCTCGCCGCCATTCTGCCGGCTGTGAGCTGGTTCGACCTCAAATTGCTCACCCGCCGCAAGGGTTAACTCGCCAGGATGCCTGAACGCAAGCCGTCCAATTACAACTTTAATTTTCTAGCCAGGCAAATCCTGAGGTGGGTTGGCATCGCCTTAGTGATCGCCATGCTGGCTATGATGATAATCATTGTGCGCAACGAACGAAACTACCAGCAAGGAAATGATACTTACGCTCAATTGATCAGACAGGTAGTCACCACCCCTGAAACAACCGAGTCTGCTGATGATGAGAGCGCTGAGTCTGACGGCAGATCTTCTGAAAGCCAGGCGCTCACAGCCATCCCTCCTTTCTCAACCCAGCTGACGACCAACTCAACGTCGAGTACTTCAAACGAAGCCAACCAAATGGATCTAAAACGCGTCCGCAGCTTGATTGATGTCAACTTTCCTGCCCTCAAAGCGGTCAACAGCGAGGTCGCCGCCTGGGTTTTCAGCGAAAAAACCACCCTCAGCTACCCAATAGTGCGCAGCGACAACAACGAACGTTATCTCAATCACCTGATCGATGGTACAGAGAACCCACTTGGCACTCTTTTTATTGATTATCGCAATCAACCTGATTTCAGAGATGATAATACGCTGATTTACGGCCATAACATGGAGGACAACTCGATGTTGGCCTCACTGCCCGAATACAAGCGCCAAACTTACTATGATGACCACCCTGTTCTCTACCTCTTTCGCCCTGATCAGACATTTCGGGTGGAACTGGTGAGCGGATTTGACATCGGGCCGGATGATATGGGCTTGATGCAGTTTAATTTCGCCAGCCCACGCGACCATGATGCCTTCGTGCTCCAGATTCGTACACGTTCATGGTTCAAAAGCCGCGTGGTCCCCCAGTCCACAGACCGGTTTGTGACTTTTCTGACCTGCAATTACGAAAGCAATGAAGGCCGTTTCGCCCTTGTTGGCCGCCTGGTGCCGCTCGGAAACTGAGAGCTTTTGGCTTATTCATGCCCCTTTCAGGTATAATCTTATCCATGCAATCAAATCACCGTCCCGATCGGTTTATTGATTTTCTGCCGGCGATCATTGGTTTGATTTTGTTTGGAGCAGGCGGGTTGGCAGTCATCCTGGTCAAAACATTGCCGACCATTTTCCCACGCTGGTTGTTCATCTTTTTTCTTGTCATCTTTGTAACTGGCTTTTTTATGCCCCTGGTTTACTTTCTCAACCACCGTTTTCCATCCAAACCCACCGCAAACCGCAACATTATCATCCGCCAATCACTGTGGTTTGGAATTTACGCAGCCGTGATTGCTTGGCTGCAACTTGGCCGTGCCCTGACCTTTGTGCTTGCGGCGATTTTGGGGGCGGCCTTGATCCTGATAGAAATATTCCTGCGCATGTGGGAACGCAGCCGCTGGAAGCCTGAACCCCTCTAAGCGCTTATGACCGCGCAACGCCATATTCCATCCGTTGATTCTCTTTTGAAACAGCCTGCCGTCTCAGAGTTGGTCAATTTATATGGTCATGTCTGGACTGTTGAAGCAATCCGCCAGGTTCTTGACCAGCTTCGATCCAGCCCGGAGCTGTGCCAATCTTTGACGACTGACTCAATCATCGTGACGCTCCGGCAAAAGCTCGAATCACAGGCTTCTTTCTCGATTAAACCGGTGATCAATGCCACCGGCGTCCTCCTTCACACCAACCTTGGCAGGGCGCCGCTTTCTGAGGCAGGGTTTGAGGCGATTGGCAATCTCGTCGGCGCCTACAGCAACCTGGAATTTGACTTAAGTAAAGGCAGCCGTGGAAATCGTTCAATACATGCTACTCAGATGCTCAAACAGTTGCTTGGCGTCGAGTCAGCTCTGGTTGTCAACAATAATGCTGGTGCGGTGCTGCTGATTCTTTCAGCGCTTGTCAAAGGGAAAAAAGTCGCCATCAGCCGCTCGCAGCTAATCGAAATCGGCGGTGGGTTCAGGATTCCTGAAGTCATGCGTCAATCAGGCGCAAAGTTATATGAAGTCGGCGCGACCAATCGCACCCATCTATCAGACTATGCCGCCGCGCTCGATGACGGCGCCCAGATGATCCTGCTCGCCCATCCCTCCAACTTCAAAATTTCAGGTTTCACAGCCCAACCAGAGCTTCATGAACTCATTGACCTGGCTCGTCAATATGAAGTTCCGCTTGTTTATGACCTCGGTTCTGGCGCGCTGCTTGATACCAGCGCATATGGCATCGCGCGTGAGCCCACCGTCCAGGAAATTTTGGCTGCTGGCGCTGACCTTGTTTGCTTTTCGGGCGACAAATTGTTGGGCGGACCTCAGAGCGGCATTATCGTTGGCCGTCAGACATTAATTGCCAGACTCAACCGCCACCCACTTTATCGTGCGCTGCGGCCCGACAAATTGATTCTGATCACGCTTTCAGCGGTACTGCTGAGCTATCTCAGGGGAAAAGCCGACTCAGAGATCCCCCTTTATCAGATGCTCAGTCGCTCTTTGGACGAATTAAAACAAACCGCCCAGGAGGTGCTCAGACAACTTGGTCAAGGTGAGCTTCAGGAAGGTCAGTCCACGATTGGCGGTGGCAGCCTGCCCGAAGAATCCCTGCCGACCTGGTTGGTCGCCTTTTCCACGCCCTTGCCCGAGAAACTATGCAAATCCCTGCGCGAACAGCAGCCGCCAGTTATCGCGCGCATCCAAAAGAACCAGGTTGTGTGCGACCTGCGAACCATTCGGCCGAAAGACCTGCCTGTTTTTACCAAGAGTTTAGAAAAAGCGCTTATAGCGATTAAGGAGAAACATGAAAAGTGATCTTGATCAACTGATGAAAGCAAACAGCGCGGACGCCTTATGGATCAGCGGTTCCGCCATTAATAATCCCCCGATGGTCTACCTGACCGGCGGCATTCACATGACCGGCGGCGACTTGTTTTATATCCCCGGACGCAAGCCTGTTTTCTTCCATGGCGCTATGGAGCGCGATGAGGCAGCCAAAACCGGCTACCGATTGATCAGCTATTCCAGTTATGATCCCAAGGCCTTTCTGGCGGCCGCCAACGGTGATCGGGCTGAAGCCATTGCCCTGCGCTATCGCCAGATGATGATCGATGCGGGGATAACCCGTGGAAAGGTTATCCTCTATGGTTCACGTGAGGTCGGACCGTTCTATTCACTGGTCAAACGCTTACAGGAATTGTTGCCGGAAGTCGAGTTCAGCGGTGATGTTACCGACACGATCATGCTCGAAGCCAGAGCCACCAAAAGCCCGGATGAAATTGAGCGCATCCGCCAGATGGGCAAGCTCACCGTGCGCGTCGTCCAGAATACACTTGATTTTCTGGTCGGTCACAAGGTTAAAAACGAAACCCTTGTCAAAACAAATGGTAGCCCACTGACAATTGGTGACGTGAAAACCAGAATCAGCCTTTGGATCGCTGAGTATGGCGCGGAAACGCCTGAGAAGACCATTTTCGCTATTGGAAGAGATGCCGGAGTTCCCCACTCCGAAGGCACCGCCTCAGACCCAATCAAACTTGGTCAAACCATTGTCTACGACATCTTCCCTGCCGAAAAAGGCGGCGGCTACTTTTATGACTTCACACGCACATGGTCGCTTGGTTACGCCACCGATGAGGTCCAAAAAACCTACGACGATGTGTTTAAGACCTATAACACTGTTGTTTCTGAGCTCAAACAAGGGGTAAACTTCCACGACTATCAAAATCGTACATGTGATCTTTTTGAAGCAATGGGTCATGAAACCATCCGCCAGAACCTCAAGGTTGAAAATGGATATGTTCACAGCCTTGGGCATGGAGTTGGTCTCAACGTCCATGAAAAACCAGCCTGCGGACGACCTGAAGACCCCACTCACATTCTCAAGCCCGGCTCAGTGATCACCATCGAACCCGGCCTCTACTATCCTGACCGGGGTTATGGCATTCGCCTTGAAGATACCTATTACATCGATGAACATGGAACCTTCCACACATTTGTTGATTTCCCGCTTGACCTGGTGATGCCGATGGCGGGAGGCTGAGATGAAGAAGAAAAGCTTGCGCATCCTGGGGATTGAATCTTCCTGCGACGAAACAGCCGCGGCTGTCGTTGAAGACGGACGCGTCATTCACAGCTCTGTTATTGCCAGTCAGGTTGACCTGCACGCTAAATTTGGCGGCGTCTACCCCGAACTGGCTTCACGCGAGCATATAAAGGTCATCGACACGGTCATTCAGGATGCGCTTCAGCAAGCATATATGCAGCTTCGAGACCTTGATGCCATTGCTGTCACACGTGGCCCGGGGTTGGCCGGGTCATTGGTGGTTGGCGTTAACACTGCCAAAGCCATGGCAATGACAGCCAACTTGCCAATCATTGGTATCAACCACCTTGAAGGTCATCTTTATTCCGCCTGGCTGTATGAGGCTGACTCAAAACCGCTTATGGAGCCTAAATTTCCGTTAATTGCTCTGTTGGTTTCCGGCGGTCATTCCGAGCTGGTATTGATGCGCGGCCATCTTAATTATCAGCACCTGGGCGGTACGATCGATGACGCAGCCGGCGAGGCTTTCGATAAAGTCGCCCGCCTGCTCAATTTGACCTATCCGGGCGGCCCTTCCATCCAAAAAGCGGCTGCCGAAGGCAATCCTTCCGCTTACAACTTCCCCAAAGCGCGTCTGTCAGAGCCATGGAATTTCAGCTTCAGCGGTCTTAAGACTGCCGTTTTACGCACAGTTGAGGAAATTAAAGCCAGCAATAAAGACGTCCCCGTGGCCGATATTGCCGCATCCTTCCAGGCTGGCGTTGTTGCAACCCTCTTTGACAAAACCATGGACGCTGCGCGTGAGTTTAAAGCAGCGGAGATTATTGTAGCCGGCGGTGTCAGCGCCAACAAAGCGCTGCGCGAAGCTTTCTGCTCACAGACCAAATATAAGGTGCACATTCCCGCTATCAGTCTGTGTACTGACAATGCTGCCATGATTGCCGGCGCGGCCTATTATCATCTTATCGAAGGTCAGGCTGACGAACTCAATTTTGATGTTCAGCCCACCTGGCCGCTTGCTGAGGTTGCTTGACAGACATTTTAAATAACTGGGTATAATTTTAAAGAGGATTTAATTCGTTTTTGTTGATATTGGATTCGCCAGGGGTTTCCGATGAGTGACGAAGAACTACATGACGAATATGATGATCATCCGCTTGTACTGTCTCTGTTCAGTCAATATGCGATGATAGGTCCTTGTCTTGACAAACCGGGTGTTCGTCTGCGTTATGGCAAGCCTTGCCCCTTCTGCGGCGGGGGACCTGTGGAATACGACAGCATGTTAAACCTGGTCTGTCAGTCTTGTAAAAAAACACAGTCAGGCGCTTTTACCTGATAAACCGAAACAATTCGGCCAGGCTGGTCGAGGAGGAAAAATGGAAGCGAAAGTAACTTGGCAAGGCGGCATGGCCTTCGAAGCTACAGCGACAACCGGTTTTAAAGTCGTTATGGATTCTTCAGCAGAGGCAGGTGGCCAAAACAGTGGTTTCAGACCCACCGAATTACTTGCGATGGGCACGTTAGGCTGTACGGGTATGGATGTGATCTCGATTTTGCGCAAAAAGAAAGTTGATTTCACTGGTTTTGAAGTCAGGGTAATAGTTCAGTCTGCCAGTGAACACCCGCACGTCTTCACCGATATGGCTTTCGAATACATCGTCACCGGCCGCAGTATCAACCGCAAAGATGTCGAACGCGCTGTTGAGCTTTCTGAGACCAAGTATTGCCAGTGTATTGCCATGATGTCAAAAACGGCCAATATTTCGTCGATTATCACGATTCGCGAGCTTGAATGGGCTTCAGCTCATTTTCCCTTCTTTGCCTGCGTAAACTCAGTCTCGAGAGACTGAGTTTTTAACTAGTGTATCAAAATCAGTGTGCCTGTTGAGGTTCTGGCGAATTATCTGCCAAGGTAATCTCAATCGCCTCCTAAAGGCCCAACGAAAGCGCCTGTTAGAGACTTGCTTCGTCATGATCCGGAAGGAGCGTTTCAACATTGCGAACCAACGGATTCATCCACCCCGCCAGGCTGACCAACAATCCTACCCCACCAGTCATCAGCATAATCGCCGCCATCCCCGAACCAGGCCCGAGCCCAACCAGGGGCTTAAAAACCGCAGCCAACCAATTGTCCCCAGTCTTAAACGCTGGTTCAAACACTTTATCAGCTAATGGGCCGGAAATCAACAGCGCGAGCGGAATGCTTACCTGAGCTACCAGCCGGCGAATCGAGAAGACTCTACCCTGCACGGCTGGGTCAACTTTCGCCATCCAGATCGCCTGATTCGCGCCATTGAGAATCGGAATACTGAACACTTCCATAAATTGGGCGACTATCCACATGAGAGGTGACTTAGCCAACCCAAACAGCATCGCGAAGACACCCGTCACCGTCCACCCAAGAACTACTGTTTTTGACTTACGTTTATGACCTCCCCAAGCCGTCAGCGTCAAACCGCCCAACAATCCGCCAACAGCCGAAATAGACTGCACGTAGCCCAACAAAGTGGCATTATTCCCGCTCTTAGCCAGAATAATTGGCACGTACAGCGGGCCGGCGATACTGGCCACCAGGTTGATCAAAAAGAATCCCAACTGCAGGTACAACAGCGGTTTTCGTTCGAAGATAAACCGAAAGCCAAATCCCAACTCTTGCCAAAACGAAGCTGTTACGTCTCTTCCCACCGTTTTTTTGCTCGGGTTCGGGACTTTGACAATCAACAGGCAAAGCAGCGCAACAGCTAAGGTTATCAAGTCGACGATGAAAATTCTGTTGAGCCCGATGGTCGAGATCATCAACGCGCCAAGTAGCGGTGCGAGAATGCTCGTTCCCGACTCTGCCAGTGAGATCAGACCATTTGCCCGTGTATATTGATGCTTTGGCACCATCATTGAGATAGCCGCGCTATACGCCGGCCATTGAAAAGCACCGCCAATCCCATTTAATACAGCCGCCAGATAAAGATGCCAAAGTTCGAGCCTCCCAATAGATAACATCACTAACATCATCAGGGTGCCGATTCCAGCTAGTGTGTCGCTGATCGCCATCACAAGTTTACGATTCCAGCGGTCCACCCAGACCCCCGCCAGCGGACTAAGCAGCATCATCGGCAGCATATAAAACAGGTGTGTCAAAGCTAAGGGGGTCGCCTGGCCAGTTTTTTCCCACGCCCAAATTCCAAGCGCGAAGTTGGTAATCGAAGAGCCAATCAGTGAAAACACCTGTCCGACCCAGATTAACAAAAAATTTCTCATGCCTTGTTTCTTGCTCGCTTCTTCCACTTTTTACCCTTTTTTGCCTATAAAACTCAAAATGGCATTCTTTTAAATCTGGTAGAATGACTGAGATGTTTACGAATTTAACAAAACGTCTCTCTATTTTAATCGCTCTGACGTGCCTGCTTGGGAATTCAATCACCGGCTGCGCGCTGACCCCAAAAGCTGCCAAAACGCCTGAAGGGCCGCTGCCCGAACCTCTCATCCAGGTTTCGACGCTTTCCGCACCGGATGTTCCGCTGCCGGCTGAAACTGCCGAGCCATCCACGCAGCCCGTCAGGTTTGAGATCCCTGCGGATGTGCCTGAATACAATTTGGATATCGTTCTCAATTACTATTCAAAGTATGCCGATATCACCCAAACGATCACTTACACAAATAACACTGGTCAGCCTCTCGACGACATTCTCTTACGGGTCCCGCCCCGCTATTTTCCGGGCACCTACCTTCAAAAGAGTTTGGAGGTTTCCCCAACAGCTCAAATCGAAGAATCCGGCTTGAATACCAGCCTGAAGCTGAACCAGCCATTGGCGTCTGGCGCTCAGGCCCGCGTCCGCATCATGTACCGTTTGGTCATGCCTCAATTCACGCGGGACGATGGCGCCTGGACTTTTGGCGCCTCTGATCAGCAAACCAACCTGACCAATTTTTACCCCTTCATTCCCCCTTACAAACCCGGCACAGGTTGGATCTTTCATGAGCCAGTTTATGACCACGTCTCCCTGCCGGTTGGTGAAAACATCGTCAACGAATCAGCTAACTTCGACGTCCACCTGCGCCTCACAGACCATCCAGAATTGATCGAGGTGGCTGCCAGCTCGCCGATGCTCGGCGAAGAAAAATCGGGCGATTATCGCTACCACATGGAACTCACTCGCGGATTCTCATTCTCCATCAGCGACAGCTATTTCATCAATGAAGTCACCGAAGGCGGCGTGACCGTGCGTTCTTACAGCTTCATTAACAACCAAAAGACCGGCAAAGACGTGCTTGAGCTTGGCGTCAATGCCATCAAACTTTATGGCGAGCTCTTTTACCCCTATCCGCGGCCGCTGATTTCCATTGTCGTCGCCGACTACCTCCACAACATGGAGATGGATGGCATGGTGATGATCAGCTACGGAGTTTTTGACTTTTATAATGGGCCCAAGACCAACCTGGCCATGTTAGCTCCGCATGAAATCCTGCACCAGTGGTTCTACAGCCAGGTCGGCAATGACCAGGCCCGCGAGCCTTGGTTGGATGAAGCGCTCTGCACCTACGGAGAACTGCTTTACTATGAGCGTTATTATCCCGATCTCGTGGACTGGTGGTGGCGTAACCGCATCCACGGCTGGTCGCCCGAAGGCTATGTCAACAGTGATATTGAAACTCCGGGTGGCTACGAACCTTACCGTCTTGCTGTTTACCTAAGGGGCGCCATCTTTATGCAGGAACTGCGCAACACAATTGGCGATGAGGCTTTTTTTGCTTTTCTTAAGGATTATGCCATCACCAACACCTACAAAATTTCCACCCGTGACGACTTTTTCACGGCAATCAGCCGCCACTCATCGGCTGATATCAAATCAATCACCGACAGTTTCTTCAAGCAATAACTTCCTTTCAATCCCTTTTCTTCTGAAACTTGACGAGAGAGTAGTTTGCGATTAACATGCCAAACGGAGTAAATATGACTAAAAAACATAACTTGCCCGTCGAACCATCATCTGCCGATCTAACATCAGACGAGTTGGATCCTATTCACTCTGACCAGTTGCCTGAGGCGCCCAGCCCTCAACCCTGGTTCAGACAAACTGGTTATCTAATTGCGCTTGGGCTAATCCTGGTTGCCTTGTTCCTGCTGGTTTATTGGCTGGTGAGCCCCAAATCAGCGCCAGCGGTTCTACCGACCCCCACCAGCACACAACCCATGTATGACCCGGTTGTCAGTCATTTTGAACCCACACTGACAACCTCCCCAGAGTTGACGCCAATTCCCGAAACCGCCATCATACCCACAACAACGCCGCGCAGCGAGGTGATCAGCTACACGATGGTGGAAGGCGACACAATTTACTCAGTCGCCGACAAATTCAACCTGGCGCCCGAAACCATCTATTGGGGCAATTTCAACCTCAACGGCATCGGTTCAGACCCGAAGGAATTTGTGTCGGGCCGTACGATTTATATCTTGCCGGTTGACGGCGTCTATTACGAGTGGCACGCCGGTGATGGCCTGAATGGCGTTTCTGAATATTTTGGCGTCACGCCTGACGCGATTATCGACTATCCGCCCAATCATCTTAACCGCGCGGAATTGGGCGATTTAAGCCTCCCTAATATTAAGGCTGGCACGATGCTCATCATTCCCGGAGGCACCCGTCCTGAGACCTTAACCGCGGATGGATTGCTCACTTATGCCGCGCGCGCTTTCTTACGTTCACTACCAGAGGCAAAGCAATCAGGGAGCGCAGCCCCTCGTGAGGGCATCGAAACCTACATGACCGAGTCTGGCGACACTCTGTTTACCATCGCGGATAAATTTGGCCTCACGCCTGAAACAGTTTTATGGTCCAACCGTTATCTGATTGGCGACACTCCAGACGGCATCTTTCCTGGCCAGAGGCTGTTCATTTTGCCTCGAGACGGCACCCTGCATGGCTACATCAAAGGCGAAAGCATGGATGTCATCTCAGAGTTCTATAAAGTTGAGCGCAGCCAAATCCTCAACGAGCCGCTCAACAAGATCGCTCCCGAGGCGTTGCTCGATCCTGTTCATCCAACGATCCGACAAGGTTCCATGCTCTTCGTTCCTGGTGGAACGCGTCCTCCTGTTACCTGGGCTTCTCCGGTTTCGACGACTGACAATGGTGTCGGCAACCATCCCAATGTATCTTATCTGGGCATTTTTGCCTGCAACAGCACTGCCTGGCAGGTCGGCACCGGCGCCTGGCAATTCCCCACTACAGAGCATTGGATTTCAGGCTATGAGTTCACCCCGCCGACCCATAACGGCCTTGACTACGCTGGGCGTTCCGGCTACAGCATCTTCGCGGCAGACAGCGGCGTGGTTATCTACTCCGGATGGTCAACCCGAGGGTACGGCAATACAGTCGTCATTGACCATGGCAATGGCTATCTCAGCCTCTACGGCCACCTGCTGGAAAACGGCATCACAAAAGCATGCGGCGAAGCTGTCAATGCTGGCGAGGTAATCGGCTATATGGGCTCAACAGGCAACTCCTCGGGCCCACATTTGCACTTCGAGATCAAATACAATGGTTCAGCTGTCAATCCGCATGATTTAGGCCTGTAAGAAAGACTCACACTGACAAGAATGGACGATCTGAGGGTCGTCCATTTTGATATATCTGTGCGGTGGAATAAAACTCCCTGCGAGGCGGCCCCGGCTGTGCTTCGGCGAGACGCCTATTTTTACAATTGAGATTTGACAAGAAGCGGCTGCTGTGACGTTAATCCGACGAGATCAGGCTGGCTGAGTCAGACTTTACGCTCGCCACTCTCACTTCATTGCCCCTCACCAAAGTGCCCTCGTAAGCGCGATTTCCCTCAACCGGCACCCATCCTGACAGATTAAAAGGCAGGTAACCCACCGCTGGGATCCACTCCCCGTTATATTTTCTCGCGATATGCAGGTGAGTTCCCGTCGCGATACCACCCTCGCAAGACGGCTTTCCCAACGGATCTCCTTTTTTCACTCGCGTACCTACCTTCAGACGTCCGGTCTCAGACAGGTGAAGATACAAAATCACCCATCCGGTACGTTCATCGCCATCACCATCCAAATCAAGCATAATCGTGCCCACATCAGTCCGCGCCACAATCCCGTCCGCCACAGCGACCGCGGATTCATTTGTCGGCACGCACCCCTGCGACTCTGTTGGCGGAGCGAAGTCAATCGCCGCGTAAGGCCTCAACGTCCCCCAACCTGTGTGTGGTCCTCCGGTATATGCCCAAGTGGCCCCTGATCTGAACGGCAAAATCAGTTCGGGTTGACGCAAACTGCCCGGAATCACCGTCGTGTTGCGCCGCCAGGGGTCTCCAAAAAGCCTTTGAAAGGTCTTGGCGTATCCATCCGGACCGATAGCGAATTGATAATCGTCCCCATCCAACAATTGCGAGAAATAGTTTTGCAGGCTGACTGTCGCTGCGTTTTGCCAGGGGTCTACATTTTCGAGCTTGCCGTCCAGGTGGTCAATCCTTAACAGGTCGCCGGTTCTGAAACGGTAATAACCGTCATTCAGCAGGTTGCTGATGAAAGAAAGCTGCAGATATACTCCGCGATGGTAATTCCGAAACCCCATGAAGCTGTTTTCTAACTCCGGTTGGCGTACCGGGTTTGATAACGCCCCAGTCTGAAACTCAACCAGGGCCAACAGCATCTTTGGGTTCAGGCTGTAATTCTCGCAAAGCCATCGAATGGCTTCTGCAGCGTCACGATGTTCGTCTTGAAAATAAGTCTCAGAAGTTTTAAACCACCCGGGGGTTGAATCGAGAAAAGCTCTCAGGTCAAAGTCAATCGCGTCAGGGCCATAGACAAAAGCCGCGTCCGGAATAATCTGATATTGCGATCCCCAGAATGGTTTGTAATAGATCCGCATTTTCATCGGGAAACCGGGCGGCATGCTGGTCGCGTCATCCGGAATCTGTGGGTTGTCAATGCGGATTTCCTGAACGCTCGAACCAAATCTCGCCGCCAGCAGCGGCAGGGTATCTCCGCTTTGAGCAATGTAATCTACGATCGTTCCCGGAGCGTAAACTGGCCTTTCCGCGAATGGCGTCGAAGTCGGCTGCCCGATCGCCTCAGCCGTTTTTTGCTGGGCAACGATATAAACAGGTCTTTCTGAAGCGCAACCGGTGATCAACGTCAATACCAACAGCGCCAGGGTCATTTTATAGAACAATAATTTTTTCATACCTTGTCCCCAATGATTACGGGGGTCAAGTGATGGTTATACCATAGCCTGAAAAATTAATTATTGCGTGCGCGAAACATGCGAGGTCGCCGTTCCACATAGATTTGCGCGGATGATTTCTTCACCCCTAATCAGCCAACCCTGATAAATATTGATCCCCGCTTTGGCCTTCCAGCCCTCCAGGTCAAAACTCAGCGGACCTTCCGCCGGTACCCACTCACCGTTATATTTACGCGCGAAATGAAGGTGTGTCCCTGTGGAGCGCCCACCTTCGCAGGATGGGTGCCCGACGCGATCGCCGGCGTTCAACCAGCTTCCCAGCCTTGCCCGGCCAGTGGTGCTGATGTGCAGGTAAACCAAGTTCCAGCCAGTTTGCTCGATGCCATCCCCATCCAGGTCAAGAACGACTACCCCATTCTCGGACCGCACGACCAAACCTGCCGCTGATGCCACAACCCATTCACGATTCGGTAAACAGCCCACATCCTCGCTGGGCGGTGCGAAGTCAAGTGCCGCCCGCACTTCTGCCGCACCCCAGGCCGCATGCGGCCCGCCAGTATAAGACCAAGTCACCCCCGGTTCAAACGGCAGAATCAGTTCCGGCTGCAGAAGATCAGGAGTAAACAAGGGTTCAAACGACTGCGCAGTCAACCAGGGGTTGCCAAACATCGCCTCATATGTAGCCAAAAAACCATGCTCGCCATAGAGCGTATTGCTCCATTCATTCCGATTTTCTTTTTGGGCAAAATATGACATTAAGCCAACCGTCCCGCAGTTCAGGTTGGCTGCCATACGCAGTTTCTCACCATCCGGAAATTGCAGCGCGACTGTTGTGCCTTCCCTCCAGCCATAATAGCCGCTGCCCAACAGGCCTGCTCCATAAACCAGCTGTCTATACAAGCCTAAATGTCCCTCCAAAACAAAGCCGAGAGGATAATTGGTTGCCTGCTTTGTGACAGGATTACCGTAAACCCAACCCGATTCATATTCAAGCAGCGCCAGCAGCAAGCGTGGATGAACTGAGAACTCCATGGCAATCCGTTTTATGATTTCCGTGCCGCTGATCGTGCCAATGCTATAAACATCCTGCGAATAGCTTGCCAAATATCCTCCTGCCTCGGCAATGAAACTGTCCACATCGAAGCCGACAGCCGAAGGCGAGTTTACCACTTCGCTGTCAGGGAAGAGTTTCAGCGTATCGCTTGTTTCCTTGAGGCGATCAGGGATCAAAAGCAGCTGCCCTTCGGGGATGAATCCTTCCTCTGGCAATGGCAGCGCTGAGGTAATTTCACTCAATTCAACCCCAAAACGCACTGCCAGCACGCCGATGCTGTCCCCGCTCTGGGCGTAATAAGGGATGGGCGCATCCTCAGGCTTCACGGCCGGTTGTACCTGAGTCGGCAATAGCGCCGGGGCGTCCTCGATAACAGGTTCTTCGGGCGCCTCAATTGGCACACTCGTGGCGCTGGGCAATGGCGTCGGCAGCGAAATCGCTGTCGGCGCTTCCGCAGTCACGGCGGTTGGCTGCGCTGGGGGCAGGTTTATCGATTCGGAAGCGCTCACCTTCTTAGGCGATTTCATAATCCCTGCGGTAACGCCGCATGCTAAAAGCACCGTCAGAATGGTAAAAAGAATCAATCTCTCCCGACGGAGTCGACGTCGTGTCGAAGCACGCACACGCCGCGATTTTCTATCGCCGGATCGTGTTGAAATCGGCACGGCCATTGTATGCCTCAATGGTCTCTCCATTTCTCTCCATATAACCATCATAAACTGAACCGGCGCTGCTGATGACCCAACCGCCCAAAACAAAGGGGCTGTCGCCATACGCCGGGATCCATACGCCATTGTATTTACGCGCCAAATGGATGTGCGTGCCGGTCGAGATACCTCCTTCGCACGAGGCGTAGCCAATCAAATCACCCTGCTTAACCTCCACTCCCAATGCTGCACGGTCCTGTGTGGCAATATGCATGTAAAGCAGGCTCCAACCGGTGGACTCCAATCCATCGCCATCAAAATCGAGCACGACAGATCCAAACCCTGAGCGTACGACCCTGCCGTCTGCGACCGCGAGTACCGGCGCGCGGCTCTCAAAACAGCCATATTCATCATCTGGGCTGGGCGGCGCGAAATCGATCGCTGCCCAAAGTGAACCAGAGCCCCATCCCCAATGCGGACCGCCAGTATAAAACCACTCGTCCCCAGTTTCAAAAGGCAGCATCCACTCAGGCTGTTTCAAATCCGCTGGCACCAGATGATCATTGGTAAACGCGAATGGATCGCCAAATAAGGTCTGATAAACTTTCAACAGGCCCTCTTTACCGATCGCTTGCTTAAATTGCTCTTTGTCAAATAACAGGCTCAACGCGTATTGCAGTCCGGCAGTTCCCGCGTTTAGCTGCGGATCAATGCGCATTACACTGCCATCAGCCAACGTCCAGACCGATAAAGCCCGCGCCTTCCAGAAAGCCGAGCCGCGCATCACTTCATTCGCAATCCAGCTGAGCTGTTTATATAACCCTTTGCGGTCAATCGCGCGCAATCCCAGCGGATCGATTTCATCAAAACCAGATGGGGATTCCTGGGTCAGCCATCCGCTCTTGAATTCCAGTAAAGCCAACAACAGGCGCGGGTTAAAAGAATTCTCTTCAGCCACCCGGCGCACGACCTCGGGGCCGGTCAGCTCGTAATTCTCATCATCTACCTGCTTATACCCTTTCAAGACCCCGTTGAATTGAGCGATAAAAGACTCAATATCAAAATCTTTAACGTCAGGTCCATAAACCAGTTCAGAATCCGGCACCAGAATCAGATTTCCAGCCATTTCATTGGCGCTGGAGGGAGGAATTTTCAGCACCTGTCCTACAGATATCAGGTTTGGGTCTTTCACGTCATTGGCTTCAAGCAGCTGATTTACAGAGACCTGGTGTCTTAACGCGATGTTGGCTAACGAATCGCCTGACTGCACCGTATAAATTGTCTCAGTGGTACGCAGGGGGGGCAATTCGATGGCAGCCCTCGGGGTTGGCGTTGGCGCCATTGCCGCCAGAGTTGAGGTTATCTTAGGCGCCACCCAAGCTGTCGGGGTTATCGCGATTGAAGTTCGCGCGGGAAGCGAAACGTCGCTGCTCAAGGTTGGGGTCGCCACCAACGTGTGAAACTCACCTTCAGCTTGTGTGTTTGTTTCTGAAACTTGCCATGGATTATATTGATGTATCGGCCAGTAACAGGCGCTCAAAAATACTGCCAGCGTAAAAAAGACGCCCAGACTGGCTTTCTTCAACCCGCCACATGCGTGATAAACAGATCGGATTCTCATCAGAAAATAGGTAGCAATTTCCATGCCAAAAAGTTGCTTGTGCGCCGTTGCGTGGTTTAGAAGCTGCAAACCTTCACTCGCCTCCGCGTTCGGAGGTCGAGCAAATCATGCCAGGATATTCGCATCTAAATGAGCAACCCTGGCTAAACAAAATGTGATTTTCTTGTTTTTTCGATGAAGCTTTCTACTACTCAGATGTATTATTTTCGTTAGTCACTTTATAGTATCCTGTCGCGATGCGTTTTGACCAACTCAAAAATATGCTCACGAGGAGGCTGACCCAAAAGCCTGAATTAGAAAAAAATTCGCTAAAAGTGGGGGCAATGTTTTTAACCTATAAAAAGCAGTGCATTCCCAAAATAATGGCAAAAAAAGACCTGAAAGTGGGGATGCAAAATCCTGACTTTGACTTTTGGGTCTGCCTCTGGCAAGCGCAGCGAGACTGAAGGGGGTGGTTTGGTGTGTCTGCGAAGGTCGATGTCAACAATCGGATGTGTTGGGTTGCGCTCCGAGAGATGAGTGTCAGATAATGTCTCTGGTCGCTGCACCCAACCTGCATAAACCAGCTACAGAACCTCATCCTGG
>JAAYCN010000021.1 GCA_012729755.1 Chloroflexota bacterium | reverse complement strand
GTTATAGTTTTGATCAATATACACCTCGATGTCTTGATATCTTATCCCCCATAACTCCAGACATCGATCCCGATACAACTCATATGACTTTTCTAAAAAGTGTATACCATGTGCTGGTCTCCTCACATGTTGGCCGTTCGTTTAGCTTGACTCTTTTGAAATGGGCGTGATAAAATACAGCTTCGCCTGGTAAGGCATTGTTTTGTGTGCCTGAAAAGGCAAATGGATCACAAAACGGGGCCATCCGCAGGATTGATGGCCTTGATTAATGAATAATTGATTTAGTTATTTGCACGGAGGCAAAAGAAGTGCCAACAATTAACCAACTGGTTCGAACTGGTCGCAAATCGAAGCATCAGAAGAGCAAGGCGCCCGCTCTGCAATTCACGATGAACGCCGAACGACGACGCCGCACCCGCCAACCTAAGGGTGCACCTCAGAAGCGTGGTGTATGCACGATCGTGCGTACGATGACGCCGAAAAAACCTAATTCCGCCCTGCGCAAGATCGCTCGTGTGCGTCTTTCGAATGGCATGGAAGTGACCGCTTACATTCCCGGTGAAGGCCACCAATTGCAGGAACACTCTGTGGTGTTAATCCGCGGTGGCCGTGTGCGTGACTTGCCTGGTGTGCGCTATCACATCGTGCGCGGTTCGCTGGACGCGACTGGCGTCGCGGATCGCAAGCAAGCCCGCTCGAAGTACGGCGCCAAGATGGCTGAGAAATAATCGCGATAAGGAGTTATCAATGTCACGAAGAATTAAACCCGAAAAGCGCGAAGTCATTCCTGATGTGAAGTTTGGCAGCGAACATGTGCAAATGATGATCAACCGGATTATGCTCAACGGCAAGAAGAGCACGGTTGCGAGCCTGGTCTATGATGCCTTTGATCAAATTCAAGCCAAGACCGGTAAAGAGGGTGTGGAAGTCTTTGAGCAGGCGCTCAAGAATGTCGGCCCGATGATGGAAGTTCGTCCTCGCCGTGTTGGTGGCGCGACCTATCAGGTGCCGATGGAAGTTGCTCCGGAACGACGCATTACTTTAGCGATGCGCTGGATCATTGCGGCTTCACGCGCCCGTTCAGGCAAGTCTTTCTCTGAGAAGTTGGCTGGCGAATTGATGGATGCTGCTGAGAATCAGGGCGCGTCAATCCGCCGCAAGGAAGAAACGCATAAGATGGCGGAAGCCAACCGCGCGTTCTCACACTTCAGGATGTAAGACAAGACCTGCCGCACCTTAACAGATTAGAGTAACAATGACCGAAATTCCGCTCGAGAGATATCGCAATATTGGCATTATTGCCCATATTGACGCTGGTAAAACTACCACGACCGAGCGGATTTTGTTTTATACCGGCAAAACTTACCGTCTGGGCAATGTGGACGAGGGGACGACGGTAACCGATTGGATGGAGCAGGAGCGCGAACGCGGGATCACGATCGTTTCGGCTGCTGTGACTGCTGAGTGGAAAGGTTATCGGATTAACCTGATCGATACGCCCGGGCATATTGACTTTACCGCTGAGGTGCAGCGCAGCCTGCGCGTGTTGGATGGCGGTGTGGTTGTGTTTGACTCGGTGCAGGGCGTCGAGCCGCAGAGCGAGACTGTCTGGCGTCAGGCGGATAAATATGAGGTGCCGCGGATCTGCTTCGCGAACAAAATGGACCGGGTGGGGGCATCTTATGAGCGAACGGTTGAGAGCATTCGCGAACGTTTAGGCGCGAACCCAATTGAAATGCATCTGCCAATTGGCGAAGAAGCCAATTTTGTGGGTGTGGTTGACCTTCTGGAAGAGAAAGCCTACTATTTTGAGGATCAAAGCGGTAAAGAACCCCGCGAGTCAGCCGTGCCGGCGGAGCTGAAGGAGCTGGCCAGCGCGAAACGCGCGGCGTTAATCGAAGCGGTGGCGGAGCTCGATGACAGACTGATCAGCAAGTTTCTGGAAGGCGAGCCGATCAGTGTCGCTGAACTGAAGGCGGCTTTGCGCAAAGGCGTGCTGGCTTCGAAAGTGACCCCTGTGTTCTGCGGCAGCAGCCTGAGAAATAAAGGCGTCCAGCTGGTTCTGGACGCGGTGGTGGATTATCTGCCTTCACCGCTCGATATTCCGCCGGTCAAGGCCACTTTGTTAAAGGATGGATCTGAGGTGGAGCGACGGGCGGATAACAGCGAGCCTCTCGCCGCGCTGGTGTTCAAGATAGTGAGCGACCCTTATATGGGCCGTCTGGCTTATATCAGGGTGTACTCAGGTAAGATCAAACAATCGGGGAGCCTGCAAAACTCTTCAAAAGATAAAAAAGAACGCGTTGGCCGCCTGTTGAGGATGTACGCTGACCGCCGTGAGGATATTGAGGAATTAGGAGCGGGCGATATCGGGGCGATTCTGGGATTGAAATTCAGCTTCACAGGCGACACTTTGTGTGATCTTTCGGCGCCTGTGCTGTTGGAGGCGATCAGCTTCCCGAATCCGGTGATTTCAATCGCGATCGAACCCAAAACCAAGGCTGACCAGGAAAGAATGTCTGAATCGCTGCAGAAGCTTTCAGAAGAAGACCCGACTTTTAAGATCCGTGTGGATGAAAACACCGGTCAGACGGTTATTTCGGGAATGGGCGAGCTGCACTTGGACGTGTTGGTGGACCGCCTGCTGCGCGAATTTAAGGTGAAAGCCAATATCGGCAAGCCGCGTGTTGCCTATCGCGAGGCGGCGACAACTCCGGTAAAAGACCTGAGCTATCGCTATGTCAAGCAAACTGGGGGTCATGGCCAATATGGCCATGTGATTATCGATCTCGAACCGCTGGAAAATGGCTCAGGGATCGTGTTCGAGGACAAGGTGAGGGGCGGCGACATCCCCAAGGAATACATTCCTGCGATTGAAAAGGGGATTGTTGAGGCAGCCGAAAGCGGACCGCTGGCTGGTTTCCCGATGACTGATCTTAAGGTGACGCTGACGGGCGGTTCGTTCCACGAGGTGGACTCTTCGGAAATGGCTTTCAGAATGGCGGCGATCTTTGCCCTTCGTGAAGCGGCAGAAAAGTCGAATCCAGTGATTCTCGAGCCGATTATGAAGGTTGAAATTACCGTGCCTGAGGAGTATACGGGTGAGATAATCAGCCAGGTAAACGCGCGGGTGGGACACATTTTGGGCATGGATGACCGCTACGGCAATGCCAAGGCAATCCACGCTGAGGTGCCGCTGTCGGAGATGTTTGGCTACGCGACCGAATTGCGTTCAGCCACCCAGGGACGAGGCGTCTTTACGATGGAGTTTAAGCATTATTCTCAGGTTTCTGAGGCATATATGCGTAAAATATTGGGCAGGTTAGGAATTTGATCATTGCAGGCTTTTGCCTGATTGAAATTATAAAAGAGAAAAGTAGGAAAAATGGCAAAACAGAAAATCAGAATTCGCTTGAAAGCTTACGATCATCGCATTCTCGATCAATCCGCGAAGCGGATTGTGGAGACCGCAGAACGAAGCGGCGCCAAGGTGTTGGGACCCGTACCGTTGCCAACTAAACTCGAAAAATACACGGTACGCCGCTCTCCATTTATCGATAAGGATTCACAAGAGCATTTCGAGATCCGCACACATAATCGCCTGATTGATGTGTTGGAGCCTGATTCAAAGACCATCGACATGCTGATGCGCCTGAATCTGCCTGCTGGCGTGGATATCGAGATTAAGATCTAATTTCAGGTGGATTGCCTCTGCTTCGGGCGGGGGGAATCGTGACAAGTGAAGGGGGGCCAGAAGATGCCGGTTCGCGTCTTCGGGTTTTGCCATTGTTTGGTGTTCAAAGGAGCGAGGTGTTACTTCGTTCTTTTGGTTTAATGGGGCAGAATAAGGCTACTCATCAGGCCAACTTTCTCTGTGTGTGACGGAGCAAATTGAACCTGATGAGATTGCAACTGGGGTTTGAGTCAGAAAACTCTGAGTGTTCACATGAGAAAACAAAAGCGGTTGTGTTAATTGATGGTGATTGTTGAGAAAATATGGTAAATAATCGACTCATAGGCGCGCAGTCGTTCGGGGTTTTTGTCAGTTAAATTTAGATAGGCAGTTATCAGGTAACTTGCATCGTTATGAGGCAAAACAGCGCTGATAACCTCCATCTGACCTTCCTGATTCGCGATAATGGAAGCTTCAGCCTGGGTGTTACCAATTTCAAGCAGAAAACTGGCAGGGCTGAGAGTAAAGTCCTGAACTCTGCGCATGAATACAATGTCTATTTTTAGAAAATCGGGGTTGGCCTGACCTGGCAAAGAACCGAAGGATGAGAGCGATACCATGTCGGGATTGCCAGTCTCAGCGGGCAGCCAACCGCTCGGCATGTCAATCGAAATCTTAACGGTTTGGCCTTTCCCTGGCGCGGAAATAGGGGAAGTATACTGTTCCCACTGAATGTTTTCGATCACTGCGGTGTCAATGATGGTTTCCCATGTTTTAAGGGGTAAGCCGCTGCCGTCAGTTTGCGAATCGTCTGGCAAATTCTGGCTGCCGCCGGCTGGGGACAGCGGTTGAGGTTGTGTGAAGTCTTCATGCTGTGTATTGACTTGATCGCTGATTGGGGTGGGCGATGGGGGTGAGGAAGTGAATCCTGTTTGAGGCGCACAGCAGGTGACAAAAAAAGTGAGACCGACGAGCAGCGTTAAAGATAAAAATCTATGCTTCATGTGGACCTCCGAAATGTTCTCAGTTAATAGAAAGACGAACGCCACAGGAAATTTGTTCCAGTGACCAGTCCATTAAACTCAGCTGTGGTCGCAGAAGGTTATTTGGCGAGGGGGAAGAGCAGATACATCGCGGGCTTTTCGAAATATTTCAGGCGGGATTCGGCGTTGTAATATTCGATTTCGTCAATCAGCTCGCTTGGACGATAGGGGGAATCAGGGAGATATTTTTGATGAAAGCCCTGTCTGAGTTTGGCGAGGCGATAGGGCAGGAACCAGCCCGGGCGGCTGCGTACCTTGAGGTTGGCGTAAAAGCCTGGCTGAAGGGTCACATGAATGAGATCTTTTTGTTCGCCTGAGATGCCGGTCTGACGACCAATAAAATAGCGGAAAACGCCGTTTTCGTCAGGTTGAAAACTGATTGTGGCATAGGAGTCGCTTGATTTAGCGCTCTTAATCGAAGGGAGGATTTCGCTGAATTGACGGGCAAGCTTCGGCGCGTCGCGAAAAAGGGTCTTTTTGGTGGTTTGCACTTGGATGCCGTGAAAGTGAAGCGGCACGGGCAGATTAAGCACGCGCAATCCATAGGGCAGGGAAGGATCGAAAAACAATTTGGAGGTATTGTCGGTCATGGCGCTCCGATTTAGAGAGTTAGTGTTCCATCAACCATCACCGTGCGTGAGCCGAAGCGGATGGTCGGTTTGAGCATGACGAGGTCGTAGTGGCCTTCGGCATCGAGAACACCACCAAGGGTCAGGTTGCGGCCGTGGCCGATATGGCAGGTGGAGAGAGCGGATTCGTCTTCAATATAACAACGACCGAGGCAGTGAGCGAGACGGTTGAGGCCGATGCCAAACTCGGAGGCGTGGAGGGTGCGCTGGTCATTAAAGGAGTCTATATAGGCTCTCATGCGTTCGCCCTCAAGGTCATTATCGATGGAGGTAATTTTCCCGTTCTGATAGGTGAGTTTGAGAGGTTGAGACAGGTGACCAAGCTGACCCATGGCGCCATCAAGGATGAGCGTACCGGCGGTCTGATCTTCTTCGATGGGGATATAGAACTCAAAGCTGGCTGAGCCAACCGCACCAGAATGATCCGTGACGCCGCTCATTATGCCTGGTTTTCGATTGTGATAGCGGAAGGTGAGATCTGTGCCGGCCGCGGTGGTGACATGGATGTTATCGGTTTTTTCAGCGATATCGAGTATCTGGTGACCAAGCGTGCGCGCCCAGACGAGATCTTCCTGGATAAAGTCGTAAGCGAAGATTGACCGCCCATCCAGCGTGATGGGGGGAATGGAAAGGTAACGCATGCCATTGGCAACAGCTTTGACAACGGCGTTCGTGGTAAGCAGTGAATAATCTGTGAGACCGACTGCGGCGTCTGCCTTGCCAAAAATGCCGATGAGGTGATGATTGAGGTCCGGCAATTGATCGAAATTGACGAGCTTGATCTGACTGGTTATTGGTGAGGCGTAATGGCTGAGAGCTTCCGCTTCAGGCAGATACGCGTCATCATGAATAATCATGAATTTTTCTCCGGGTTGAATTTTTAACCAGGAATGGATGATTACCTTGGCCCCAGCCAGCAATTTGTTGTCCATAAGACCTCGAGGTTCAGGGAACGGGGGAAGGCGGACGAGCCTTCCCCCGAACTCTATCAGCTTACTTGATGATGAACATGTAAATGATTTGGAAGATCAAAATGAAAATGGCGGGAATCCATTGTTTCTTGATTACTCCAAAGCGGTCTTTCATCTCAAGCAAAGCGACTGGAACGATATTGAAGTTGGCAGCCATTGGCGTGCAGAGGGTTCCGCAATAACCGCAGGTCAGAGCGAGCATGCCGATGGCGGTTGGGTTGTTGACGTACTGCAGCACGAATGGGAAGCCGATACCGACAGTGATGACGGTGATGGCAGCGAAGGCATTGCCCATGATGATTGTGAAGAGGGGCATCGCCAACGCGAAGACGATCAACCCAACGGTAACATTGCCTTCGGGAATGACTTTACCGACATATTCAGCAATGACATCGCCAACGCCGGCCTTGGTAAAGATCGCGCCAAGGGAGGCAAGGAGCATGGGAAGCATGCTGAGGGGGCCGATGAGCCCGATCATGCGGGTGAAGTCATTGAGGAAGGTGGTGGGCTTGTTGTCGCGATTCATGAGCATCAGGATGATGATAGCGAGCAAGACACCAAAGCCAATGCCGACCAGCGCGCCGAGTTTAGTTAGGAGGGCGAAAGCGAGAGCGGAAAAGCCGATCGCCAGGGTCGGGATGAAGATGGTATAGCCGAAGCGGTCTGACATCTTTTGACTGTATGCCGGGTCGACCCCTTCGGTTTTGCCGACGCCAACTTGGCGCAGGATAGCAGCCAGCGCCATGATCAGGATGAGCACGCCATTGACCATGGGGCTAATGAAGCGGCCAAATGCGAGCACGACAGCGAGGGTGATCCAGAAAACGAAAGTGCCGTAGCGCTTGGGGTTTTCTTTGTCTAAGAGGTTTTTAAAAGCAACATAACCGGTGACGAGCCCCATCACAAGGAAGAGAAGCTCGAGGAGTTTGGACGAAAGCGTCACTTCTGGGTTTGAAAGCCAGGTACCAATAGCGTTAAACCAGCCAGCCATGTTATGCCTCCTTCCCTTCAGCCGCAACAGGCGCAGCGGGTTTTGATCCATAATACTGCTGCATGTATTTGCGGTCTGAAATCATTGTGTAGATGATATAGACGATTGTGGCGAAGATGGCAACCGGAATCTCAACTCTCGAGAGATAAACCAGATCTGATTCGATGCCAAGGTTTTTGAGTGTTGACTGAACCAGCAGCGCACCGGATCCACCGATGAAGAGCACCTGACCAAAGAACCAGGTTACGTTTTCGGAACCGGCGCCATGGCCCTTGATCGCTTCAACATGATCTTCGTGTGGTTCAAACCCTTTTGACTTAACTGCACCAAGTCCCATGGGGAGCACGACTGGGCGGACGAAACCAGCCACACCGCCAAAGCCGACGTTGAAAGCGGCGAAGATCACACGCATCACGGCATATGCTGAAATGACCGCGCCAGCTGAAGCGCCTTTGACCTTGCTGATCAGTTTCGCGGCTGATTCGCGCAGGCCGTTGCGTTCGAGTGTGCCGGTGACGAGCAGGGTAATGATGAAAATCGCCATGCCGCGGTTAGCGACGAAACTCGAACCTAATGTCTCGAGCATGCCACCGAACCCAATTCCTCCTACCAAAGCCGTTACCACCATGGCAGCGACAATGATTAGAATTGAATCGAGCTTGAGGGCAAAGCCGAGAATGACAATCAAAACACCTAATAATTTAATCATTCATTCCTCCGTAAAAATAGATCCAAATCTTTAGAGCAAGATACGCAATTATTTAGTGCCACCTCCTCCTGATTATCCCTGTTCTTTTCCTGCGTGTTTACAGATAACAGGTCGTTTGCGCTTCCACACCAGTTGTCCCCCATGTGTTTCAGTCTGGTTGGTTCTATCCGTGATTACCGCCGTTTCGGAAAGCATCTTGAGAATAGCGATATCGTGGTTGTAATGAGCCAGAGCACACAGAGCCAGATAATCGCCCTGGGCTGTTTCATCGGAGACTTCAGAAACGAAGCTGACCGAAGTAACCCAGGGGTATCTAACCGCCGCATAGTTGTGTGCCATGGAGTAAGGCGAGGGAATCCAGTA
The DNA here is from genome assembly GCA_012729755.1 of Chloroflexota bacterium. Classification (GTDB taxonomy): domain Bacteria; phylum Chloroflexota; class Anaerolineae; order Anaerolineales; family Anaerolineaceae; genus Mesolinea. The sequence goes on along the minus strand of JAAYCN010000021.1, from coordinate 26,031 downwards.
TGAAATCATGTCTTCATAGTAGTTCGCTGGGAAGAGGCTGGGCAGCCACTTGTTCGCGAAGGTGTAAAAGCGGTTGCGCCAGTCTTTGTTCAGGGCGATGATGCGCTCGTCAGTCTTAAGCGATTGGGCGACAACGTGTTCGACGGCTTTGTTGAGGAGCAGGTTGCCCTCGAAGCGTTCGTCTTTAATATGGAAGAAGTAGCTATAGAGCAGCGCGCGGGGCAACCAAAAACCTTTGAACCAGGGCGAAGTGTAGCCCGAGAAGGGTTGATCCCACTCGTGGGTGGGCACGCCGTGATCATCAACGATCACATCGGGCAGCCACTTGCGCCAAACTCGGGTAAAAGCCAGCGCTTCGGTCTGGATGGTGTCGTCTTTGAAGTATTCCTGGGCGATTTCGGTGCCGAGCGCGTTATAGCGGGCGACATGCAACTTCCAGCGGGGGTTATCACGCATCAGTTCGTAATGGATAGCCGCTCCGTCAGCGTTTTCGAAGGGTACCAAAACGATATTGAGGTTTTTTGTCTGCTCACGCAGGCTCTGATCACCCGCCAGGGTTTTGGCCAGATTGAAGCTGGTGATCGTGCTGGAAACCTCGTTGGCGTGATGGCGGGCGTTGATATAAATGGAAGGTTGGGCGGTGATCCACTTAACCCGCGGCAGCCAACCGCGGGTTTGGGGACGGATCTCGATAGCGTGAATGACACGTCCCTGGTAACTTTCGGCGACAGGCACGACCCGCAAGCCGGGCACACGCTGGACCTGCTGAATCAACCGCAGGTATTGGGCGTAACCAACCACCTCTGTCTGAGGGATGTGAAAATCTTCTGGCAGCAACGCGCGCACCTTACGGCGTTTGGGCTGCGGGTCTGGCAACCGCCAGCCGCGGAAGGCTTTGCTGTTGAGTGTGCCGGCAATTTCGGAGATGCCGGTTTCAGCCAGCGAATTGGTGAGGCGGCTGCTTTCAATTAACTTGCCGTATTGCTTTAAAACGGGTTTGAGCTTTTCGGGCGCTTTAATGGAGAGCGACAGCTTGAGCCCCTGCTCTGTTTTTTGAATCTGACTGATCGACAGGGAAACCTGGCCAGGGTCAAGAGGTTTTTGAATAATCTTGCCTGACCTGAGAATCAGCGGGGTCTTTGATTTTGGAATGGTCAGCTTAACCGTCAATTTTGGTTTGCCTACCCGGTTGCGAAGGATGGGCAAAACAAGCCCTGGGCTGGTGATTTTTTCGTTAGCCAGCCGCAGCCCGAGCGTGCGGAAATAGTCGAGACCGACAAAGTAGAGGTCTTCATGCATGGCGTCGAGCGAGGAGACGCGGTCAGTGCGGCTGGGAAGGTCAAAATCGGGTTCTGAAACATCCAGCCTGAGCTCGAGTTTGGAGAAGAAAGGCTGGTTGGCGGCGAGGAGACGGCCTTTGTTTTGCTTGAGCAGATAATCGGTTACCGCCGGCAGAACTTCCGCCTGGTAAACGTCCCAGACCAGTTCCAGATCGGTGGGGACGCGTTCGCTTAACAAATTACTGCCATTCAGGGAAGCGTTTAGATAGCCGGTGGCTGGGTGGACTTTGCCGATGTCGGCATAGCGGTCCAGATAGGGGCGTTCGGACCAGACCGCTTTCAGTGATTCGCTGAAAAGGCAGCTCCCATCGCTGGCCAAACCGTGAATTTGATAGGTGAGATCATCAGAGCCCTGATAGGTTTCGAAACTGATACGGTCGCGAACCATTTTAAGGCTGCGGGCGAGCGTGTCATCGATTGGATAAAGTTCCTGCAACGGGCGGATCGGCAGGTCGAACCAGTGGTCAGGGTCATCGACGCGCTCTGAAGTGATCTTTGGCGTGGCGCCGTCTTCTTCGAGAAACTCGGTTTTTCCCGGAGGCAGGTAAGGTTTGTAGAGAATGATGAGGTGATCGAGGTCAGCAAGCGCCTGTAATTTCGGAGCGACGTACTCGTCCAACCAGCTATAACCCTGCTTATAAGCTGAAATGATACGGATGTCGGCGGTAGCGCCACGACTGGCGACCTGTTGACGGAGTTCCTCCGCGAGCTGCTGGCGTACCGCCTGGCTCTCAGATAACGCCGCGTGGAGCTCAAGATGGTCACCAGGCTTGACACGCTTGAGCACTTTTTGAGAGAAAAGCTTGCGGAAGCGGTCAACTTCCCAGGGAAAAGCGCGTTTGAGTTGCCAGACCGTCTGGTCGTCTTTATGCGATTGAACCTGAGCGGGTTCCAGCAGATGGTTGCGGGTGTTCCAAGCCTGCGCGTCGGGGTTAAACTGGCAGATGACTGAGCGATCAAGATCGGCCTGGTGGCTGAGCGCCCAGGCGAACTGGCCATCGGTATTGCGCAGTGTCAGATCGCCATGCAGATGTTTAAGCCATTTCTGCAGGGGGAGGGTCGTGCGGGCGCGCCCGTCTTTGTCGATGAGACGACTGGGTGTCAGCCCATCCTGATCGGGAAGGAGCAATTTGAGCAGGCTGACGGTGAAGGCTGAGAGTTTCTTGCCCTCGAAAATAATCGTGCTGCCAACACAGTTGACCTGGGGCAGGTGAGGGGCAGGCGAAAAGCGGACGCAGCCCTGCCGGTCGGTCCCGATTATTGGATAGCGATAAGTGGTGGTTTGCGCGCCAAGCGCAGCGGCAATGTCTGCGGCAGCGGCGTAGGTGTCAGCGTCTGCGGCGGGTGAGATCTCTAGGGAGATGTCGAGCAGATCAGGCAAAAAGTCGCCATCCTCATCTCTCAGCCAGGGGCCGGGAAGAAGGAAGTTTTCGACGCCAATGGGATCGCTGGCGGGCGCGGGTTTGGAGAGGATGCTTTGAGAAGCGAAAACGAACGACTCTGGCACGGGCGCGGCGGAAGATCGGGAAACGATGGGAAAGAATGCGCCAAAATCGCTGGCGATATCCTCAATCATCTCTTCTACGTCGCTTTCGCGCTCAATCCAAAGCGAAAGGCATTCGGGTTTTCGCTCGGCTTTGCGCGTTCCCTGCTGGATGATAACGTTGAAATCGTCATCTATCGCGGAAGGACGGGTAGAGACCAACGGAAAGTCTAACGCCAGGCTGTGGAAACCGATCAGCCCCGCCAGCTCAACCGCCAATTGACCGACGGCTTTAGTTGGTTTGGATGGTATGCAAATGTGAGGGTGACGATACAGGTTCATTCGATCTCCGTTCTTCTGACAAAACAAGGTTGATCCAATGTGAAATCGCTCTGAGCTTGGTAAAGGAATCCATTGACAGGATAGCGAAAAGCTTCAAGGTGAATTATAATCATTTTTGATATTTCTGTGGTTTTTCTGCGCAAGTTCCATTTTTTGAGGATTGTTCAGATGTGTATTTCATTTTACAACTCAACCGCAGCTGATAGCAATACAAACAACCCAATTTATTATTTAGCGAACCAGTGAGGAGGAAAAAATGAAGATCATGTTGACCGCTTTTGATCCTTTTGGCGGAGAAAAAATCAACCCTGCGCTTGAGGCAGTCAAGTTGGTAAGGCCGGAGCTTTTTGAGGCTGAGATTATTAAAGTTGAGATTCCAACTGTGTTTGGCAAGTCAATCGCTACTGCGTTGGCAGCGATGGAAGAGCACCAGCCGGATGTCGTGTTCTGCATTGGGCAGGCTGGCGGCCGATTTGACATGACCCCCGAGCGGGTAGCGATTAATATCGATGACGGACGTATTCCGGATAATGAAGGCAACCAGCCGGTTGACCAGGTCATTTTTGAGGATGGAGAGCCGGCATATTTCTCGATGCTGCCGATTAAGGCAATGGTGGCAGCGATGAAGGCGGAAGGCATCCCGGCAAGCGTCTCGAACACGGCAGGCACTTATGTGTGCAATCACATCATGTATGGAGTGCTTTACCATATTCATAAGAGCTTCCCCGGAATGAGAGGCGGCTTTATGCACGTGCCGTTTACGACGGAACAAGTGTTGAATCGGCCGAACACGCCTTCGCTGTCAAGCGAGCAAATCGCCCGCGGCATCGAGATCGCTGTGCAGGCGATTATTGACCATCCGGATGATATTTTCGCGGTTGGTGGGGCGGAACATTAGGTTGAAAACAGTTGATAGATGAGAGGGCTCGGACAAGCCCTCTTTTTTTGGTGAGAGCGCGCAGATGGGACGAGGCAGGGTTGAGGGAAGTCAGGCTGTTTTATTGCTCCAGGATAATCGCCACTTATTTTTATGGAAGACTTCCGAAAATCAGGTGCACTTAAAGCTGTTTGGATTTAGCACGCCTTATGGAAATAAGCACTGTGGGGTGGCAACGGGTTGGGGTTTCACTCCGAGCGCTACGGATATTGGCAGGCGATGAGGAGTTCAGAGAACATATCGAAACACCCTCTTCAGTCTCGCTCATTGTTTCGTCGGGTGTAAACTCGTGTCACCTTGAGCCTTTTCGTTTCAGAATGGAAAAGCAGACGAACATGGAAGTTCGTCTCTACTGGAAAAGATGCCTTATTTTGTTCGATTTCGCTGTTCAAACGAAGGATTCTTTGGTAAGATAGCTGACGTTGGCAACAGCTAATTCCTGTTGGCACAGAATACTCTAAAATCCGCAAAGTTAGCCATTTTGCTCTTGCGTTGGCAAGAGCGATGTGGTAGACTTTGCAGGTTGCCCTTAAAACGGGCAAGTTTTTACAACAGACAATCTAAGAGCCGGCCGAAGTGGGCAGACAGCTACATGAGGGCAGGTTAACTGGATTGTGCGGAGATGATGCAGCCAGCCCAAGCTGACAGTCTCGCAAAGGTGATTAATAAAACAGGAGAATAGAATGTTTAAAGGGCTGATTGGAAGAAAGATCGGAATGACCCAGATCTTCGATGGTAATGGCGCTGCCATACCGGTTACGTTAATCGAAGCTGGGCCTTGTTTTGTCTCTCAGGTGAAGACACCCGAAGCTGACGGTTATTCCGCCGTGCAACTGGCTTTCGGAGAGATAAAGCCCAAGCGGGTCAGCAAGGCTGAACTCGGGCATCTCAAAGTGAACAACCTCCCTCCCGTGCGTGTTCTGCGTGAATTCCGCACCAAGAAAATTGATGATATCAAAGCTGGCGACGAACTGAAAGCCTCAGTGTTCGCGGATGGCGATTATGTGGACGTCATTGGCACGAGCAAGGGCAAGGGCTTCGCCGGCGCGATGAAACGCCATGGTTTTGGTGGTGGAGTGCGCACGCATGGTCAGTCTGACCGCCAGCGTTCGCCTGGCTCGAGCGGCGCCACCACGACCCCCGGGCGTGTCTTCAAAGGAAAACGCGGTCCTGGACATATGGGCAATGTCAGAGTGACCTCCTCGCATATTCGTGTCGCCATGGTCGACGCGGAGCGTAATCTGATCGCGGTACACGGCTCGGTTCCTGGAGCCAAGGGTTCGACTGTGATCATTCGCGAAGCTCGCAAGCAGTAATGGTGAATGGAGATAAATCATGAAGGTCGATGTTTATAACTTAAAAGGTGAAAAATCCTCCACCGTTGAACTGCCGGACGAGATTTTCGCGGTGAAGATCAATGTGGATTTGATGCATCAGGCTTACCTGCGCCAGATGGCTAATGCCCGATTGGGCACTCATAGCACAAAGCGTCGTGGTGAGGTGGCTGGCGGCGGACGCAAGCCCTGGAAACAAAAGGGTACTGGCCGCGCACGCCAGGGCAGCACGAACGCCGTGCAATGGGTAGGCGGCGGCCGTGTTCACACCCCCAAGCCGCGCGACTACAGTCAGGACATGCCCAGGAAAATGCGCCGGGCCGCTCTGCGCTCCGCGTTGAGCGTGAAAGCCAATAATTCAGCGATCGTGATGGTAGCGGACCTGGCACTGCCAAGCCATAAGTCATCTGAGATGGCCAAGGCGGTGAAAGCGCTGGCTGGTGAGGATCGCGCTCTGATCCTGATCCCTGATAAGAGCGAAAGCTATACCGATGCCATCCGCAGCGGACGCAACCTGGCTGACAGCAAACTCCTGCTGGCGAATTACCTGAACGTTCGCGATCTGATGCGCTATGAAAAAGTAATCATCCCGCTTGCTTCACTGGATGTGATCAAGAGTTATCTGGGATAGGAAGGTGAAGCAGAATGAACAATACTGTTTTTGATATCCTGCGTCGCCCGGTTGTGACTGAAAAGTCGAACTATCAGGCTGGCAAGCTGCACCAGTATGTTTTTGAGGTGTCGAGCCATGCCACCCGCGAGCAAATCAAGACTGCCGTGGAAACCGCTTTCGACGTCACCGTGGTGAAAGTAAACGTGATTAATCTTCCTGCCAAGTCAGGCAAGAACGGCAAAAGCCGCCGCCTGACCGTACGCAAAGCTGGCTATAAAAAAGCTATTGTGACACTGGTGCCGGAAGATCGCATTCCGATTTTTGAAGGAGTCGAGTAATGGCCGTCAAAATCTATAAACCAAAGACTCCTGGTCAACGACACAAGACCAGCTATACCTTTGAAGAGATTACCAAGACTCGCCCCGAGCGCAGCTTGGTAGTTCACAAGAATAACAACGCGGGACGCAACTCGTTGGGTCGTGTGACCGTTCGCCATCGTGGCGGCGGCTCGAAGCGCCAGATCCGTATTGTGGATTTTCGCCGTGATAAACTCGGCATTCCTGCCCGCGTCAGCGCGATTGAATATGACCCGAACCGCACTGCCCGTTTAGCTCTGCTGACTTACGCTGACGGTGAGAAGCGTTACATCATCGCGCCGATTGGCGTCAAAGTTGGCGACACGCTCATGTCTGGCCCCAGCGCTGAAATCCGCCCCGGCAACAACCTGCCTCTGGCGAATATTCCGATTGGTACAACCGTGCACGCGATTGAACTGCAGCCCGGCAAAGGCGCGCAGATCGGCCGTTCGGCTGGGTCGAGCGCTCAGCTGCTGGCAAAAGAAGGCAAGTACGCGCACCTGCGTATGCCTTCGGGCGAGGTTCGCCTGGTTTTGCAGGAGTGCAGCGCGAGCATCGGTCAGGTCGGCAATGTGGAACACAGCAATATCAAGCTGGGCAAGGCTGGCCGCAAGCGCCACATGGGCCTGCGCCCAGAGGTGCGTGGTACGGCGATGTCTCCCCGCGACCATCCGCATGGTGGCGGTGAAGGCCGCAGCTCAGTCGGTATGCCAGGTCCGAAAACCCCATGGGGCAAGCCGGCGCTGGGTTATAAGACCCGTATTAATAAACGGACGGATGCCATGATTGTCCGCCACCGCTCAAAAGCGAAGCGCAAGTAAGCGGTCATTGAAAGAAAAGGACGAGAATTATGTCGCGATCATTGAAAAAAGGGCCATACATTGCGCCCAAACTGTTGAAGAAAATTGAAGAGATGAACACCAAGGGCGAGAAGAAAGTCATCCGCACGTGGAGCCGCGCCTCAACCATCTTCCCCCAGATGGTCGGCCACACCATCGCTGTGCATGACGGCCGCCGCCATGTGCCGATCTATGTGACCGAGAATATGGTTGGGCATCGCCTGGGCGAATTTGCCCCTACTCGCTGGTTCCGCGGACACGTCTCGGAAAAAGCATCGAAGTAAGAGGTGATTGAATGGCACAAGAAATTTCCGCTCGTTTGACCAACCTCGACACGTCAGCCCAGAAGGCTCGCCTGGTGGTTGATCTGGTGAGAGGCAAGAGGGTTGTGGAGGCGTTAGGTATTCTATCGCTGACCCCCAACAAGACCGCCGCACCGCTGCGCAAGCTGATTTACTCCGCGATGTCAAACGCGGAAGAGAATTTTGGAGTCAGCCGTGACGATCTTGTGGTTTACAAGATTTACGCTGATGAGGCTCCCACCCGCAAGTGGCGTTTATTTGGCGCCCGCGGCCGTTTCAAGCCACAATTGAGACGAAATTCTCATATCACCGTCATTTTGCGCGAAGTCGAGTAAAGGTAAGGAGTCATTATGGGTCGTAAAGTACATCCAATTGGGTTTCGACTGGGCATCAACAAGCCCTGGTTAGGCCGCTGGTACGCTGAAGGCAAAGATTACACTGAGCAACTGCATCAGGATTTAGAGATCCGCAAACTGATGCTCAAAGAAGCCGAGCGAGCTGGCGTGTCTGGGGTCGAAATTGAACGCTACCCGGGCAAGGTGAAGGTGTCGCTGCATACCGCTAAACCTGGCATTCTGATCGGCCGCAAGGGCGAGAGTGTCAAGGTTTTGCGCCAGGAACTGGAAGCCCTGACCGGCAAGAAAATCGATCTTGAAGTTAAAGAGATCAAATCAGCTGATACTGACGCGTATCTGGTCGCGCAGAACATCGCCGGCCAACTCGAACGCCGCATCAGCTACCGCCGCGCGATGAAACGCGCTATTCAACAGGCTTTGCGCCAGGGCGCGGGCGGCATCAAGATCTCTGTCTCGGGACGTCTCTCGGGCGCTGAAATGGCCCGTCGGGTTACCCTGCGTGAAGGCCGTGTTCCGCTGCAGACATTGCGCGCTGACATCGACTTCGCCAAGGCCACCGCGAAGACTACTTTTGGTCAGATCGGCATCAAGGTTTGGATCTATAAAGGCATCGTCATGAACCAGGCTGAAGAGAAGGTCGAAGCCACCGAAGGTGTCTATATCAGCGAGTAAATGTCAGGATCAGGATACAGTGAGGAAGTAGATTATGTTGATGCCAAAGAGAGTTAAATATCGTAAGATGCAGCGCGGTCGCATGAAAGGCAAAGCCCAGCGCGGCGCTGAGGTAAACTTCGGCGAAATCGGGCTGAAATCGATGGAATGCGGCTATCTGACCGCGCGCCAGATTGAGTCCGCGCGCCGTGCGATCGTCGGCGAGATGAAACGCCGCGGCAAGGTTTGGATCAGGGTCTTCCCTGACAAGCCTTATACGAAGCGCGCCGCTGAAACCCGTATGGGTAAAGGTAAAGGCGCGGTTGACCACTGGGTCGCCGTGATTCGCCCTGGCCGCATCCTGTTTGAGGTGGGTGGCACTGAAGGCAACGAAGCCATGAAAGCCCTGGAACGCGCACGCTACAAGCTTGGTCTGCGGACTAAGATTGTGACCAAAGAGAATGTAGGAGAAGGTTAATGAACGCAAAAGAAGTACGCAACCTCTCTACTGAAGAGATTAAGAAACAGATTTTAGATTCAAGGCAGGAACTGATGAATTTGCGGTTCCAGATGGTGACTGGTCAGCTGACTGATCACAGCCGCTTCAAGGTAACCCGTCGCCTGATCGCACGTCTCGAGACCATTTTGGCTGAGCGTGGCAAGGAAGAGAAGGAAGGCAAGAAATGAACAATCGACGACGACTTATCGGAACCGTCAAAAGCAATAAGATGGACAAGACCGTCAAGGTAGAGGTCGCGCGAACTTTTCAGCACCCCCTGTATCACAAGGTCGTGCGCGGCACGAACACTTTCGTGGCGCATGATGAAATTGGCTGCAATGTGGGCGACAAGGTGCGCATTGTTGAATGCGCCCCGATCTCACGCACCAAACGCTGGGTGGTCGAAGAGATAATCAAGGTCGAAGTTCGCCAGGAAGGCGAAATGGACGCGATCGCCGCGGCAGATATCGAGGCTGTGGAAGCCGAAACACCCGTTGAAGAAGCTGTTGAGGCTATTGAGGCGGAAGCCGATGAAGGGGAGACGAAATGATCCAGGTAGAGTCTCGATTAGTAGTAGCAGACAACACCGGCGCACGTGAATTGTTGGTGATTCACGTCTTTGGCGGCACGAACCGCCGCTACGCCTATGTGGGAGATATCATCTTGTGTACTGTCAAGGTTGCTTCACCCCAGGCGTCGGTGAAGAAGAGCGAAATTGTGAAAGCCGTGATCGTTCGCACGAGCAAAGAATATCGCCGTCCGGATGGCTCAAGCATTGGTTTCGATGACAATGCGGCTGTCATTCTGGATAACGACGGTGTGAACCCACGAGGCACGCGTATTTTCGGGCCTGTGGCGCGCGAATTGCGTGAAAAAGGCTTTATGAAAATTGTTTCTTTGGCTCCGGAAGTTCTGTAGCCATTGATGAAGGAAGAGTCAATATGAAACAAACTATTCGTAAAGGTGATCGAGTGCGCGTGATGCGCGGAGACAAAGCCGATGTCGATAAAATCGGCGAGGTGATTCGGGTTATGCCGAAAGAGTCGCGTGTGGTCGTGCAGGGCGTCAATATGGTCAAAAAGCATCAGAAGCAACAGCAGCGCGGCGACAAAACGTTGCCCTCAGGCATTATGGAGTTTGAGGCGCCGGTGCATATCTCGAATGTGCAGTTGGTAACTGAAACGAGCGGGAAGGAAACCAAGACGCGAATTTCAAAACGCACCGTTGCTGATAAAGCAACTGCTGCCAAAAAACCTGCCGCGAAAGCTGACAAACCCGCGGCTAAGAAGACCCCGGCGAGCAAACCGGCTGGCGAGAAGAAAACGACCAAAAAAGCTGCCGCCGCAAAGGCAACAGCCGAAAAGGCCCCTGCCGCCAGGAAGCCTGCCGCCAAGAAAACGACGAACAAGTAAGGCGCAAGTGAGTTGAAATGAACAGATTACAAGAACAATACAAAAAAGAGATTGCGCCAGCGCTTTTCAAGGAACTGGGCCTCGACAATGTGATGCAGACCCCGCGCATTCAAAAAGTGGTGGTCAACATCGGTGTCGGTGAGGCACTGGACAACCCGAAAGCCCTCGAAGCGGCAGTTAACGACCTGACGATCATCACTGGACAGAAACCTGTGATTATCGCAGCCCGCAAAGCCATTTCGAACTTCAAGTTGCGTGAAGGACGCCAAATTGGTGTCAAGGTTACCCTGCGCGGAGCGAAAATGTGGGCATTTTTAGACCGCCTGATCAATATCGCTTTACCGCGTGTGCGTGACTTTCGTGGGATTTCGGCTGATTCATTTGACGGCCGTGGAAACTATACCCTGGGCCTGAATGAGCAGCTGATCTTCCCTGAGATTCAGTACGACAAGATTGATAAGTTGCGCGGCATGGAAGTCAGCATTGTTACCACCGCTGAGAATGATGACCACGCCAGGGAGCTGCTGAGCAAGTTTGGCATGCCCTTCAGAAAGGAAACAAATGGCTAAGAAGAGTATGATCTACCGCGAAATGCGGCGTAAATATCCTGGTCGTGTGGTCAATCGCTGCCGCGTTTGCGGTCGCCCCCGCGGCTATATCCGCAAGTTCGGTCTTTGCCGCATTTGCTTTAGAGAATTAGCACTACAGGGAAAGATCCCTGGTGTAACCAAATCATCTTGGTAATTCGACCTGGAGGAAGATTATGACAATGACAGATCCTATTGCCGATATGTTGACCCGCATCCGCAATGTGGCCATGGCTGGACAGAGCCTTGTTGCGATGCCTAATTCGAAACTCAAAGCAGAATTAGCCCGAATTCTGACAGAGGAAGGCTATCTGGAGAGTTATGAACTCGTCGATGGCAAGGTTGAGGGCACGAAAGTGCTGCAACTGAAGCTAAAATACATTGGCGAACGCCGCCACCGCCGCCCGATCATCACCGGCCTACAGCGCGTCAGCCGCCCTGGCTGTCGCGTGTACACCTCACGTGATGAGATCCCCTGGGTTCTTTCGGGCATTGGTATCGCGATTTTATCGACCCCGAAGGGAATTATGACCGGCCAACGCGCGCGCAAGATTGGCGTGGGCGGTGAAGTTCTCTGCAAGGTCTGGTAGGAGGTTAGACATGTCGCGAATTGGTAAACTGCCCATTACCCTGCCGAAGGGTGTGGAAGTGAAAATTGATGGTCAGCAGGTGACTGTGAAAGGCCCAAAAGGTACCTTAACGCGGTCATTCAGCCCTGAAATCGCCATCAAGATTGATAATGGGATGATCCATGTGGAACGTCCTAATGACGAACCACGCATCCGCGCGTTGCATGGAACGACCCGCGCCTTGCTGAACAACATGATTGTCGGCTGTGATAAGGGTTTTGTGCGCGTATTGGAGTTCAACGGTGTTGGTTACAAGGCTGAAGTCAGTGGCAAAAATTTGATCCTGAATGTGGGTTACTCCCATCCGGTCAAGTTCCCAGCCCCTGAAGGGATTACCTTTGAAGCTGACACCAAGACTCACACGATCAAGGTGATGGGCCACGACCGCCAACAGGTGGGCCAGATCGCCTCGGACGTGCGGGAAGTCAGACCGCCCGAACGCTACCACGGTACGGGAATCCGCTATCAGGGTGAGTTCGTGAAACTGAAAGCTGGTAAAGCTGGAAAGACTGGCAAGTAGAGGTAACAATGGCAAAGAAATCAAGAAACGCAAACCGACTGCACCGCCACGCGCGCGTGCGCAAGAAGATCTTCGGTACGCCTGAGCGACCTCGCCTGAATGTTTTTCGCAGCATCACAGAGATTTACGTTCAGGTGATCGATGACCATAGCGGCACTACGCTGGTTTCAGCCTCATCGGTTGACACCGGTCTGCGTGACGCTGTGAAGGGCAAAAGCAAGCTTGAACAGGCCAACCTGGTTGGTCAGGAAGTTGCCAAACGCGCCATCGCCAAGGGCATTAAGAGCGTGGTGATGGATCGCGGCGGTTACTATTACACTGGCCGGCTGAAATCCCTGGCCGAAGGCGCTCGCAAGGGCGGGCTGGAATTCTAAGCTGAGGTATTGATGGAAGATTTTTCGACTTTAGAACAACAATATGACGAACGTGTCATCGACATCGCTCGCGTGGCGAAAGTTGTCAAGGGTGGCCGTCGGTTCAGCTTCCGGGTGACCCTGGTGGTTGGTGACAATAACGGTAATGTCGGCCTGGGCATCGGCAAGGCTGGTGCTGTTCCGGACGCGATGCGCAAAGCGACTGAACGCGCTCACAAGAATATGCACAAGGTCAGCCTGTTGGGCACAACCATCGCCCACGAGGTTTTGGGCACCCAAAGTGGCGCTAAAGTGTTGCTCAAACCTGCTTCGGCTGGTACGGGTGTTATCGCGGCTGGTGGTGTGCGTGCCGTTTGTGAAGCGGCCGGCATTAAGGATATTCTGACCAAATCATTGGGCTCAAACAACATGCTCAACATCGTTCAGGCTACCTTTGACGCGCTTTCTCAACTGAAATCTCCCGAGGTCGTTGCTGCCGAACGCGGCAAGGACCTGGTGGACGTCACCCCGTATTGGGACCGGAGGAAGAATGGCTAAGAAAGCAGGCAAGCAACTGACCATCACGCTGAAAAAGAGCGGGATCGGTTATACCGAACGGACCAAGCGGACTCTCAAAGCGCTCGGCTTTCGCAAAGTGAACGATGTCGTGGTGCATGAGGATAATGCTGTCATTCGCGGCATGATCAACAAGGTTTCGCACCTGGTGGTCGTGGAAGAAGCAGCTGAGGAGAAGAAGTAATGCAACTACATGATCTTAAACCCAATGAGGGTTCGAAGAAGGATCGCAAGCGCATTGGTCGAGGACCTGGCAGCGGCGCTGGAAAAACATCCGGGCGCGGCACCAAAGGTCAAAGCGCCCGCAGTGGTGGCGGCGTAAGAATGTACCACCAGGGCGGCAACCTGCCGATCTTCCGCAAGCTGCCTTTCATGCGTGGTGAAGGTTTCACCCCGCTCAATCGCACCCGCTATTCAGAAGTCAACCTGGACAACCTGAAGGTGTTCAAGGCTGGCAGCGATGTAACCCCTGAATCATTGAAAGAGGCTGGTCTGTTGAAAGACGAACACAAGCCGATCAAGATTATGGGACGTGGTGAAATCGACGTGGCTTTGAAAGTGAAAGCCCATAAAATTACCGAGGGCGCACGCCAGAAGATTGAAAAAGCTGGCGGCAGTGTTGAAACCATCGACATCGCCTAACCCAAAAGGAGATTTTAGATGAAACGATCGTCCTGGCGCTATTTGTGGAAATCAGAAGATATCCGCAACAAACTGCTAATCTCGCTGTTGCTGTTGGGTATCTATCGGCTGGCAGCTAACATTCCCGTTCCTGGTGTTGACCGCGCCATGTTAGCCCAGTTGACTAATCAAACCGGTGCGGCTGGTAACCTGATCGGGTTGCTTGACTTGCTCTCGGGCGGCTCCGTGTCGCGTTTCTCGATCCTGGCGATGGGTGTATACCCTTATATTACCGCCCAAATCATCCTGCAGCTTTTGCAGCCGGTGATCCCGTCACTTGAAAAGATGATGAAGGATGATCCGCGCGAAGGCCGCAAGTGGATGGAAAAATGGACGTTGATTCTGACGATCCCGATGGCGCTGCTTTCGGCTTTTGGCCAGATCAATATTTTCAACAGCATGATCCGTGGCTCAATTTTGAGCAACTGGGGCTTCAGCGGCGCCAACCTGCTGCCGACCGTGACGGCGATTATCGCCATGGTAGCAGGCACAATGTTTGGCATCTGGATCGGCCAGTTGATTTCGGAATTTGGCTTGCGCAACCAGGGCCTGTCGCTGATCATCTTCTCGGGTATTGTTTCGCGCATGCCGCAGGGCATCGCCCAGATGATCAGCAATAAAGAGCCGTGGTATATGTTCGCGATCGTGCTGCTGATTTTAGTGCTGGTAATTTTCGTCATCGTCTATGTGACGCAAGGCCGCCGCAACGTGCCGGTGATGTTCCCTGGCCGCCGAATCGGCAACCGTATGTCGATGCCGGTACGCAGCAACCTGCCTTTGATGGTGAATATGGCGGGAATGATCCCGATCATCTTCGCGCAATCGTTCCTGACGTTCCCGTCGATTCTGGCATCGTTCTTTATCAAGAGCCCTGATCCGCATCCGGAGAAGGTGTCGTTCGCGGAATGGGTCTTTAAGGCCTTTGGCGCTCAGACCGGCTGGTATCCGCTGATGTTCTTCATCCTGGTGGTGCTGTTCGCGTTCTTCTACACTGACGTGTTGTTCGCGCAGCAGAGCTACGGCGAAAACCTGAAGAAACAAGGCGCGCAGATCCCTGGCGTGGTGCGAGGCAAGCCGACGCAGGACTATCTGACCCGCGTGCAGCGGCGCATTACCCTGCCTGGCGCGGTCTTTTTAGGCCTGGTAGCGGTGCTGCCTTATATTTTCAGCGCGATCTTCCCGAACTCAGGCGGCAGCATTTTGATGGCGGCTTCGGGCTTATTAATCGTGGTTGGCACCATCCGTGACACGGTCCAGTTAATTGAAACTGAACTGCGCATGCATGGTTATGACGATCGGTTAATCAGCTAAGCAGGTTGAGGAAGTTGTGAACGAGAAAGCCACTTACATCGTGATGCTTGGCCCTCCAGGGGCTGGCAAAGGCACCCAGGCTAAGGTCTTGGCCGAAAAAATGGGGCTGGTGCACGTATCAAGCGGCGATCTGTTCCGCGACAACCTCAGTCGTGAGACGGAACTGGGCAAACTGGCGCATACCTTCATGGTGAAGGGTGAGCTGGTGCCGGATGATGTGACGATCCGGATGGTGAAAGAACGTATTTCACGGCCTGATTGTGAGAAAGGCGCGGTTCTGGATGGTTTTCCGCGCACGCCTGCCCAGGCGGAAGCGCTGGAGAAGATGCTGGCAGAGACCTGTCACAGGGTGTCGGTAGCGCCATTCATCAGCGTGCCGAATGAGACGCTGGTGGAACGCCTGAGCGGACGCTGGATGAGCCAGTCGGGACGTGTTTATCACGCGACGAACAATCCGCCCAAGGTGAAATGGTTCGATGATGTGGACGGCAGCCCGCTCTATCAGCGGGATGACGATAAGGCTGAGACGGTAAGGCATCGCATTGATGTCTATTATCAACAGACCTCTCCGCTGATCGAATACTATCGGAATAAAGGCGTTTTGGTAGAAGTTGATGGCACACAAGACATCGACAGGGTTACTGAAGACCTGCTGAAAGCGGTTAGGCAGTGAACTGGACTGAACGGCAGGTGAACATTAAATCGGCGGCAGAAATCGCGATCATGCGCGAAGCAGGCCGCATCAATGCGCAGACATTGGCAGCAGTCAAAGCGGCCATTGCTCCGGGTGTGACCACCGGCGAACTGAACGAGGTCGCCGAGGCTCACCAGCGCAAAATGGGAGTGTATTCGCCCTTTAAAAACTATGGTGACGGCTTCGTGAAGCCATATCCGGCGAGTATCTGCACGAGCATCAATGAAGAACTGGTGCACGGCATTCCGGGAAAGCGCAAGCTCCAGGAAGGCGACATCATCTCGGTGGACTGCGGTACGGTGTATCAGGGATATGTGGGCGACTCGGCGTTCACGGTGGGTGTGGGTGAGATTTCGGCGCAGGCCCAAAAGCTGATTGACGTCACCCAAAAAGCGCTGGAAATTGCGATCGAACTGATGGTGCCTGGCAACCGTGCCGGGGACGTCGGGTCGGCAATTGAGGCGTATGTGGAAAGTAATGGTTTCTTCTGCACACATACCTACACCGGTCATGGTGTGGGCAGGCAGATGCATGAAGCCCCGCATGACTTCACCAATTATGGGGTGAAGGGGCAGGGGATGCTGTTGAGGGAGGGCATGACCATCGCGGTGGAACCGATGGTGCTGGTCGGCACGCGTGAGACACGCGTCCTGCGGGACCAGTGGACGGTGATCGCGAAGGACAGATCGCTCACAGCGCACCAGGAACATACGATCGCGATCACTAAAGATCGGCCGTATGTGCTGACGGAATTATAAAAACGGTCTTGCATAAAGATCGGGTAAATACTATAATTAGAAATTTGCGGTAATTAGAAGGAGAACGACTGATGAAAGTATCAGCTTCAATAAAAAAACGCTGTAAAAACTGTAAGATCGTTAAACGTGACGGTCGTCTTTATGTTATTTGCACGAATGTGCGCCACAAACAGCGACAAGGATAAAGGATTAGAACATGGCTCGTATTGAAGGTGTTGACCTACCGCGCAACAAGCGCATCCAGATTGGTTTACGTTATATCTACGGCATCGGCCCGAAGACTGCTGATGACATCTTGGCAGCCACAGGTGTTGATCCTGATATCCGTGTTAAAGACATGCCTGAAAATGAAGTGTCGAAGCTGCGTGATTATATTGGCCAAAACCTGAAGGTCGAAGGCGATCTGCGCCGCGAAGTTCAGATGAATATCAAGCGCCTGGTTGAAATTGGCTGTTATCGCGGCATGCGCCACCGCCGCAACCTGCCTCTGCGTGGTCAACGCACCCGCACCAACTCGCGCACGCGCAAAGGTCCCAAGAAGACAGTTGCTGGGCGCGGTCGCCGCAAGGGCGCTACCAAGAAGTAGCATTGGACTGACCAATGCCTGAGTTTTGGGCGGGGTTCCTCCCTTTTTCCCCAGCGGCCCCCAAAGCAAGGTAAGTCAGAGATGATTGATTAGTGAGGAAGAATTATGGCTAAACAAGCAAAAACCGCGCGACGAACCACGAGTTCCCGTAAAGTGAAGCGCCAGATTTCGACAGGGCAGGTGCATGTATTTGCCTCCTTTAATAATACCATTGTGACCGTGACTGATCTGCAGGGCAACACTGTTTGCTGGGGCAGTAGCGGTTCGGCTGGGTTTAAAGGTTCGCGCAAGAGCACCCCATTTGCCGCCCGAATGGCCACCGAGCAGACCATCAAGGTCGCCCAGGGCATGGGCATTCAGGAAGTTGAACTTTTCGTTAAGGGACCTGGTCCGGGACGTGAAGCAGCCATTCGTGCTGTGCAGTCATTAGGCATCAAAGTGCGCATGATCTCAGATCTGACGCCAGTGCCCCATAACGGCTGCCGCCCACCCAAGAAGCGCCGCGTGTAATTTAGGAAAAAGGAATAATATTATGGCAAGATATACTGACGCTGTTTGTCGATTATGCCGCCGCGAAGGTGAGAAACTGTTTTTGAAGGGTGAGCGCTGCTTTACCCCGAAATGTGCCTTTGAAAAGCGCGGTTATCCGCCTGGCCAGCATGGCAAGACGGCTTCCGCCCGACCGGGACGTGAATCTGACTATGCCAAGCAGCTGCGTGCCAAACAAAAAGCCCGCCGTGTCTACGGCGTGTATGAACGCCAGTTCCGCCGCTATTACGGCACGGCGCTGCGCATGCGCGGCTTGACAGGTATGAACCTGCTGACGATCCTCGAGACCCGCCTGAGCAATGTTGTTTATCGCCTGGGTTTCGCGTCAAGCCGCTCACAGGCTCGCATCCTGGTGAACCACGGCCATTTTCTGGTCAATGGCGCGCGTGCTGACATCCCTTCGCTGGGTGTGAAAGTGGACGATGTGATCAGCGTTCGCGATCAATCGAAAGACAGCACTTATTTTAAGAACCTTCGCGAAGAGGCTGAAGGTCGCAATGTTCCCACCTGGCTGGCTCGCGATCTGACTAATTTGAATGGTCGCATGCTGCGCCTGCCGGAACGCTCTGAAATTGACGGTAACCTCAACGAACAGTTGATCGTTGAATATTACTCGCGCTAATCTTAGATCTAGTAGTCTTTCTGAATGAGATAGACTGGTTAGGGGTAACCGTGGCAGGAATTATGGAAATGGTAACACCAAAAGTAGAACGGGTGGATGAATCCCGGGACTACGGAAAATTTACGATCAGCCCGCTGGAACGCGGCTTTGGGGTAACCCTTGGCAACGCGCTGCGCCGCACTTTGCTCTCGAGCCTGGATGGCGCGGCTGTCACAGCGGTGAG
Source organism: Chloroflexota bacterium (assembly GCA_012729755.1). Lineage (GTDB taxonomy): Bacteria > Chloroflexota > Anaerolineae > Anaerolineales > Anaerolineaceae > Mesolinea. The sequence continues at coordinate 7,478 of JAAYCN010000021.1, read as the reverse complement.
AATTGCTGATGTGCAGCACGAGTTCAGCACGGTCAAAGGTGTGCGTGAAGATGTCATTCAGATTATGTTGCAGATCAAACAGCTACGCATGAAACTGCATAATGTTGAGACCGCGACCCTGCACCTTGAGGTGAAGGGCGAGGGCACAATTACCGCAGCCGATATTGTCGCTCCGCCTGAAGTTGAAATCATCAATCCTGAGCTGTACCTTTTCAGCATTAATGAAATGGACGCGCACGTGGAGATGGACATGACGGTTGAAGCGGGCCGCGGCTATTTGCCTGCTGGTGAGCGCGCTGAGCATTTGCCGATTGGCGTTTTGCCGGTGGACGCGATTTATTCACCCATTCGCCGGGTGAACTGGTCGGTCACCAGCGCTCGCGTTGGTCACAGCACAAATTATGATCGCCTGAATCTGGAAATCTGGTCTGACGGCACGATCTCACCTGAGAAAGCGCTGATTGACTCGTCTCGCATCCTGATGCAGCATTTGGGCTACATCAGCGGCACCAGCGAAGAACTGCTGGTTCGCACCGCTCCGGTTGTGGAAGGTGAAAGCAAAATCTCGAATGAAGCTATTGAGACCCCAATCGAAGCCCTGGACTTGTCGGTGAGAGTGTTTAATTCGCTTAAGCGTACCGGGGTGACCACGATTGGCGACGTGATGGACTTGATCGAAAAGGGCGAGACCGCCATGCTGTCGATCCGCAACTTCGGTGAGAAGAGCCTGACAGAATTAAGAGCCAAGATGATCGAAAAGGGATTCTTGGAAGACAAAGAAGTGGAGTAAGTTTTATGCGACACAATGTGAAGGGATATCGCCTCGGCAGATCAATGGGTCATCGCAACTCCATGCGCAAGACCATGATCAAGCAATTGTTCGAGCACGAAAAAATCCAGACCACCCTGGCAAAAGCAAAATCTATTCAGAGTGATGCTGAAAAAATGATAACCGTGGCCAAAAACAGCGCCAAGGGTGATGACGTTGAAAAGATGAACGCGCGTCGACAGATCGCGTCGGAACTTGGCAACGCCAGCCCTGAAATCGTCAAAAAATTGTTTGATGATATCGCTCCGCGCTTCGCGAATCGCCCCGGTGGTTATACACGCCTGCTCAAACTTGGCCCCAGGCTTGGCGATAACGCTGAGATGGTGCTGCTTGAGCTGGTGGCTGAGTAAGATTTGAAGGTTAGTTGGCCTTTCGAGACCGCAGGGAATTGAAGGGCATGGCACATTACAAACTTATCCTCGCATACGACGGCACTCTCTATAGTGGGTTCCAGCGACAGGCGATCAAGAACAGCGTGCAGGCGACTTTTGAGGAAGCGCTGCGCGAGCTGGGATGGCAGGGCAGGGCGGTGATCCCTTCGGGGCGCACCGACAGCGGCGTGCACGCGCTCGGCCAGGTGGTCAGTTTCAGCTTCGACTGGAGGCACAGCGATTTTGCTCTGATGAGCGCCTTGAACGCGAACCTGCCGGATGATCTCTCGGTGCAGGCTGTGGAACGAGTTGGAGAAACCTTTCACCCGCGATACGACGCGCTGAAAAGGACCTATCGCTATCAGCTTTACAGCCGGCCGACGCGCGACCCGCTTGTCGATCATTTCGCCTGGCGGCTGGACACGTTGCCTGACCTGGAAAAAATGAACAGGGCAGCTGAGGAGCTGATCGGTGAACATGACTTCAGCGCTTTTGGAAAAGCTCTGAAGGAAAATGGGACGACCACTCGTGAGATATTTGAAGCAAAATGGCAGCGGAATGAGATCGGAATGGTGTTTTGGATCACTGGCAACGCCTTTTTGTATCACATGGTGCGCAGAATCGTATGGGTGTTGGTAAAGATTGGGCTGGGGAACCTGCCCGAAGAGACTGTTCGGGTTGGGCTGGAAACCGGTTCGACCGGGATCGTCGCGCTGGCGCCGGCAAGAGGGTTGACGCTGATCAAGGTGGTCTACCCCGGGGATAAAGATGAAGCAATTTGACTCGATACCGCAAGCGCGGGTTGAGTTTGGGATTTTGAAAAACGGAGAATTTGAAAGTGGAAAAAACATACGTTCCTAAAGGACAAATCGCCGGCAAGTGGCATCTGATCGACGCCGAAGGTGAGTCGCTGGGCCGTCTCGCTACGCAGATCGCCACGCTGCTGATTGGCAAACATAATGTAGATTTCACTCCAGGCGTGGTCATGCAGGATCATGTCGTTGTGATCAATGCGGAAAAAATCTCCGCCAACCTCACCCGCCAGGAACAGAAAATTTATTATCATCATACGCTGTATCCGGGTGGGCTGCGGGAGATTGATTTCAAGACCCAGATGGAAAGACATCCTGACCGGATTTTGCGCGCAGCGGTGCGCGGCATGCTGCCCAAGAATCGTCTGACTGCCCGTTATCTGGACAATCTGAAGATTTATGCTGGCGCTGAACACCCCCACGCTGCCCAGCAGCCACAGCCGTACGAAAAAGCGTAGTAAAAGGAATTATCAATGGCAAAATACACAGAAGCAATTGGTCGTCGCAAAGAAAGCTCTGCCAGAGTGCGCGTCAGCGCGGGCAGCGGCACCTTTACCGTCAATGAAAAGCCCCTCGATGCTTACTTCCCCCGCCTGGGCGATGCCGCGGCGATTTTGACCGCGATTGAGGCTGCTGGCCAGACCAGCAACGCGGTGGATGTAACCGCGCATGTCGAAGGCGGCGGTGTGAGCGGACAACGCGACGCTGTCAAGCTCGGTTTGGCCCGCGCATTGGTGGCGATGGACGAAGGTTCCCGCAAAGGTCTGCGCGATCGGGCTCTGCTGACCCGCGACGCTCGTGTCAAGGAACGCAAGAAGCCAGGTCTGAAGCGCGCCCGCAAGGCCCCAACCTACACCAAGCGTTAATTCCGGCATGATGGTGCCTCCGGCGCGCAAGATTATTGCGGCCGACAGGATAATGATGCGATACAATTCAAAGGCTGTCCAGCTGAGTGGCGGGCAGCCTTTGCCTGTCTAAGGGCAGACTTTTTTGGAGCATTGGATGACACAAGCGAATTTAACAATCGTCGGATTGGGACCGGCAGGGGCGGAACTGATCACCCGCGAAGCCTGGGACTGGTTGAGCGGCCAAAGTGAAATCTGGGTGAGAGACACGCTTCACCCAGCCATGCAGGGGCTGCCTGAGGGCTTGGAGGTGAAGTCGTTTGAGTTGAGCGATGAGGACGCGAACGAGGAAACCGCGGGTCTGTCGCAGTTGATCAGGCAGCTGATTGAGCTGGCGGGAAGACCAGAGGGCGTAACTTACGCCGTGCCCGGGAGCCCATTAGTGGGGGATTTGAGCGTCAGTCTGTTGATGCGGGCAGCGAAAAAAGACGGTTGGTCAGTGAGAATCATTGACGGCGTGAGTTTTTTGAGCGTGGTTTCTCAGGCGCTTGGGGAAACAGTGACTGCCCATTGGCATATCGCTGACGCGAATAAGCTGGCCAATTTGGAGGTGCCGAACTATCCGGCGAGCCAGCCGGCGATTATCACCAACCTGACCAGCCGCGAGCTGGCTTCGGAACTGAAACTGACTTTGATGGCCAATTACGCGGATGAATACCCGGTGAGGATGGTGCACGGCGCGGGAACGAATATGGAGACTGTGGAGTCATTAGCCTTGTGGCAGATCGATCGTTCACCGCATATCGGCGGACTGACCAGCCTTTACGTGCCGCCGCTGGAGAGCGGACGATCGTTTGAGGACCTGCAAGGCGTGATTGGCAGACTGCGCGCGCCGGGAGGATGCGCCTGGGATCGCGAACAGACCCATTTGAGCCTGAGACCGTACCTGATCGAGGAAGCATATGAGGTCTTGCAGGCGCTGGACGAGGAGGACCCTGAGCATTTGAAGGAGGAGTTGGGCGACCTGCTGCTGCAGATCGTTTTGCATGCTCAAATCGCTTCAGAAGATCAGGAATTCAACATGACAGATGTGTTGGCGGGGATCAGTCAGAAGCTGATCCGGCGTCACCCGCATGTATTTTCCGCTTTGGAGCTGGGCTCGGCTGACGCGGTAATCAAGAATTGGGAAAAGATCAAGGCGGCCGAACGCAGGCAGCGCGGCGAGGAGGAAGAAAAGGGCATGCTGGATGGCATCCCGTTGGCGCTGCCGGCGCTGACGCAGGCTGAACAGATCCAAAAGCGCGCCCAGAGGGTCGGCTTTGACTGGCCTGAAATCGCTCCGGTGTTGGCGAAGATCAGGGAAGAACTGGAAGAGCTCGAAGCCGCGGAGAATGAGGCTGAGAAGGTGGCTGAGTCGGGCGATTTGCTTTTCGCCGCGGTGAACTTGATCCGGTGGCTGGGAATTGACCCGGAATTCGCGTTGAGAGAATGCAACGCGCGATTTAAGCGGCGCTTTGGGTATATTGAAAAGCACGCGATCGCGGAAGGCCGGGCGGTGCAGGACCTGAGTTTTGAGGAAATGGACGCTCTGTGGGAGGAAGCCAAACACTGCAAGGACGTCGAAAGGAACAAGGTTTAGTGTGGTAAATCAACCAGAAGCCCGATCAGAAAACAGCGCCAGCCGCCAGATTTCACGTTCCGCGTTGGTGGTAATGGGCGCTTTCATCCTCAGCAGCCTGCTGGGGTTAGCGCGCAATATGGTCTTGACGCGCACCTTTCCATTGGGCGAACTGGACGCGTTTTACGCCGCGAACCGTATTACGGAGTTTTTGTTTAACCTGCTGGCGGGCGGCGCGCTGGGGTCAGCGTTTATTCCCATGTTTACGGGTTTATTGACGAGGGAGAAAAGGGAAGAAGCCTGGAAGCTGGCTTCGGGCGTTTTCAATGTTTTATTGATTGTGCTGATGGCAATTGTGGTGATAATGTGGGTTTTCGCACCGCAGGTGGTGAGACATGGCTTATACCTGCTTGACCCGACCGCGCGTGTGGAGGACCTGGCGCTGACGGTGAAGATGCTGAGAGTGATGCTGCCGACCGTGGTTATTTTTGGCGTCAGCGGGCTGGTGATGGGCATTTTGAACGCACACCAGAAGTTTTTGGTGTCAGCGTTGTCTTTGGCGGTTTATAACCTCGGCATTATTCTGGCTACGCTGCTGTTGCCGTCAAATATGGGGGTTTTGAGGCTGGCTTATGGCGCGCTTTTGGGAGCGGCGGGATATCTCCTGATCCAGCTGCCGGCTTTGCTGCGCCTGCCAGCGGTGAAATATGACCAGAGAAGCGGCTGGAAGGACCAGCCGGTGCGTGAGGTGCTGCGCTTAATGGCGCCGCGGTTGATTGGGTCTGGGGCAGTGCAGCTTAATTTCGCAGCCAATACCGTCATCGCATTGGGGATCGGGGTGAGTTCGGTTTCGGCGATTACGCTGGCCTTCGCGCTGATGCTGATGCCGCAGTCGGCGATCGCGCAGTCGGCGGGGATCGCTTCGCTGCCGACGCTTTCGGCACAGGCAGAGATGGGGGAGACTGAGGCGTTCAGACAAACCATCTCGCGGATTTTGCGGACGATCCTGCTGCTTGCCATCCCGGCCAGCGCGGGGCTAATTCTGCTGCGTGTGCCTTTGGTCAAGGCGCTGTATGAACGCGGGGCTTTCGGAGCGCAGGATACGCAGATGGTGGCGTGGGCGTTGTTGTGGTACGCGGCAGGGCTGTTGGGGCACAGCCTGGTGGAGGTGCTGACAAGGGCGTTTTTCGCCCGACAGGACACGCGCACGCCTGTGACGGTGACCACTTCGGCAATGGTGTTGAATATCCTGCTGTCACTGGCGTTTACGCGCTTATTCGCGGGCATGGGATGGATGCCGCATGGGGGACTGGCGTTGGCGAATTCGCTGGCGACGGGGTTAGAGTGTGGGGTTTTGTGGGCGCTGTTGAGCAAGCGCATTGGCGGATTGAACCGCAGGCTGTTGGGGGATGGAGCGGTTAAGGCATTGATCGCTACCGGTGTGATGGCAGCGCTTTTAATCGGGTTATTGTCCGGTCTGGAAGGGCGACCCAGGGCGCTCCTTTTGGCAGGTCTGGCGGGCGGTTTGGCAGTGTATGGCGGCGCGTTGGCGCTGTTGAAGGTTCCGGAGGTATGGGGGGTTTTGAAGGGAATTAAGCGCAAACTCGGAGGGATGGGCTGAAGGGTCTGTCGGCTCTGACCAGGGTGGTCGGAGTTGGATCGGGCAGGTGAGGGCTCCCGCGCGCCTGCGCTATGATAGAATTTTTGGCATCCTTGAAGTTGAAATGAGATGATGATGACTGCTTTATCTAATTTGCCAGCCGTTTTGCAAGCGTTAATCGCGACTTTGTTTACGTGGGGGATGACTGCTGCCGGCGCGGCTCTGGTTTTCTTTTTCAAAACCATTCACCGGCGAACGCTCAACCTGATGTTGGGATTCGCTTCGGGAGTGATGATCGCGGCGAGTTTCTGGTCTTTGTTGAGCCCGGCGATTGACATGGCGGAAGGTTTAGGGCAGATTCCGTGGCTGATCGCGGCTTTGGGCTTTTTGGCTGGGGGAGCGTTTTTATTCGCTGTGGATCACCTTTTGCCGCATACTCACGCGGACATGAGCACGACGCACGGCATCAAAACGTCGTGGCAGCGCAGCGTCATGCTGGTTTTGGCGATTACCCTGCATAACATCCCTGAAGGTCTGGCAGTGGGCGTTGGTTTTGGCGCGGCGGCGGCCTCTGGGGACAGCGGGGCGTTAGCCGGGGCGTTGGCGTTAGCTTTGGGAATTGGCCTGCAGAACTTCCCGGAAGGAGCAGCGGTCTCGATCCCGCTCAGGCGGGAAGGCATGTCGCGCTGGAAGGCATTTTTGTATGGACAGGCTTCAGGTCTGGTTGAGCCTCTTGCGGCGATGATCGGGGCGTACGCGGTGTTGGCGGTGGAGGCAATTCTGCCATTCATGCTGGCGTTCGCGGCAGGGGCGATGATTTATGTGGTGGCTGAAGAGCTGATTCCGGAAGCGCAGCGCAGGAGCGACGAGGATATCAGCGAAAAGGCAGATGTGGCTACAGCGGGGGTGATGTTGGGGTTTGTGGTGATGATGATGCTCGACGTGGGGCTGGGATAAGCGCTGTTGTCGACGCTGACAATTTAATACGGGGTTCTAATCCAATGGGTGGCGTTCGTGCGTCAGGTGGGAGCAGGGGCGTTGTTGACGTGTTAGGGCATGGGTAGTAGATGACGGTTGTCGCTTCATCCAAGCTACGTTTGTTGGTTGTCAGGTTACGTTCCGGCAGGTTGGGGTTGGGTGTGGTCACCCAACCCTACGTGAGATGAATAGGCTGTGATAGCGTTAAAAATTGGAAACAAGCTCCTGTGGAATGGGATCGACGAGGCTTCCTCCTGGGGGAAGCTGGCGGGCGCAGCGAGACTGAAGAGGGTGGTTCGGTGTGTCTGCGAAGGTCGATGTCAACAATCGGATGTGTTGGGTTGCGCTCCGAGAGATGAGTGTCAGATAATGTCTCTGGTCGCTGCACCCAACCTGCATAAACCAGCTACAGAACCTCATCCTGG
>JAAYCN010000001.1 GCA_012729755.1 Chloroflexota bacterium | reverse complement strand
TTCGATTTGATCGACCCCACACAAGGTTGGGTAGCTACCAGGACTCATTTGTTCAGCGCGGGATTTGAGGGAGGTGATTGGAAAGAAATTACCCCAAACGCGCTGGCTTTGCCCATTGCCGAGGCGAAGTTTGTGTCCCCTGAAAAGGGATGGGTGATTGGTTTGAAGCGTGAGCCAACTTTGACGAGCGCGGAGGTGTTCACGACATCGGACGGAGGCAGCTCCTGGACAAACCAAGGCAATGGTTTGCAGGCAGCGTTGACGAAGTCGGAAACCCCGCTGGCAAGCGAGGTGAAAAGTGATCTTCATAGTGATGGAAGCGGTTGGGTCTTATTCAAACACGCCACCAGCAGCAATTTCAGCATGGGTTCACTGTTTTACACTGCTGATTGGGGCAGAAACTGGGAACTGCGGAGCGCGGCGAGCTCCGAACGATTTGTGTTTGCGAACCCATTGGTTGGGTATCAGCTGAGCGCGCATGGATCAGAATTAATGATGACACGGGACGGCGCGAAAACCTGGCAATCTGTGCCGATCAAATTATCGGCTGGGCTTCAAGACGCCGATATAAGAGTAGACCTGCCGCAACAAACTAAAAAGGGTTGGTTGGTCATGCCAATATATGTTTATCAGGATGAGGTTCTGACCCAAACTTATCTATTTGAGAGCAGAGACGAGGGGTTGAGTTGGGAACAGAACAAGACCAGTCTTGAACCCAAACAGGAACTATTGAAAGGCGAGAAAGTTTTTCAGAGTCTGAACAGCGATGGCGAGTTGAGCCAGTGGCCGCCTGTGGTGATGGTCGCACCGGAGCAGGGTGATGCCAAGTCAGCGATGGCTGAATTGCCAATCAATCAGTTGGTATTGGCGAGCATTTCATCGGTGCATGAGAACAAGGCCTGGGGACTGTTCACCGGCGGGGGCTGTGGGGAGGGCACAGCCGATCACAAAGCGGTTTGCATGCGAGCGCAGGTGATTGGAGCGACCGCGGATGGTGGAGCAAGCTGGAAGTTGGTGACGTTGCCTGAACAGGTGGTGATGGTGGCGGAAACTGAGCCTGTCTTTTTGGAGACAAAGGAAGTGCCTGTTGAGAAAGACGATGAGAGCGCGATGGCTGTACCGAATGAAGCAGTCAACTGGCAGTTGGTGACTGGTCAGGGTTTTGACAGCTGCGCTTCGGTAAATCTGGCGCGAATGGCAACCTGGAAGGCGAACAGTCCTTATTCGGTTTATGGCTTATATCTGGGAGGTTCGAGCGCTTATTGTCCAACCAGTTTCAGCGCAGCAGATTTGCGCGAGCTTTACAGCAAGGGCTGGCGCTTTATCCCTACCTGGGTAGGCCCGCAGGCGCCCTGCACCAACTTCAGAAAAAGATTCTCACTCGATCCGGCAATAGCTTATGCGGAAGGTGTGGATAACGCTAATCAGGCGATCAACGCTGCCAGGCAGTTAGGTTTGACCAAATCGGATGGCAGCGGAACAGTGATTTATTATGATCTTGAATACTTCAACGCGGATGCGGCTTGCAGTGAGGCGGCGAAAGCGTTTATAAGAGGATGGACAACACGCCTGCAAGGAATGGGGAACAAATCGGGAATCTACGCGACGTCGGGAAACCTGAATACGAATAAAATCTACGCGCTTTCACCAGCGCCAGACGCTGCATGGATCGCGGAATGGTATTTGGAACCTTACTATCGCCCCTGGGTGACGGTTTTTGATGTCGATTACCTGCCAGACACCTATTGGTCAAATCACCAACGTGTCTATCAGTACTGTGGCGGACATAATGAGACCTGGGGCGGGTTGACACTGAACATTGACAATGATGTGATTGATGGACCGGTGGCAGTGCCAAACGGTCCAGACAACACACCTCCAGTCAGCAGCGTCACGCTGTCGGGTACGATAGGAAGTGACAATTGGTACACAAGCTCTGTTTCTGCCACGCTTACAGCGGCTGATGCTTCGGGGATTAAAGCTATTTACTATAATCTGAATAGCGCTGGTTGGGTGGAGTATACAGAGCAGATTTCTGTGTTAACTGATGGTTCTCATACGCTGCAATATCGCGCTGTTGACAAAGCAGACAACTGGGAAACAGCGAAATCGATCAGTTTTAAGATCGATTCGATACCTCCGGGCTTTCCAACAGACTTACAGCACCGCTGTCCATATCCGGGTCTAACCCAGGCGTTTTGTAATGATGAGGATTTCAGTTGGACGGCAGCTGTGGATAACATGAGCGGGATGAAGGCAACTTATTGGTATTGGGGAACCGACCCGGATGGGGAAAGTTCGAATCTTGCCTCAACCAGTTATGACCCTGCTCCGATCGCTGATGAGACGACCTGCTATCTAAGGTTTAAAACGATTGATAACGCGGGGAACACGGCCGGTTGGCGCACACGCTACGTCTTGAGCTATGACACCCAATTTACAAATCTGATGATCTTCCCTCTCGTTTTTAAGTGAGGGATTTAATCGCCGCAGAGCCCTTAGAGATAGCCAGTCTTGGGTATAATCACAGGGCGATATTTGTGGAGGGCATGTGAGGCAAAAAATTAAACAGTTTTTCAGTGAGCTTGATTTCTCATGGCGATCGCTCAAAGATTATGGATTAATTATGCTGGGCTCTTTGATTCAGGCTCTGGCGATGATCTTTTTTCTGGTGCCTGCCCAACTGGTTAATGGAGGGATCAGCGGCGCTGGGCAATTGCTGCATTATGCTTTTGGCTGGCCAATCGGACTGATTGTTTTTCTGGGCAACCTCCCGCTTTTCATTTTGGGATGGCGCTATCTGGGCGGTCCGAAATTCGCTTTGCGGACCATTCTGGCGATTGTCTCTTTTTCAGTTTTCACCGATACGATTATGTATTTTGTCGGAGACGTTGCCATTACGCGTGACCCGGTGTTGAACACTCTCTATGGGGGCATTGTTCTGGGCATTGGCCTGGGGATCGTCTATCTTGGCCGGGGCACCAGCGGAGGTACGGACATCTTGGGACGCATCCTCAACCGTCAATTAGGCATCTCGATCTCAATGGCCTACATGATAACGGACTCTCTGGTAGTGCTCATCGCGGGATTCTTCTTTGGCTGGGATAAAGCTCTGTATGGGCTGATGATGATCTATTTGAGCGGCGCCGCCGCTGACCGCACGCTGGAAGGTTCTAATGTTATCCGTGAAGCAATGATTGTTACTGATGAAGTTGAAGCGATTGTCAAGGCAATTTCGGATGAGTTGGACAGAGGAACAACTGTTTTAGAAGCCAAAGGAGGATATACGGGCAAACACCGACCGGTGATTTATTGCGCGGTGACTGCTTCGGAGGTCGTGCGCTTGAAAACAATCGTAAAGGATCTCGACCCCGACGCGTTTATGGTAGTTGGACATGCCAACGAGGCGCTGGGTGAAGGTTTTGTGCCGTTGAAAGAAGCCTCACCGGTCAGTCATGCAAAGACCAGAAGCAACGGTACGTCCTGATTGATGCTGGGTCGCACATAAAACGAAAAACAGACGATCATGCGTGTTTCAGTGGAGCGTCTACTCTGTGACAGCGCGTTAATGGCGCGGTTTTCAGGAGGAAAAGAAGGGGGCGATTTAGAATCTGTTTAGAATAATCGGTTCACAACGGGCGGGTATAATCGGGAGTATGAACGGCTTTAGAATCCGACTGTGGAAGAGGCTTAAAAATCTGGTCAATGATCGGACGACGATAATTGAGAACTTGCGAGGAAGTTACCTGCGCCTTAATGACCAGACTGGCGGCACGTTGGGGGTGATAAGGCATGCTTTAACCAACTTGAGCCGCAGTCGTGGGGCAGAAGCCTCAGCCAGCCTGGCTTACTATGCGCTTTTTTCGATCTTTCCGATTTTGTTGGTGATCGTTTCGGCAGGTTCGGTTTTTTTGGAACAGGAATTGGTTAAAGCCAAGCTGCTCGAGGCGGTGATGTCCTTTTTGCCAATCTCGGCTCCGACGGTAAATGACCATATCGACGCGGTATTAAAAGCGCGAGGCGCGGTGACAACTTTCGCGGTAGTATCGCTGATTTGGTCAGGAAGCAATGTCTTTGAAAAAATTGTGATCAATATAAATCGGGCATTTCAGCGCGGAAAGAACCCTGGGTTTATCCAAAACCGGTTGATGGCGCTGGTGATGATTTTGGCTTTAATTGCGCTGTTCATCCTCTCCTTAGCGATCAACACACTGATCGGTTTGCTGCCATCCCTTCAAAAGGCTCAGGCAGCGGGCTCAAGCCTGTTGCATTCCCCGGCGCTTACCTGGTTGAGCTGGTTGTTGCCGCTGTTAATCAAGTTCTTGCTCTTTTTGGGGTTGTATACCTGGATTCCGCGGCATATCAGCACTTTTGTGAAGGCGAGGATTATTGGCGCTCTGGTCGCAGCGGTGTTGTGGGAATTGGTGACACGTGTTTTAACTTGGGCAGTGGGCAGTGGACTCACTAATTATCAGCTGGTCTATGGGTCGTTGGGGTCTATCATCGCGCTTCTCTTCTGGTTGTACTGGACCGGGTTTATTCTCTTCTTTGGGGCGCATTTGACCAATGCAATAGACTTTCACATGAATTCGAAGCTGGCGGTGAAGCCTGAAGCTGAAGTGAGGAAATAAGTGGTTCTTTCGATCTGTATTATTTCGCTTAACAGCAAAGAATATCTGGCAAAATGCTTAGAGTCAGTCATCGCGCATACTCACGGGGTAAGTTATGAGTTAATCCTTGTGGATAATGGCTCAACTGATGGCACCGGGATGATGGTGGCTGAGCGTTTCCCACAGGTCAGAGTGATCAGAAATGAGATGAACCTTGGTTTCTCGAAACCAATGAACCAGGCCGTTCAGCTCGCCTCAGGCGCATATTTCCTCGCGCTCAACCCGGATACTGAGATCTCTTCTGACTGCTTTTCGGATCAGGTGGATTACCTGGAGCGTAATCCGGAGGTTGGAGTGAGCATTCCAAAGGTGCTCAACGCTGATGGGAGCTTTCAGGCGCAGTCGAGACACGGAGAATCGCGTCCAGCCGCTGTATTTGGATATTCATTGGGTTTGGGAAAGATCTTTACAGCCTCAAAGCCTTTGAATAGTTATCTGATGTCGTGGCTGCCGGAAGATGAAATAGCGGAAGTTAAGGCGGTTTCTGGCTCAAGCATGTTCATCAGGCGTCAGTGTTGGGAAGACGTCGGCGGGTTTGACGAACGCTTTTTCGCCTATCAGGAAGACAGCGATTTCTGCAAGTCCGCGCGCGATAAAGGTTGGAAGGTTATGTATGTGCCGACTTGCAGCGTGGTGCATTATAGCGGTCATGGTGGTTCTAAAGTGCAACCGGTGAGGACGATTTATGAGTGGCATCGCTCATATTTCTTGCTGTATCGCAAGCATTACGCGAAAGAATACTTCTTTTTGTTCAACTGGCTTTTCTATGGGGCGATGACGGCGAAGCTGGGTTTGGCATTGGTGAAAAATACTTTTAGAGAGCTCTTTAAAAAATCACCTCCCGCGAACTTAGCGGGAGATGATTGAATCGAAACTTTTATCTGCTCATGCGCAAGATGGCGGCAGCAGCAGGACCATCTATATCGTTGTACTCACCACGGGTCGCGCCGCGTTTAACGAGACGTTTTTCGACAATCGCAGCCGCTTCATCGGGATCGATACCATAACTCGACAGGGCAGTCGGCATGCCGAGTGAGTGAAAAAAGGCTGAGATCGCTGTAATGGTACGATCAATTCGCTCTTCTGTCGTTCCTGTTTTGACGCCGAAAACCCGCTCACCACACTGAAGCAGTTTTTCTTTTTTCTGCTCGCGTTTATACCATAACAGCCAGGGCAGTACCACGGCAAGTGTCTCAGCATGGTCGAGACCATAAAGCGCGGTAAGCTCATGGCCGATGCCGTGAGTTGCCCAATCACCTGGAACGCCCATAGAGATGAGGTGATTCAAGGCGTTGCTGGCCGCCCACATGTAATTAGCCCTGCCGTCGTAATTGACCGGGTCGGTCTGCATGGCTAAGGGAGCGCATTCGATCAAAGCCAGCAACAGCGCTTCGGCCTGACGATCCTGGACGATGCCGCCCGCAGGATAGGTCAGATACTGCTCGGTAGTATGAATGAAGGCATCCACAATGCCATTGCGTATTTGCTTGACTGGCAGAGTATAAGTGGTTTCTGGGTCAAGGATTGAGAATTGTGGGAAGACGAGATCAGAGGTAAAGGAAAGTTTGGCGCGTTTTTCACGGCGTGAAATAACGCAGTTTCGGTTGAACTCACTCCCTGTGGCAGGCAGGGTGAGTACGACCGCCAGGGGAAGAGCGGAGGTAGCATTACGCGCTTCACTGTGGCTAAGCAAATGCCAGGGGTTATCGCCTTCGTATTTTGAAGCCAGGGCAATGAATTTGGCGCCGTCTATGACAGAACCGCCGCCAACCGCGAGCAGGAAATCAATCTTTTTCTTGCGGACTTCTTTGACAGCTTTCATCAGCGTGCTATAGTCAGGGTTGGGCTCGATGCCGCCGAATTCGACAACACGGTGTTTGTTTAAAGCGGCTATTACCTGATCGTAAACACCATTGTGTTTGATTGAGCCGCCCCCATAAAGCAGCAAAATCTTCGCCTTCTTGGGCAGGCGCTCTTTAAGTTTGGCGATGGTACCTTTGCCAAAGATAATTTCAGTGGGATTATAGAATCGAAAATTGTTCATGGCTTCTCCACTTTTTTATTTGCATTTGTTGGCACACTAATCATACCAAGCAAATGATTAATATGAAGTTAAAGATGTTGATGATACGTCAGAAGTACGTCCATGGGCGCGGGAATGGAAGTGCACGTGCACCGCGCGAATGTAATCAAGATCTGTGATCAACTGGTTTTCGACCTGGTCAGCGATCTGGTCCCCTTCATCCACGCTGAGTTTACCATCGACAAAAATGGTGACGTTGATCACCAGATATTGGCCGAAGCGGTGAGCCTTCAAGTTATCGATGCCTTGTACTCCTGGTATGTTGCCGATAATGTCATTAATCTTCTGGTGAAGGGCTTCGCCAGGCACTGTGTCCATCAGGTCATCGGTGGATTCGGTTAGGATGCTGAGACCCGTACGCAGGATGACCAGAGCGACCAGGGTACCAGCTGCGGGATCGACCCAGTGGCAGCCCATGCGGCTGAGCAGGATGCCAACCACCACTGCTGTGGCTGAAAAGATATCATTGCGGTGATCTTGGGCGAGGGCGATAATGGCCGGATTATGTGTGTGGTTGCCGATTTTACGGGTGTAAAAGGTAAGGCCGATTTTGAGCACTACGGTGAAAAGGGCGATAATCAACGTAATCAGCGATGCGCCATCACTGGTAGTCTTGCCGGAGAGAAGGTCGAATAGCGCATTGACCGAATTCCAGAAAATGGTGAGGGCGGTGGTGATCACAAACGCGCCCACTACAAGCGCGCCAACGCTCTCGAATTGGGTGTGGCCGTAGGGGTGTTCAGGGTCGGCGGGTTTGCGGGCGCGACGAACAAAAATGCTGACGACGATGTTATAGACAACATCAGATGTTGAGTTGATGCCGTCTGCCAGCAAAGCGGTGGAGTGGCCGACAACTCCGACGACGGTCTTGAGTAAGGCCAGGAGGATGTTGGCTAATAAAGCCAGCAACATGGCACGATTGCTGATGCGGCCGCGTTCCTCTGGATTGACTTTAGTTTCTGGCAGGGCAGATTCGTCGATCGACATGTCAGATGTCAATCCCGGCGGCTTTGCGCACACGCGCCAACACAGGCTTGCCGATGGCGCGTGCTTTCTCGGCGCCGGCTTTAAGCAGGCGATCAAGATGAGGGCGATCAGCCATCAGAGCGTTATATGTTTCGCGGGCAGGACCAAAATAGACCAGCATGGTCTCATAGAGTTCTTCTTTGAGCACGGCATAACCAAGTCCTCCCCGCAGGTATGCCTCGCGAACCTCAGCCAGGCGCTCAGGCGTGGCGAAGAGGCGGAAGATTTGGTAAAGATTGTCGGAATCGGGGTCTTTGGGCTCTTCGGGACGGCGGCTGTCAGTGACAATGCGCATCACCTGTTTTCGCAAGGCATTGTCTGAAGCAAAAATTGGCAGGGTGTTGCCATAGCTTTTGCTCATCTTGCGGCCATCAATGCCCGGAATGGAGTGCATAGCTTCATCAATCACGCCCTCAGGCACTTTAAGCGTCTTGCCGTATTGGCGATTAAAGTTTTGGGCGATGTCGCGGGCAATTTCGATATGCTGTTTCTGGTCAAGCCCGACCGGAACAACATCAGAATTATAGAGCAGGATATCCGCAGCCATTAGCACAGGATAGTTGTAGAGGCCCATGTTGATGCCATCGTCTGGGTCACGATCGCTGGAAGTGTTTGTTTCGACAGCGGCCTTATAAGCGTGCGCGCGGTTCATGAGCCCTTTGGGCGTCAGGCAGGAGAGATACCAGGTCAGTTCAGGGATTTCGGGTACGTCGCTCTGCCGGAAAAAGATGCTTTTTTCAGGGTCGAGACCCAAGGCGAGCCAACAGGCAGCAACTTCGTAAATCAGATCCTGTAATTCATGCCGATCTGGTGTGGTGGTGATGGCATGCAGGTCAGCTACGAAATAAAGGCCGAGATATTTTTCGGTTAGTGCGATAGCGGGTTTGTACATGCCAAAATAGTTGCCGATGTGGGGGTTGCCGGTGGGTTTAATGCCCGTCAATGAAATTTTTGCCATAATGTTCCTCATTCGATACGCAGGTGTTGATTATATCCTTTCTTGGCAAGGCATGGGCGGGATGCATTGACACGGGATAAATTGACAGGATGAATTGACATGGATGAATTGACCTGGCGGCAATTCACAAGTTTTCGAAAAAAAGAGTACCCCCTCACAGAGCAGCAGCGATAGACGCTTGACAACAGAAATAACCCATGTATTTATACTAGCCATAGTAATATATTTAACTATAGCGCTTGACCATTTTTAGTCTTGCGGGATGTCCATATAAATGATGGATCAGTTATGAACAATAACGCAATCGAAGCTGAAAAAATCAGGATGACATTTGGGAAACAGGTCGTTCTTGACCAGGTTGATCTGCAAATGCCGCGCGGGACTATTTACGCCATCTGCGGGAAAAACGGGTCAGGTAAAAGTGTTTTCCTGCGTATTTTGACCGGACTGATCTGCCCGTCAAATGGAATAGTGAAGATATTTGGCCAGAGTGTGGGTGAGGATGTCGATTTTCCGCTTAATACTGGAGTTTTGATTGATCACCCAGGTTTTCTGTTGAACGAGACAGGTTTTCGAAATCTCGAATTGTTGGCAATGATCAGTTGCAAAGCAAATTTGAACGATGTTCGCACGGCGATGAGGTTTGTTGGGCTTGACCCTGAGGATAGAAAACTGGTCAGCTCCTACTCGGTAGGTATGCGGCAGAGATTGGGAATCGCTCAGGCAATTATGGAAAAACCCGATTTAATTCTGCTTGACGAACCTACGGCGGGTTTGGACTTTGAGGCTCAAAAAGATATTTATTCATTTTTATTCGATTTAAGGAGCGAAGGGAAAACCATTCTCTTCACAAGCCACAGCTATCAGGAAATTAAGCTGTTGTGCGACAGGGCTTTTCTGCTGATCGATGGCAAGTTAGAACCGATGGAAGATATTATCTCTGAGGACTGATGACATATAAATACGATTTAAGGACCCCAATTTACCTGCAAATCATGCAGATCTTATGCTACCGGATTGTTCGTGGTGATTGTAAGGCGGGTGAGAAACTACCCTCCTGGGTGGAAGCTGGGCTGGAATTTGAAGTCAATATGAATACGATCGCCAAGACTTATGCTGTGATGGCTGCCATGGGGTTGGTGGTCACCAGGTGCGGTGAGGGAACATTTATTACCGAGGACAAAAATCGATTACGGCAGCTTCAAGAAGAAATGCGTGAAACGATGCTGTCGGAATTTGTAAATGATATGGAACACCTGGGTTATTGCCTGGATGATATTGAGAAATATTTCATCGACTATATTGAGCAAGTCAAAGGAAACAGACAGAGGAGAATCAAAGATGAAGCCCATGTTTCACGAAGAGATTTCCCGCCTGTTCAAGAATAAACGCTGGTTGATCGTCGGAATCTTGGCGCTTTTGGTGTTCTTGATGGGAAGTTATCTTTCCCAGAAGGCGATTAATGACGCTAACATCATTGAAGAACCGTTGCAGCACTTTCTGACCATACTCTATTACAGTCAGTTTCACTTGATAACGCCGTTAATCGCTACCGTACTCTATTCAGACGCTGCGATGATCGATCATGAGACCGGTTTTAGCCGCTTTATATATCAACGGATAAAGAAACAACATTATCAAAATGGAAAATTTATTGCCGTCGGATTGGCTGGAGGTCTCAGTTTATCATTTTCTACTTTACTGATTGCCTTTATGAGCTTCTTGTTTGTGTTTTCGCGCTGTAATTTCTCGTTTAAAAACTGCAGCTTCGTGTCAGGCAGCTTTTTCGCGGGGCCATTTAGCGCTCTTCTATACAGCTCAAAACCGTTTTATTTTATCTATCTTTTAATATGCGGTTTCTTGTATGGAGCTTGCTTCTCATGGGTGGGGTTGGCAGTATCTATCGCACTGCAAAACCGGTTTGCCGCGATAGCCAGTCCAATCGCAGGCTTTTGGGTGTGGAGTTTTCTGGTGGAAAGAAGCAACCACCTGCCGGCGAGCGCAGATCCGCTTCAGGGGTTAACACCTTGGAATTCTGTTGACAATGTGATAACCATTCAAACTCAGCTTGTTCAAATCTTTGGAATGATGGCGCTGGCTTATCTTCTTTATAAACTGGCTTTAACGCGACGAATATTCTCATAAGGATGGAGATGTGATGCGTTTGCCGCGGTACATTTCATATCAGCTAAGCTGGCAACTAAAACGTTGCCGATGGTTATTCCCTTTTGGACTATTACTGTTCTTGTCTTATCGCGCCTTCAATTACCTGACTAGTCCGGAGTCTTATGTGAATCTGTCGGTTAATGCCTGGGATCTGATGTTCGTCGTATTTGGGAACCCGTTCTATGTGTATTTCGCGATTGGGCTGCTGTTCATCTATCTGGTCAGCGACTTGCTGCCGGAAGGGAAGCTGGGGCAACTCACGCTAATCCGCCTGCGCTCGAGGAGTCAATGGTGGTATGGGAAAGTAATTACGCTGTTCATCCTCACCCTCATTTACGTAGTCGGGTTCGCCAGCCTGACAGGTGTGATCGCCCAAGTTTCCCTGCCAGGAAGCGCGGAATATAGTGAACAGGCGCAGGCATTTCCGGAATCAGTCAATCTCTCGATCCAGTTCTTTCGGAAGATTCAGCCGCCCAAACCTTTTCTGATGATCCTGGAGGAGCTGTCGCTGCTGTTCCTGGGCTTGTTTTCTTTTGGGTTGTTGATGTTGATTGCTAATTTGTTGCTGAAAAAGTATTACTACGGATTAATTATTACCTTTGGCATTTTGTTAGGCTCTTATTTGGGTGGGATGATCAGCGGTCAACCGGGTTGGTCAAAGCTGCTTCCTTCAGCGCACTTCACCTATATAACAACGCAGCCAATCCGACAGGTGCCGTATTTGCTGAGCATTGTTTACTGGTTGGTCTGGATAATTCTCGCTGTGCTGAGCGGATTTATCCTTAGCAAACGGCAGAATCATTATGCGCTTTCAGAGTAGGATATTTGATGTCCGCGCATAGAAAAAGGTTGATTTTCTCAATTCTCTCGATATTTGTTTTGTGTTTAATCGCGGCTTGCGGCAAACAAAAAGATACAAGCTTCAATACTCTGTTGCCTGCCCCATCGGCGAATTTATCGACTGGCAAAGAGGCAGATTTCGCTAACGAACCGCCCGCTGTGAGCGACCTGCTGACCCAAAATAATCCTTTAATAGATCGGGATAATGTCTCTGAATTACGTATACAATACCAAATCGGCGAAGGAACTTTTCAAGACCAATTCGCTCAATCGCCGGATGGCTCCAGTTTGGCAGTGCTTACCGGCGGAGGAATTCTCTTTGTCGACACGGCTACGTGGGAGCGAGATGGTTTCCATGCCTTATCTGGAATTCCCGAAAGCATTGCTTATTCTGCGGATGGGCGGGAGATTGCAGTGATCTACGCGGTAGAACAATCAGTCGGTGAGCCAGCCGTGTCGTTGATTAATCCATATGAAATTCGGCTGCGGATATTGAACGCTGAAACCAGTCAGTCCAGAATAGATATAAAACTTACTGAAAACGGCTGCGCAGCGGACTTGGCCTGGAACCTTGCATATTCCCCGGACAGCGGGAAGATAGCATATTGGGGGATTAACTCTCATTCTTATCCCGAACAGACAGATAACCTCTGTGTTATTTCCGGGAAGGACGCTAGCCTGATCGCTCGGATAGCGGTTCCTGCCAATTCGAGGAGTTACACTCACCCGTTATTTTTTAATCAGGATGGTTCAAAAATCATTGCTGTAACTGCTGATCAGCACGCGCAATGGATGGTTCTAACGGAGACTGATCTTTCGGGAACGGGGTCACTGCGCAGCTTTCCGGCAGGTATCGGAGTTATTTCTGACATTGATTACGACGCGCAAAAGAATTTCGCATACCTCGCGGGCGAACAGGGAAGCGCCGTTATTTCTCTGGCTGATTTTTCTCACCAAGAGCATGGCGAAATCGCCGGTTTGGAAGCTGAGAAGATTAGCTATGATAACGATCGCAAACTGCTCGCGTTGAGCGCCAAAAATGGCTATTATCTTTTTGATGATACTTATCAGAAGATCTGGGGGCCGACGGCAAAACCCGACAATGTTGCCTTAGGCAGAAAACAATTGATAAGCCAAAAAGTCGAACGGACGAACCAACTGGCATTTGATCTTAAAAACGCGTTCCTCCTCATCCTGCACAATAATTTTGCGATCGACGATGACTTTATCGAGATTATCGATCTCAAGACAGGACGGGAGGTTGGCAGAGTCTATGGCCAGAACCCGGCCGCGCGCTTTGACATTTCACCGGATAATCAGCTGGCAGCGATCGCGGGGTTTGGGAACGGCGACGTCCAAATTTGGTCGATTCAGGAAAGCCGTAAGCTGATGGATTTAAGAGGCCATGCGGGCATGGTATATGAAGTGGTTTTCTCTCCGGACGGTCAAACAATTGCTACTGCTTCTGCTGACTCCACTGTAAAGCTGTGGGACAGCCAAACGGGGGCGCTGTTGAGGACATTCGCTGAACACTCAGAGCCGGTCTGGACGGTAGTATTTTCCAACTCGGGCGATCGACTCTACAGCGCGGGCGATGAAAATAGACTGTTGGTATGGGATGTCAATTCCGGCTCTCTTGAAAGCAGGTTTGAAATTCCCGGGAGCTCACAACAGCATCGGAGGTTAGCGCTGAAACCGGATGGCAGATCTATCCTGATTGCCTCTTCCTGTTATTCGGTCGTGGATTGCAGCGTTCCCTGGACAATAGGTGAATTGTTGGAAATGGATTTGGGCGACGGGAAAGTATTAAATAAATTTGCTTTCGCCACCCGGGAAATCACGATTTCATCCAATGCGGAAGTTTATGTTGGCGTATTTATCAACATTCCTGAAATCACGAACTTTACCGGGATGCCCTTCAAAGGGATCAATCAGGTTCAGAACTACAGAGCGCCATCGGGTAATGGTTTTTGTATGGTTCGGGCATGTCCCCAGATGGAGAGCTCTTTCTGGGCCTGACTGGGAAAGAACTGATTGTCTGGGAGGTAGGCGCTCATCAGGTTATCTCAACCATAAAGACGGATTTAATCGGGAATATTCAATTTGCCCAAAATCAAAAATCGTTTTGGGTGATGGGTTCGAATTTGGGAACACTCGTTGGCTGGACGGTGCTGGTGAGCTGACGGATTACTTCCTGATCATACAAGGGTGGAAAAGACAGAGCAGATATAGTCCAATCGCATTGAAATGAGCGATTTCAGTTAAACAAATGTAAGTTATTCGTTTTTTTCCAACAAAAATTCGATATTTTAAGAGTGTTAGTCGTAGCTATTTGTTTTGCCATCTCCAGAAGAAGGACTTAATTAGGCTTCTCCACAGCTATGCTGACCTTTACCAAAGGACTTAATGAGACATCACTCTTTTATTCAAAGAAGTTTGCAATCCAAGATTACACTTGAAAAGCGCCGTTTTTTGAGATTTTTTTGAAAAATGCAGTATAATCCTACAAATCTTTCCAAGACGATTATTCATAATGTCTCAAAATAAGAAGCAGCTATAGGATTTAAAGATGTAGAACATTTAGGTGATATAATTCTGTGTGGGTGCATTTGCTTTTCTGAAGACTTGGTTCATTTGTTTGATCAATCGTAAGTATATTTGAGTGCTACCATGCTATTGAAAACCTTTTTCAGTAAAAGACTGAGATTTAGCTTTTTAAATGTGTTATCATGTCTGTGAAGAAGCAGAGGTCTCTATGAAGTTGAAATTCGGAATTATTGGTGCGGGAAATATTGCTCCCGTACATGCAACTGCCATCCAAAATATTAAGGATGTGGAACTGGTTGCCGTTGCAGCTAATCATTTAGAACGTGCGCAGGCTCTGACAAGTCAATTTGGTGGGGTTGCATATCGCGATTATAAAGAGCTGTTATCACAATCCGATGTAGATATCGTCACCCTGTGTGTTCCCCATTTCTTGCATGCGCCACTCACGCTTGAGGCAGCTGCTGCTGGCAAGCATGTTATCTGTGAAAAACCGATGGCCATTTCTTTAGCTGAATGCGACACAATGATCGCAGCATGTAATAAAGCTCACGTTAATCTAGGGATTATCTTTCAAGGGCGTTTTGAACCCCTTGCAATCAAGTTAAAAAAAGCAATTGATTCAGGCGAGCTTGGACGATTGCTGTGGGTTAGTGCTAATGTTTTTTGGCATCGCACTGATGCGTATTACGATTCCGCGCCATGGCGGGGAACTTGGGCAAGTGAGGGCGGTGGAGTTTTGATTAACCAAGCTATCCATGCGCTCGACTTGCTTTTGTGGTTGACCGGAACTCCAACTCGTGTCATAGGCAGAATTCAGACTCTTAACCATCAAATAGAAGTTGAAGACTGCGCGATGGCGATGCTTGAGTATGCCAATGGTCAAATGGGAATTATCCAGGCTACCACAGTAGCCATCCCTGGTTTCCCTGAAAGGATAGAGATTTACGGTAGTGAAGGGAGTGCCATTTACCATAAAGGACAAGGGCAGTTGGAATGGCATTTTAATGACGCTAGCAGGAATCATGTGGATAAAGTAGAAGCGAGCAGTGGCGCGGCACAGCCTATGGATATTACTGCAGCAGCCCATACTGCCCAATTCAAAGATTTTGTTGAAGCTGTACTCGAACATCGCGCACCAAGTGTGGATGGCAAGGCTGGACGCAGCAGCATTGAGCTCATCGAAGCGATTTATCGTTCCTCCCGCAAGAATATTCCAATTGATATTCCTTTCCAGGAGGATGAAGCCTAGATACTCATCCGTGGATTTACAGCAGTAATTTGTATTAGTAATTAGATGATAAATTAATAAATAAGGAGTTATTTATGAGTCAAAATAAAAAGTTAGCGCTAACGGGCGGGCCAAAGGCTGTTACGTCAGATTATAAAGAAATTTGGCCAATTATTGATGAGACTACCAAAAAAGCAGTTAATGATTACATGCAACAAGGTGAGCTCTCGATTAAAGATGGTACCGGTATTCTGGATGAATTCGAAACAAACTTTGCTCGTTATACAGGCGCCAAACATGCTCTTGTCCAAAATAACGGCACTTCGACCCTACATGCGGCGTTTTTTGCCGTAGGTGTGGGCCCTGGAGATGAAGTAATAGTTCCAACTTACACATGGCCTTCAACAGCGAATACTATACTGTCATGCAATGCGACACCGGTGTTTTGTGATATTGACCCAATGACCCTTTGTGCGTCTGTTGATGACATCGAAAAAAGAATTACACCGAAGACCAAAGCAATAGTTGTGGTTCACATCTGGGGGCATCCCGCTGATATGGACGCAGTGACTGAAGTTGCCAAAAAATATAATCTAAAGGTGGTTGAAGACGCGGCTCATGCTGTTGGCTCTACTTACAAGGGACGTAAAGTAGGAACTATTGGTGATGTTGGTTGCTTCAGTCTTCAGGCAAGCAAGACGTTGATTGGCGGTGAGGCGGGTGTCGCTGTCACCAACAATTCTGAATATTTTGATAGAATGTTGGTTCTCTCACATTATGGCGGTCGTATTGAAAAAGATCTAACCAGTGATACGTATAAAGATTACGCATATACAGGAATGGGGCCCAAATATCGGGTTCATCCATTAGCCGCAGTGATCGCCAACGCGCAACTGAAAAGCCTCGATAAGTGGATTGAGTTGCGAAATTCCAATCTTAATTATATTTCTAATGGCATTCGCGGACTTCGAGGAGTTGAACCTTTTGATATCGCGCCAGATTGCACGCGGGGGGCCTATTATGGCTACCGTGTAATTTATTCTCCTGAAAAATTATACAATATACCCACTGCCCGCTTTATTGAAGCACTGCGTGCTGAAGGCGTTGATGCTGACCCGGAGCGATATATTCCGCTTCACCGCCAGATGCTTTACCGCGGAGCGAGCTATTATGAAAAGACGACTGGTTATAAATGGCCGTACGCTCCAATTCGCGAGATTGAATACAAAGATAGCGATTTTCCGGTTGCAGTGGATTTGTTCACACGATTGATCAGCTTGCCCACCTTCACCCACGATTGTCGTGATGTGCTTGACCAATACATCGAAGCTTTCCATAAAGTGGTTGAAAACGCAGATCAGCTCGTTGAGTGATGATCTTATTTAAGTTTTGAGAAGGAGGTGACACGATACGCTATTAATGACGATTTAAACCCACCGCTGTGTTTTTTTGTATACTAAGGAAAAAGGAGAATCAAACATGTTTAAAAAGAGTTCCATATTGAGCCTGATCGTTCTACTAGGTATGGTTGGTGTTTTGATTGCTGGTTGTGCTCAGCAGGATGTCGGGCCAGCAGCGCCTGTATCGGAAGGGAGCAGTGTGCCTGCGGATGAAGCCGCCGAAACTGTCGACCAAACATCAGCGACTTTAACCGTATGGACCGGATATCCAGAACTAGAACCATTTTATCGAGATGTGGCTACACAATTTCAGGTAATGTATCCCAATGTAAAATTTGAATTCTTGAGCACGACCCTGCGTGAATTCGAAGCAAAATTGCAGACGGCTTTGCCCACTTGCTCAGGGCCTGATGTCTTTGATGTTGAGTCTAATATCACACCGATACTTGTGGCGGGGCAATTAATTGAACCAAACCCGCCAGAAATTGATGCCATCGTAAAATCCGGCGCGTATAATGACTTCGTCGTCAATTATTTCACGTATGATGGGAAAACCTACGGTATCCCCATGATAGATGGAAGTCTGGCGTCTCTTTTTTACAATAAGGATATGTTCATAGAAGCTGGCTTGGATCCCGAAACGCCCCCTAAGACCTTCGACGAAATGATGGAGTATGCCAAAAAGCTAACCCAATATGATGAGAACGGTGAAATCACAGTCAGCGGCATGAGTATGCGGCTATCCGGGCAGGGCAGTGGAATTGCAGAAAAATTCTGGTTCTTCCTGCACAATATGGGAGGCGACGTCATTGTGCCATCAGATGATGGGAAAGGTTGGCATAATGGTTATGATAATGCTGCTGGCCAGAAGGCATTGGCCTATTACATCGATTCAGTATACAAGTATCATGTCACCGACCATAAAGTTCCATCTGATGCAGTGGCCTTTGAAGCCGGTCAGGCTGCAATGTTACTGCGTGAATCATGGGTAATCAGTGACATCGCTGCCAACGCCCCAGATCTAAACTATGGGGTAGCTCCGATGCCTTCAGATGTGCGATTCGACACGATGACCCTACCTGCAGGCGTTTATGTAGCCAGCTGCTCCGAAAATAAAACATTGGCTTGGGAATATGCTAAATTGTTGACAAACGATGCAAACACTATTAATCAAGTCAAATTGACTGGTTGGCTTTCAGACCGTTCAGTTGATATGACGGAATTGCTTAAAGAAATCCCGGAATATGAAGCATTTGTAAATCCTCCCGCTGAACTAGGATACTATTCCTATCCGTTGCTCACATCGTTTGATGAGATTTTGACAAAAATGGCTGACAGGTTGGTAGCTGCTTACCTGGATGGTTCATTGGTTGATAATCCGGACGGAATAGCCGAGACGATCAAAGCAATGGCAGAAGAAACTGATTCGATCTTAAAAGCAAATGGCCAATACGCGCCCTAAAAGATCTTTAATGTTTTAGGCGGTCTCTCCCTCGGCTATTAATGAGGAATGAGACAAACAGTTCTTAATGAGTTACTGTCTGCAACCTAATCCGGTTTTGGTTGCAGACAGTAAGATAAACAATAAGTTGATGTTTGTCAGATAAAAATAGAATCTTATTTAAGAGGCGATTTGTGTATGTTTGGAGGTGTAACCAAATGAATGTTTCTGGACTGGAAATTGCGTCGAGGGAAAAAGAAAAGCCAAAAGGCTTGATAAAAATGTTCCTAAAGGCATTTGGGAAAAATCCTTATGCCAGGTCAAAGAATATTTTTATCATCGCAATGTTAACCCCGATTCTCTTCATATACTTCTATCTTCGGGTATATCCTATTTTGCGGACATTTGTGCTTAGTTTATATAACTGGAATTTTTTACTTCCTAACCATACTTTTATTGGTTTTCAAAATTTTGTTTCTCTTTTTTCTGACGATCATTTTTTGCTTGCGCTGAAAAATACAACAATTTTCTCACTTGCGACGGTGATTCTTGGCGTGGTTGTTTCTCTTCCTTTATCAATTGTTTTGGCTGGAAAGATGAAGTTTTCACCCTTTTACCAAGCGGTTTTTTTTCTGCCGTATATTACACCGATGGCTGCCATGGCAGTTGCCTGGAAATGGATATATGACTCTCAATACGGCATTTTGAATTATTTCTTATCAATTTTCCATATTCCGCCGGTGGGTTGGCTTGTTTATCCTGATACTGCTCTTTGGGCTATTATTATAATGAGTGTATGGAAAAATATCGGATACAACATGATCCTCTTTATGGTTGGCATTAAGAATATCCCGATCTCATATACTGAAGCAGCCCAGCTGGACGGAGCTGGAAGGTTTGACATGTTTCGTTACATTACATTTCCTCTTCTTCAACCGATGCTCCTCTTTGTATTAGTAACTTCAACAATAAATGCATATAACGTCTTTACTCAAGTATATGTTATGACTCTCGGCTCCCAATCCGCGCCTGGAAGCGCGGTCAATGTCCTGGTATATGACATCTATACAAACTTTTTTCAATACCACAAAGCTGGTTACGCATCCGCTGAAGCTGTTGTCTTAACGTTAATCGTTCTAGTCCTGACTCTTATACAATTTCGATTCATCAGGAATAGAGAGGAATAGTCATGAAGAATGATCGAACAGGAATAATACTGGATTCTCCGATGAAAAGGCGAACCAGGGACATCATTACGCGAATTTTACGGCACACAATTTTATTGCTCGGCAGCATCGCCATGTTGATCCCATTTTTTTGGATGATTTCCACATCATTTAAGGTGCCTGAAGAAATTCTTGTATGGCCGCCCAAGCTCCTTCCCAGTAATCCGACCTTAGAAAACTACTTTACTGTATTTTCTACGATCCCGATTTTTCGATATCTATTAAACAGTCTTTTGATTGCTAGTGTCTCGACCATTTCTGTATTGATAACATCTTTGGTAGCAGGATACATTTTTGCTAAATTTCGTTTCCCTGGTCGCAATTTTGTATTCCTGATTATCCTGGCAACAGCTATTGTCCCTCTTGAGAGCTATATTGTACCTTTTTATTTGCAGATGATCGATCTAGGATGGGTAAATACTTACCAAGGTATTATCGCTCCATTTTCAATCATGAGCTTCGGGATCTTTTTGATGCGTCAGCACATTATGTCTACCGTGCCGGATGATTATATTGATGCTGCTAGGATTGATGGCGCTTCAGAGTGGAACATTTTTCTGCGGATTGTTGTTCCATTTTCGACATCAGCGTTAGGTGCGTTAGGGATATTTGCTTTTATACAAGCATGGGGAGCTTTTCTCTGGCCTTTGCTCATGGCAAATGATCACCGGATTTTTAACATGGAGCTGGGGTTGACGGCCTTCCAATTCAAGTTCAGTGTGATGTATGGACCGTTGATGGCTGGTTCTGTTCTCAATATTATTCCCATGATCATAGCTTTCATCTTCTTGCGTCGACAAATAATTGAAAGTGTTGCCTTATCTGGCCTAAAAGCCTGATATATATTTGTCATGCTCTGGACCAGCTTCGCGAAGATTGTCATCCCTTATGCCAGCCTGGTTTTAATAATCGCTGTTGGGGTCTTTGCTGCGTGGCAGCGTATTTTGACAACAGAGCGTATAAACGCACTAAGTGAGTTCGTCACAGTTCTCATTCTGCCGATATTCATGTTCTGGAACGCCGCCAGCGGTTCTATTTCAAGCGTACTTAGTCAAGCCCCTTGGATGGTCGGATTAGGGTTTGGGGTTGGATTGGCAGGTTTCATCCTAACATCCCTTTATGTGCGTATCAGGAACTTGGAATGGCCAAAGCATTCCGTGACCATTTTATCTGGATCAACAGGAAACACAGGGTTTTTAGGGATTCCTATTTGCACGGCTATTTTTGGATCCCATGGAACCATCTTGGCACTGTTGTTTGATTTAGGCGCGACTTTTTATTTCTTCACTCTTGGAATAAGTCCTTTCCAAAGAACCGATGATTTAAAATTGACAGGATTGTCACGCTTAAGACTTATGCTGAAGCAATTAGTCAGTCCAACATTAATTGCTCTTCTCCTTGGTCTAGGCCTTGATTTGCTGGGTTGGCAATTACCAGACTACATACGACTTCCTGTTAGCAGTCTTGCTGCTATTGCCATACCCGTCATGATGCTCATTCTCGGGGGTGTAATTTTTGATACGGCGAAGAATCATTGTATTGACAAAATTGGAGTTGTCGTCATAGGTTTAATTAAACTGGTGATCCTGCCTGGGCTGATGTGGTTATTAGTCACTTTCTTGCCACTTACTGCTACTGCTCGCGGTGTCGTTGTGCTGGGATCAGCCATGCCATCTGCGATTATGGGGGTCACATTTGCCGCGCGATACGGCGCTGATGAAAACCTTGCTTCCTCAGCAACTATGCTTACGACATTGATTTCCCTGCTTACAATTCCTCTTATTGCAGCTATCTGGAGATAATGATGAAGAATTCCATCGCTTGTGGTTATACTATCCCCATAACTTTGTTTGGTATTCCGCCATCCCCGGAAAACCATCTCAAGTCGATAGAAATCGTTGGCCGGGCAGGCTTTCGAGAAATGGAGTTAGAGCTTTATGACGAACTGATCCCAGAACATGTTCGGGACTTGAAGAAGATGCAAGCAGCGCTTAATCGTTTTGGCATCATTGTACCCTCTGTCATGGCTGTCGAAGAAACAATGTTCAGTATGGATTGCTCAAGGACTCTAAAGTCAGTGAGTGACTTTGATGCGATTAGCGATCTTGTCTGTGCTTTAGGTGCGCCATTAATAACTATTTGTGGTTACATGCCTCCGGAACTTCGTCCTGTTGGGACGGGACTATATACCGGTGGACCTCCAACAAGAATAGTAGTTAACGATGACTTCTCTTGGCCGTTTTTCTGGGATCATGCTGTTCAATTGGTGAATCGATTGGCGGAAATAGCGAAATCTAAAGGATTAAATCTGTTGATAGAAACTCGTACCAATGATTGGTTTGGTTCGGTTGATTCAATTATTAATTTAATTGACCAGGCAGGGTCGGATAATCTTGGTGTCATTCTAGATGTTGCTCATGTTCATGCCGGAAAAGAATACTTGGCGTTGGCAGTTCGAAAACTAGCCACTCTGATTCAACTTGTCCATTTATCCGACAATGACAGCACACATGCTTATCACTTACCTCCCGGGAAGGGAAACATAGATTTTCAAGCTCTTTTCCATGCGCTTCATATTATTGGGTATGAAGGAACGATGGTGATTGATATTTCAGGGGTGGAAAATATCATAGAAGAAGCCATAGCTGCCCGGGATTTTTTTTCAATCCTTTTGGAGGAAGAAAAATGATGTCTCTCAGTCTCTCTTCATTCATCTATTTGAATTTTTCTCTTGAAGAAGCGATCAAACGTATTGCTGCTCTAGGTTTTAATGGAATTGATATATGGGGGGGAAGACCTCATGCATATCGGAATGACCTCAATCTAACAGAAATCGCAAACATTAGGCAAACTGCTAAGGAATTTGGACTTGGATTGGCTTCTTTTATCCCTGCTCAATTTCGATATCCGACCTCTCTTTGCAGTCAGAATGAGGTTATCCGGAAAGATAGCGTAGCATATATTAAAGACAGCATTCAAACTGCAGCAAGACTTGGCTGCCCAGTTGTGAGCGTTTGCCCCGGACATAGTTTATTTGGCCAAACAGTAAACGCTGCCATGGACTGCCTGCGGGAAAGTCTTGATGAGCTCTGTCTTTATGCTACCTCACTCGCTGTTCGGATAGCAATTGAACCGGCCGATCGGTTTGAAACAGACCTAGTAAACACCATCCCAGATGCCTTACAGATCATTGATCAATTAGGGCATGACAACTTGGGCGTGGTTTTAGACTGCGGACATTCGTATGTGGTAGGCGAGTCAGCTGTTGAGGCAGTGTCTATTTCACAAGATCGGCTTTTTCATGTGCATGTTAATGATAATAATGGCCTTCGAGATCAGCACTTGGTTCCTGGTGAGGGAACCTTTAATTTCATTCCCTTCCTTGACGCTTTAAAGAAACATAATTATCAGGGGTATCTATGTGTTGAGTTGAGTTGGGATGTGACCTTGGACCCAGATATTGCCGCAGCTAAAGCCTTAAAATATTTCGAAAAAAGGATTAACCAAAAATAAAGGAGAAATACCATGCAAAAATACGATAAATATGTATTTAGCACTAAAGATACCATTCATTACCGTTTCCCCTCTCACGTAAATGATCTAGTTATGGATAGATCAGAGGCTGAGACTACTGAAATATTTATGGTCGTCCTTGAAAAGGGTGAAGCGCCAGAAATTCATGTCCATGATGATGCCGAGCAGATTTTTTATATGATCCAGGGTAAGGGCACATTGCGGATCGGTGAAAACTGTGAAGAAACATTTCCAGTTAAACCCGGAGATGCGGTGCGAATCCCGCCTCACACATTTCATTCCATTTTGAATGATGGAGAGGAACAAGTTGTTTACCTTAGTGTCGATTGCTTCCTTGGCGGGCGTCCAAAGGACGAACCCACTTGGGATTCGCATGTCCTATGGGAGTGTAAGGAATACGGTTGGGATTTTGATAAAGTTCGTGGATTAAAATAACCACACTTTTTTGATTGCCGTAAAAATTTGTCAGAGATTAATCAATGACTGATCGACACCAGTCGGTTAGTTTCTGTTTTCTGTTTTTTGGCTATAGCCAGTAATTATTAAATGTTTACGCAAATTAATTAACCCTGACCTTTAACAAAATCGTTGTGAGATGTGTAGAAAAGGGAAAACCATAGATTTTTGTCGATGAATGTTGACAGAATTGGACCATCAGACCCCGATGGTCATCCAGCATATTTTGATCAATTTTGGATGTCAAGATTTCTATTATCTATTGTTTCATTTACCTACTATTTTGGGGGTAAAGTCAGAGGAATCCTGGCAAAGATTCAAGTTTAGTATTACGGTTGCAACGGTTAATCAATAGGGCGTTAATGATGAGGATTGCACCTCCTTTCAATATGCCTGAAAAATCTACCCCAAATTGAATCTTGATTCCTTATCTAACTCTTTAATAAAACCATTTATTTTCATCACAGACAATTTCTTTACATCAATTTCGATCGTTTTATTCTTGTTTTTATGTCGCTTGAAAACAACAGGTGCTTTTTTCTTTAAGAATACTTCTCGACCTCCATCCAAGTACATGTAGAGAATTTTTCTAAGCGGGATAATTAAACAGCTTGGCAGCATTTAAGCCCAGAATATTTTTTTTCTCTTCGGTTGTCAACTTGGCAAAAACCACTCTTCCAATTTCTGCCGTTTGAGCCAGGAAGCAACAATCTGAGCCGAATAATATTCGCTCACTACCTAGATTTTCTACGAGATATTCTAACAACCCCATCGCCTGAAAAGAACCGCAGGTCTCTAAATAGAGATTTGGATGATCTAAGGCGACCTCAATTGCAGTCCTATACCCTGGTAAAAGTCCGCCTGCGTGGCCAAGAATGATAGTAACATCGGGGTACGCTTCAGCAATATCTGCAAAGAGCGCTGGACCGCACAAAGAATTTTCATCCCCCTGACCCCACGTGTGCGATAAGATCGGTACGTGGTATTCGCGAGCTTTTTCAAAAGCGATCTGATAGCGAGGACCAGTGATTGGATATTCATGGTAGCTTGGGTGAAGTTTGATGCCGCGCATCCAGTTGTGGCTGGTCAACCAGAAATCCAATTCGTGCTCGACCTCCTTAGCAGGGTAATTCGGATTAGGAGTAACATACCCGATAAACCGTCCTGGAAAAGCGTCTGCTGCTTGCGCAACGGCACGATTCCCCGCCTTATAATCGGGTCCGATGCTCAACATGCCACTAATCGCAATCGCTTTCACACCACAGCGATCCATGACCTTTACGATACTAGCAGCATCGTATTGTGGGATATAAAATTGCATCCAGGCGCCAAGATGCCCGTGAGCATCAATGACCAGCTCCTTAATGGGCAACCCCTTGCGTGCTCGCCTAAGTATCGGCTCGTTGTAAAATCGGTCATCTTTGTTTTGAACCATTTTTCAACCTTTTCACGTTTATTTTGGTTTATCAGCAATCATGGTATCCACATTCCAATCGAGGAGGTGGTGCAGATTCTTGCCAGCGATCAGTTCTTTGGATTCGTCGTCGATATCTGCATATGTCAGATAACTGATTGCTGGTCCAGCTGAGAAAATAGGCATTCTGCTCCCAAAAAGAAAGCGGGAAGGACCAAATCTTCCCACTGCATCTTCAAGTCCGAAGTGAAGGATTGTCCACGAGAGGTCAATGTGCAAATTTTGAATTTTTTCCAGCATCGGGTAAAAGTTGCGAGCTTCTTCATACCGGACTTCCGTTACAATTAATGGCATATTAGGATATGATTTTCCAAGAGCGAAGACCTGCTCCCAACTTATCTGATCAAAGCTGACAAAAAGCGGGATGCAATGTTCTGCTAGTGCTGTGAACATTGATCCGGCAATCCAATCGCCTAGTTTCCAGTTGTGACATGCGGGGCTAGGAAAAATACGCACTGCTTTCACACCCTGTCGGGCCATTAGGCGAATTAATTCATCTGGTGGAGGGAACTCTCCCGTGTTATGCGGCATGATTACCCAACAGGGCACGAAACGTTCATAGCCGACGAGCTCTTCCATTAGACGCGCATTTCCCTCAGATGGGCTATATTCTCTGGCTAAGGTATGATAGACGAGCGTTCGATCAATTCCAAAATAATTCATTTCCCTAATTAGATCGCTGGCTGTAAAGAATGATCCAGGTTGAGGTACGGCTAGACAACCGATGGATGTGTTGCAATCAAAGAAGCTTAAAGTCATTAAGTCGATTCCCTTTCATTCCTAAATACTGATGGTTTTCACCTTCTCGGATTTATTAGTCAATTATGATTTTTTTGCTGCTCACTCCCGATCTAACACCAGGTGGGCATTTGTTGCATGTGGTAAAACGGATGCTGGGCAAGTATCCGCAATCGGACCGTACAGGTTGTTATAAACTGCTTTCGCTTTGCGAGTTTTTGGCACCATGACCAGAATTGAACGCGCCGCGAGTAAGGCAGGGATGGTCAGCGTGGTGGCGTCAACTGGCGCTTGATCAAGGTTCACAAAATGCCCTTCATACACCTGCTAACGTCGGGAGACGACATTAATTTTTTTACCGTTTTGACCCAGTTTAGGTCAAAAAAATCGGCGTAGGGCGGATCATTGAATGCAACATGTCCATTTTCTTCAGCTCCCATCGCACACAAGTCAGCCGGAGGATAGTGCAAGAGTCGCTCATACGCATGGCAGGTTCTTTTATAATCCTTTTCCTGACTTGGAATCGTAAAGCTTTTTTTGGGGTGAATTTTACCCGACAAATTTTTACCCAGAAAGAGCGGAAAAGTCACGGGATGACCTGGTTTGAGCCTTATATATTTATCCATGTGAAGGAAATTTACCTTTGATCAATCAACATCAGCTAACGCCTTTAACTCACTTAAAATGTCATTTGAGAGTCCGTAGCGGCCAGAATAACGTTGGCATAGCCCTTTTCAGCAATAGCCTTGCCCAGAATTGCTGAAGCAGAATGGGCAATGGCTATGCCAAGTTCTTTGTTAGTCGAATAACCGCTTACCTTGAGTTGCTCAATGGGTAGTTTCAAGAATAGATTTCGCATTCATTGTCTTTCCTTTCTTATCTTATAGAAAAGGTTCGTACCTATATCTGCTAAAGATCGAACTGTTTTCCATACCTTTCAAGATTCTAGGCTGACTCGCGAATATGAAGTTTTGGTTCGATCAAAATCGATCTGGGAGAATTAGCTCCATTTAAAATTTCAAGCAGAGTGTGCATGATGAGGCTCCCAATATAATTCTCGTTAAAATGCATGGTCGTCAATTTTGGCCGAATCATAACTGCTAACGGAATATCATCATTACCAATGATCGCAATGTCTTTCGGAACTCGTTTTCCCACCTCTAGGCAGTATAACATAGCTCCTACCGCCACAAGATCGTTGAACGCATAGATTGCATCAATATCAGGGTTCGCAGTCAATAATCTTTCTGCTGAGTTGTAACCCGATTTTGTATCAGGAGCGCTGTTCTTAACCAATTGCTCATTGAAGGGAATTTGCGCCTTCATAAGGCCTATCTTGAAGCCTTCCAAACGCTTTTGACCCGAATGAGAAGTGGCAGGGCCATTAATATATGCTATCATTTTTCGCTTGTGGTTCACAAAATGTTCCACAGCCAATTCGCCTGAGCGATGGTCATTTAAAGTAATCGAGATCGTTGAGGCATGCGGCTCTTTTAATTCACGATTAAAAAGGACAGAAGCAGAAAAATATTCGATTTCCTTTTTTAACCGGCTGTCAGGTAGACGCGGGCTGCAAAGGATCAATCCATCCACTCCTTTACCTCTGAGCGAGTCAAGGGCTTTTTGTTCGCGGATAGGGTCCTCTGAAGTATTGATCAAAAAAATGTTATATCCAGACT
This sequence comes from Chloroflexota bacterium, assembly GCA_012729755.1. GTDB lineage: Bacteria > Chloroflexota > Anaerolineae > Anaerolineales > Anaerolineaceae > Mesolinea. The sequence continues at coordinate 130 of JAAYCN010000001.1, read as the reverse complement.
CAAATGCCTGGTCTTCCACACCTCGAGCAATATGAGCGAAAAATGGATTTGTATTATCAGGAACCACCAGTCCAATAGTATTTGTCTGTTTGGTCGCTAATCCTCGCGCTATCTGGTTTGGTTGATAATC
>JAAYCN010000020.1 GCA_012729755.1 Chloroflexota bacterium | reverse complement strand
TATATTTTTTTAAACTTCTGCAGCTATTATGAAAAATATAAGGCCTTTATTTTCAGTTATGGGTGGCTCGGTTTGGGGAAATCGTGGAGCAGAAGCCATGTTGATGACAGTTTGTCATCAGATTTGGGAACGTGACCCTGATACTTGTTTTAATGTTTACTCAATATATCCCGGAAAAGATAAACAGCTTGTACGAGACCCGCGCATAAACTTCATGAGTGGAACAGCAATGAGCGTTGCGTTGTTTCATTTTCCACTTGCTTTGCTTGCGAGACTGTTTTCACTGGTAAAAATTAAATTGCCCCTTCCAAAAGCTTTATCGAAGTTGAGAAGTTCAATGGCGTTACTCGATATCGGAGGTATCACTTTTTCTGATGGCAGGGTGCTGCAACTTTTTTACAACGTGTTAAGCATATGGCCGGCGATGCTATTGGGTGTTCCCGTGATTAAGCTTTCTCAAGCATTGGGACCTTTTGAAACAGGAATAAACAGAACCATAAGCAGGAGGCTCTTATCAAAGTGTGAAATCATCTTTTCTCGCGGTCAAATTACATCAAGTTATCTCGATAAGTATTTTCCGGAGTTGCATTACGAAGAGGCTGATGATATTGCTTTCTTGTATCAAAATGAGTACAGTCTTTCCAATGAGAACGAGGGGAAAGTAACTGCCCTTACTGAGAGACTAAAAGAACTCAAAAGCGAAGGGAAGTCCATTATCGGTTTTGTGCCTAGTGTTCTTGTTTTGAAGAGATCATTAAAAAAGGGGCTGAACTACCCTGGTGTTCTATTAAACCTGGTGCTTTCGTCTATCAATGACAATGTGCATTATGTTATTTATCCGAACGGAACTCGCGAGGGGGCTTCTAATTTGATGAATAATGATATTCTTGCAATCAAGGCGATAAAAAAATATTTTGAAGCAGAGTTGAGCCCAGAGCAGTTGATGAAAATAGATTGGGTGGATTTCGACATTAATACCCGGGGAGTACGTCACATAACCCAATGCTGTTCTGCGTTGGTGACATCACGTTATCATGCTATGGTCGCTGGCTTGGCGCTGTGTGTGCCTACCATGGTGATCGGCTGGTCTCATAAATACCGTGAGACTCTGAAGAGGTTCGGCGCAGAGAGATTCGCAATTGACTTCCAGAATGAGAACCTCAACATCCAGAACCTTTACAAGGAATTTCTGCGTGAAAGGCTGAATATTCGATCCTCTCTTAATTCTAAGATCGAAGAAGTTAAGTCGCGTTCGATGGCTCAATTTAATTATATTGAGAAAATGCTTGAATCTTTCTTTTAGTATTTTAGCTTGCGAATACCATTACTGTTTTGTTCTGTTCAGAGTTGAGCTGAGATTTGATTGGCCACACCAAAAATTTCCTATTGTTCTAGTATGCTCATTGTATGATTCTTTTGGACATACAGTTCTGTTTCAGAAAGAATGTTACACTATTTTTAATGAATTCTTTTGTCCTCGCTTGAAATAATCAGTGATAAAGTAAAGACAATGATAAAAAACGATAACGTAAAAAATAGATTTCTCTCGGTGGTTAAGTGGCTCTGGTTGTTGCTGGTAATTGCTGGGGCAATTTATTATTTTTATGATCATCAGGAAGAAATTACCAGGCTTATCTCAGAATTATCGCCATTGAGAATAGCATCTTCATTAGGCTTGTTGTTATTAGGGAAGGCACTAATTGTTCTGTTGGTTCAGTTCTCGATTAAGACTGAAGGCTGGGATCAAAATTTTTCCCGAACGATTGGGCTCTATGGTATCACTTCTATGGGCAAGTATATACCTGGGGGCGTCTGGCACTTTGTCGGCAGGATTAGCGCATATCGTCTGAAGGGATTAAACGCAAAACAAATAACCCGGGTTTTGATATTAGAAAACTATTGGTTGCTTTCTTCCGCGATAGCTTTTGGGCTGCTGGCTATCATTGCTGGGCGATTTAACCTGATAACCGATCTGTTGAATATACCGGCAACGAGCTTATTGCAGATTGGCTTAGCAGTCATTGTGATAGTGACATGGGCAGTTTCTTTATTCTTCCTGAAGAGTTGGATGGGCAGGCGTACTTTAAAGCCCCTGCCCTCAGTTCCCTTGATTATGGTGGTAGGCGTCAGTTTATGGTCGCTCATTGGGGCGAGTTTTTTTGTAATGTTTTCCAACACGGACCTGTCTACTGCGCCTTTGTTTGGAGGCGGCTATGCAATCAGTTGGGCAATTGGTTACTTGGCTGTTTTTGCTCCTGGAGGTCTGGGGGTGCGGGAGGCAGTTCTAGCATGGTTATTTGCAAGTGTTGCTCCTGTAGAATTTATCGCCGTTTATGCGGCAATGAATCGCATTATCTGGTTAGTAGCTGAATTGTTTTATGGATTAATTGGACTTGTTCAAAAACAGGAGATTTTGGTCGGTAATGCTGAGAACAAACCAAGAGGCGATGATGTCGACGACAGCCCCAGTCATGAAATAGAGATTGATGAAGCAAGGTAATCAGGGCGAATTTATTACTCGTTCTTGCCCTTTCTTTTCTTATTCCGTTCATTGATAAAGATGTAGCCGCCAACGAGCAATAGCGCAACGACTAACAACCCCCAAAGCCAAGGCAAGAAGGGATCTGTTGAAGTTAAGTGAATGGTTGTTTCATCGGCAGCAATCATGTCAGGCGCTATTTCTGTAGTTGGCATTGTAATGCTTGGCTGACTGGTTAGCGATGCTGTTGTCAAAACTGGCGTCGCGGTAGCCGGCTCTGGAGTGAGAGTTGGTGTCGGGACTGGCGTCGCGGTGGCGGGGGGAGTGACGTTGAGCAGGAGCTTGTCGCCGGGGTAAATAATCGAAAGCTTGGTCAGGCTGTTCCAGGCCAACAGTTCATCAACGCTGATACCGTAATAGCCCGCGATCCAACCGACATTCTGGCCCTCTTTCACATGGTGATAATACCTGCCGTCCGCGGCGGGGGTGAGCCGTTCGATGGGCGTTAGAGGGCGTTCAGTGGGCGTGGGGGTCCAATGGGGGGCTTTAACGAGAATTTTTTGGTTAATCTGGAGCGGCCAATCGATCTGCCAGTTGTTCAGCCGCAACAAATCATTGACGGTCACGCTATAGGCATTCGAAATGATCTCAAGGTTCTGAAATACCTTCACCGTATGAACGATGCGGCCGTCAGGCTCCGGAGTGGCCAGAATAACCTGGTTGGCAGGGGGAGGCGTTGCGTAGTTCTGCGCGTTCGGGCCGAGAATGGTCAGTTTATCTCCAGGCTGAAGGATGTAGCTCTGCGGCAGGTTATTCCAGGATCTGATCTGATCGCCGGTAACCTTGTAGGCGACAGCGATCGACCAGAAACTCTGCCCAGATTTGACGATATGCACGTAATTGCCGTCCGCGTTGGGCTCAACTTTTTCGACCGGGATGATGATTTGAGGGACGCTTGGGACGGAAGGGGAACCAGGACTCGCAGGATTAGATGGGTTGGATGGGTAGCTGGCGCTCCCGCAAGGCTGACCAGCAACAGAGGCTGCCTGAAGCACGTAATAGGTCATCCCGTTGCTGGCTTTTGCGGAACCTGCGCCAATGTGGCAATAAGAAGGAGTGACCGCGGGGAGCATATGATCAGGGTCGTTCCAGTAGTTAAACATGATGTTATCGAGCGTGACGCTATCGCTGCCTACGGCAAAATTTTCTGTAGCGATGACACGGCCGCCTCCGCCGTAGCCTGCCGCCTGAATACGGCCGGAGACATTACCGATATGCCATGAGGCGAGTGTATCGGCCATGATCTGGGCGGTGGATTGGGCGACAGCATTAATGATTGGGTCTTCAAGCAGAGCGGGCAGACCATTGGCGACGCGCAGGGAATTCATCGCGGCGATAAGCTCCCAGGGGGAAACTTCGGCAAGGGGTCTGTCAGCAGTAGCTGCGTGTGTCGCTGAGACCGGGCTAAGGATCAAAACGAGCAGCAAAGTACAGACTACCAGCAGATTAAATTTAGAGCGTTGGTCGTGTGCCATAATTGATTAATACCATAATTTTCGAAATCTCTTTTACCGACACGCAATGAAGACACATTTGCCCTCCCTATAAATGTGTCCCCTCAGAAATGGTCAGAATAGTGGTGGAGAATTAAAACTCCTATTGAGAGGAAGAGCACAACCCCTTATAATTACTTTATGGCCACATTAGTCATTCAGATTCCCGCCTATAACGAAGCGGAGACTCTGCCTGAGGTTCTCGGGGCGTTGCCGCGTGAAATCGCGGGGGTGGACGAGATAAAAGTTGTCGTAGTGGATGATGGCTCTACGGATGGCACAGCTACCGTGGCGCTGAAGCATGGCGCGGATTATGTGCTCAGACACCTGGCGAATTGCGGGCTTTCAGAATCCTTTATTGACGGCATTGAATTCTCTTTGGCGCTTGGCGCGGATGTGATCGTCAACACTGATGGAGATCATCAATATCCCGGTGAATCTATCCCTGCGTTAGTCAAACCGATCCTGGAACGCCGTGCTGACCTGGTGATTGGGGATCGCCAGCTGTCAAAAAACGCGCACTTTTCACCGTTCAAACGTTGGCTGGAAGCTGTTGGAACAGCTTTCGTCAGGTCGGTTTCAGCGACTACTGTGAAAGATGCAGCAAGCGGTTTCAGGGCGTATAGCCGGCACGCGGCTTTGCCATTGAAGGTTTACAATCCATATTCCTATACATTGGAAACATTGATTCACGCGGGGAACTCTCAGCTCAAAATCGTTGATGTGCCGATTGAAACTAACCCTGCCAAACGGGCATCCCGGCTGCACAAAGGTATTTTTCACTTTCTTTATCATCAGGCAGGCGCGATTATTCGATCTTATGTGCTTTATCGCCCCTTGCGAACCTTCCTTTCGACGGGTTTGCTGGCGATTTTGGCAGGTCTGATACCGATCATTCGCTTTCTATACTTTTATTTTTCACGGGCCAGTTCTGGCCATGTGCAATCGCTCTCACTCGGCACCACGCTGGTGGTGGTCGGTATGGTGTTGGTTGTGATTGGCTTTCTCAGCGACGCGATCAGGGCTAATCAAAAGCTGACCGAAAACACGCTGATTTTGCTGAGAAATGCGCATAAATTCGAGAATTCGGGAGCGGTTCATGAGTTTTTAGGTCAGCCGGTCTACACAAAAGAGTATCCGCCCACCTCTTCTCCGTAAGGTTAACATTTTCGCCGGGGATCGAATAAAAAGAGCGCTGTGCTATACTTTAATTCCTGCTCGATGGCAGAATTTGGCTTCTCTTTTGGAGTTGAGAGCTAAGAATATATTGGTGTTAAAGTTGGAATTCTGAGCTGATGTCTTTCGTCCATTTGCATGTACATTCCTCATATTCCGTACTTGACGGGTTCGGCTCCCCGACTGCGTTAGCAAAACGCGCCAAGGAACTGAATATGCCGGCGATTGCGCTGACGGATCATGGCACGATGTTTGGCACGATGGACTTTTATAAATCAGCCATCGCCAATGGCGTCAAACCAATCATCGGATTAGAGACATATCTCTCGCCCCGTTCCCGTTTCGATAAAGACGCTCAGCGCGACAAACGCGCCTATCACCTGATCTTGTTGGCTGAGAACATGACTGGGTATCACAACCTGCTCCAAATTGCGTCAGTCAGCCAGTTAGAAGGGTTTTATTATCATCCACGCATTGATAAAGAATTTTTGAGCGCTCATAACGAAGGTCTAATCTCAACATCAGCCTGCATCTCAGGTGAGATTTCAAGAGCGATTTTGGAAAACGACTTTGAGAAGGCAGCGCACTCCCTCTCGTGGTATCTCGAGGTGTTTGGGCTGGACAACTTCTACCTGGAGCTGCAGGACCATGACATGCCCGAGCTGGTTCGGGTTAACAAGGGCTTGATTGAACTTTCTCAGAAAACAGGCGCGAGGTTGGTTGCGACCAATGATGTTCACTACATCAACCAGAATGACGCCGAGTTACAGGATATTCTATTAGCAGTGCAGACCGGCAAATTGCTCAGCGATACAAATCGCATGAGCATGGGCAACGACACCTACTATCTGCGTTCCGCGGAAGAAATGACTCGCCTGTTTGGCAGTGTTCCTGAAGCTTTAAATAACACACTCGAGATTGCCGAGCGCTGTGAAATCGACCTGTCTTTCAAAGGCTACCACCTGCCCAAATTTGAGCTGCCGAACGGCATCGACTCATTCCATTATCTGCGCGGGCTGTGTGAACAAGGCTTAAGAAAACGCATTCCCGACCAGGCAGACAGCGCAGAAGTGAAACAGCGGCTGGACTATGAGCTGAAAGTGATCCACGACATGGGTTTTGATGAATACTTCCTGATCGTCTGGGATCTATGCCATTTCTCGCGTCAGAACAAGATCTGGTACAACGTGAGAGGTTCGGGGAATGGCTCGCTGGTTGCTTTTGCGCTTGAGATCACCTCAGTGGAACCGCTCTCTCATAAACTGCTATTTGAACGCTTTTTAAACCCTGACCGCGTGACTATGCCCGATATTGACCTCGATTTTCAGGACGACCGTCGGGCTGAAGTGATGGAGTATTGCAATCAAAAATACGGAGCGGATAGAGTAGCGCAGATCATCACTTTTGGCACGATGGCTGCGAGAGGTGCGATTCGTGATGTGGGTCGCGTTATGGACATCCCGCTCTCAGAAGTTGACCGGGTGGCTAAGCTGGTGCCTGGCCCAGTGCAGGGCAAACAGGCGCCGATCTCAGAAGCGCTTAAAACTTCGCCTGAGCTCAAGGCGGTCTATGAGTCTTCTGATCAAATGCGCAAGTTGATTGATACGGCTGGCCGCATGGAAGGAGCGATCAGGAATATCGGCACGCATGCCGCCGGCGTGATTATCAGCGATAAGGCCTTGATTGAATACCTGCCGTTACATCGACCCACCTCACAAAGCAACGACCTGCCGATTAAATCAGTTACCCAGTATGAGATGGGCGTGATTAATGACCTCGGTCTGCTCAAAGTGGACTTTTTGGGCCTGGTCACATTGACCATTATGTCGCGAGCCTGCGACTTCATCGAACAGCGGCATGGGATTAAGTTGGGGCTGGATGACATCCCAACAGATGACGCAGAGGTCTATCACTATATTAGCGAAGGGCACACCTCAGGCTTGTTCCAACTTGAAGGTAGCGGGATGACCCGTTATATCGTGCAGATGCAGCCCACCAACCTCGAGCATGTAATTGCCATGTGTGCGCTTTTCAGACCGGGCCCAATGGAAATCATTCCCGAGTTCATTGAAAATATGCATGGCCGCAAACCGGTCACCTACCTGCATGAGAAGCTCGTGCCGATCCTTCAGGATACATATGGCCATTCGGTGTATCAGGAACAGATCATGGTCGCGGCGCGTGAACTGGCCGGTTATACGCCTGGTGAGTCAGACGACCTGCGTTCAGCTATCTCGAAGAAAAAAGAAAAAGAGGTCAAGAAGCATCGCGAAAAGTTTGTTAAAGGCGCGGTTGCTAATGGAATCAACAAGGAAACAGCCGAAGCAATCTTCGACCATTGGGAAGCCTTTGCTCATTATGGTTTTAATAAAAGCCATGCCACTAACTATGGCATGATCGCGGTCAAGACTGGCTATCTGAAATGTCACTACCCGGTTGAATATATGACCGCCTTGCTCTCGGCATGGAAGAACGACACTGATAAATGCGCGGCGTATGTTGAAGAGTGTCGCTCTATGGGGCTCGAAGTATTACCGCCGGATGTGAATAGCAGCGGATATGACTTCACAATCGAAGATCGACCTGATGGCCAAGGTGCGATCAGGTTTGGATTGGGGGCGATCAAAAATGTCGGTCATAATCCGATCGAGATGATCATCAGCGCGCGAGGGTCGAAACCCTTCAGTTCAATTAACGATTTTTTGAAAAGAGTCGATCTGAGAGCGGTTGGCAAACGCCCGTTGGAATGCCTGACTAAGGTTGGGGCGTTGGATGGCATGGGCAAGCGCCATGCCATTTTGAGATCGATTGATCAGATCGTGAACGTTTCTGCCAGCCATTTCAGGGCTATTGAGATAGGACAGATGGTGCTGTTTGGTGGTGGTTCGGAGGCGATTGGGTCAGTCACGCTGCCCGAGACAGGCATCGCGGACACGTATGAACAGCTGGAATGGGAAAAAGAATTGCTTGGTTTGTATGTGACCGCGAACCCAATTAGCTCCCAGATGAGCCTGATTAGCAATAAGATCACACATCTGTCGAGTGATTTTGAGGAACTTGAGACAAATGCAAAAATTACTGTTGGCGGCGTAGTCAAAAAGGTCAGGCAGATGCTCACCAAAACCAGCAAGAATATGGCGTTTGTAACCATGGAAGACAATGTAGGGGAAATTGAATTGGTAGTCTTCCCATCGGTGTGGGAGCGTAGCTCACAATTGATCGAGATAGGCGCCCTGTTGGTCGTAAAAGGCAAAATTGATAAACGCGAAAATGGAGTTTCGATCTTGGTGGATCAAATCGCGCGTGAGAATCTCGATAACCCGGAACAGCCAAACGAAAATGGTCGCTATAGCGGACCATTTTATGAGAAAGTCTTGGAGAGGTACCTGCCCGATATCACAGTACTTTCCCGTTTCGCCAAACGCAATGGAAGCAAATCTGTAGCGGAGCCCGAAAGCGTTGGCCAGACAAACGCTCTGCATGATCACGAAGAGTTTGGTGTTCCAGATCTGACCGGGGAACCAATAGTCGAGGAAATTGAGTGGGAAGATGACCCATTCCCGGCGATCGATTTGATGCAGCCTGACGATCTTAATGAAGTACCCGTGTTGGATAGTCCGAGTTCGGGCTTTGCGGTTGCGGAACCTGTTGAGACACAGGCTGAATATGAGGCCGCAGCAATCGCCGGTCAATCGCCAGCCGAAACTAAACCGGAGAATGAGGAGGAGCAACCTAAAGCGCCGTTGCTCGCTGTTTCGTTCATTCAAAGCGGGGATAAAGAGAAGGATTGGCGTCGGATGAAGCTCGTGTATGGCTATCTGTGTTCACACCCGGGCGATGGACGTTTTATGTTCTATGTTTCAGAACCTGATGAGAGCTATATGATCGACTTTCCCAACGATTCGACTGATTTAAGCGAAGCGGTTCTGGAGCAATTGGGCAAGTATGTTGGCCGTGAAAACGTACAAATTGTTTGAGGTGAACAAGTGGCGAAAACGATTCGGGTGATGTTGGTAGGTTTTGGCAATGTTGGTAAAGCCTTTGCACGTCTGCTGATGCGTAAGGCGGAGGAGCTGGAAGCAAACCATGGTTTAAAGGTTGTGGTGACCGGGATTATTACCGGTTCACACGGCGCTGCGATCGACCCCAAGGGTTTGAACCTCTCCAAAATGCTGGAAACAGTCGACAACGGATCGCTCAGCGATTTAACCGGCATTGGCTTCAAGGGGAACTCTTTTGAATTTATTGAGGTATGCCAGGCGGATGTGCTCGTGGAAACAACGCCAGTGAATCCGCGGTCTGGTCAGCCCGCTCTCGACCACCTGAGGGCAGGTCTGGTCAAGGGGATGCATGGAATCACAGCCAACAAGGGCCCGGTGGTATATGGATATAAAGAGTTGACGCAATTGGCTTCTCAGCAGAACAGACGATTTTTATTTGAATCAGCCGTGATGGATGGCGCGCCGATTTTTTCGCTTTTCAGGCATCCCTTAAAAGGAGCAACCCTCTTGGGTTATAAAGGGATCCTGAATTCGTGTACCAATTTATTATTGGAGCGCATGGAAGCCGGAGAGACCTTAGAGGAAGCCATCGAGTATGGCGCGGCGATCGGCATTACCGAAACCGACCCGTCAAATGATGTGGATGGGTGGGACGCCTCGATTAAAGTTGCCGCGCTCGCTACCGTGCTGATGGATCATCCACTGACACCTCTTGAGGTCGATCGCACCGGTATTCGCGAGATCACGCCCGAGATGATCGCTGAAGCTAAAGCTGCGGGTGAGCGTTGGAAGCTGGTTTGCACGGGGGAATATCGCGATGGCGTATTTTTTGCGGAGGTCAAACCGCAACGAGTGGGACCTAATTCACCATTCTATACCGTGAGCGGCACCAGTTCATTCGTTACTTTCAAGTTGGATGTTTTACCGGGGCTGGGCATCCTCGAGTCAGACCCCAGCCCTGAGACGACCGCCTTTGGGCTGCTTTCGGACCTGATCGAGATCAGCAGGAGCTAAATGAGCGAACGCGTTTTCATCGGTTTAGGCACAAACTTGGGAGATCGACAGGAGAATCTCGCGCGAGCCAGAGAGCTATTAAGCGAAAAGCTGAGCTTAACGGCTGTCTCTCGCATCTATGAGACCGAGCCGTGGGGCTACGCAGACCAGCCGAAATTTTTGAACCAGGTGATAGCGGGCGAAACAGAGCTCACGCCGACCAGGCTTTTGGATTTTTTGAAGCGGATAGAGAAAAAGATGGGTCGTGAGCAGACTTTCCGTTATGGGCCGCGGGTGATCGACCTGGATATTTTGTTTTATGGTGATCGGGTGGTGAAGACAAAACGTCTTGAAATTCCCCACCCCCGAATTGCGCAGCGAGCTTTCGTTTTGGTGCCGTTAGCCGAGCTCGCCCCTGGACTGGTTCATCCGGTAACGGGGAAAAGTGTGGAAGAGGTGAAAAAAAACACAGACATTCAGGACGTCTATGATTACAAGATTAACTAGTTCTTATCCATTATCATCAAGGAAAGTGGAATGATCAGTCATTGGTTGGAATTAAAGATCGTAATCTTCAGTGTAATGATGCTCGTTTTCCCTGGATGGGCGATTTTGGCTTTGACTGGTTATTGGAAGAAAATTGAGGTGTTTGAGCGTTGGATACTGGCAATTTGCATTGGGCTCGCGTTTTATCCTTTGTTGTTTTATTGGACGCGATTAGCCTTTCCAAGTTTGCGTATTGGCGAAAACAAGCTTTGGCTTTTGTTAGTCGTGAGTTTGATCATTATTATTTGGAAACTTAGACATTTATGGCGTGACCAGTTTAAATTTGGTGAATATTGGTTGCTTATTTTTGTTGTCTTAGGAATCACACTTTTTACCCGATTTAAATTGGCTGATCAGTATCCTTATCCAGCATGGTCTGATTCTTTACATCACACAATATTGACCGAGTTAACTGCTATTCATGGAAAACTCCCATTCAATATGTTGCCGTATGACGGGGCAATTCTGAATGAATATCACTTAGGTTTATACGCACTCACTGGGTCGCTTAAGATCTTGGCTCGGGTGCCTGCGCATACGGCCTTGTTATGGTTTTCGCAACTGTTAAATGCTTTTTGTGTTTTAGGCATTTTTGCTGTACTGGATCGTAAAATTTCACGAATGGCCGGTATAGTTGGGATGATTGTAGTAGGGTTATTAAACTTTCAACCTGCTCAATACTTCAATTGGGGAAGGTTTACACAGCTTTCGGGTCAGACTCTCTTGTTGTTGGCCGCGCTTCTGATCTGGGATGCTTTTAGTTTGAGCAGAAACAAAGAAAAGAGTCCACCTCGCCTAAATTGGCAGCCAATATTCTTGAGCGCGGTGTTATTCGCAGGAATAGCAGCGCTTCATTTTAGGGTAGCGGCTTTCCTCTCGCCTTTGGTCATAGTTATTTTTATTTTTGAAATTACACGGTCAAAATTGACTAAAAAAGAGCGCTTGTCGATATTTCAGTCTGCTTTAATGTTAAGTTTGATTGTATTATTGCTCATTCTGCCGGTTTTTGTTCCGGCAATTGCTTCCTATTTGGCTGAAAAACCAGCTCGAGTTGCGATTGGCGACAATCTCAATAATTCAAATGATTTAAGACAATCAGTTTATTTTAGTAATTACAACGCTGAAACCATTCTCCATATTGGCGTGAATAAGGCTGTTGCCATTCTTTCTATATTGGGTATTCTCTGTGGTTTACTAACACGAGAATTAAGAAAGATCACCCTGATCGTGGTTATTTGGACGTTATTATTGACAGGTATCGGCTTGTTGTATCTATTGAATATTCGCAAGCTGGCTATTATTAATCTGACAGGCGTGATGATTGCAGCATATCTCCCAGCTGGTTTATTGCTTGGTATTTTTTGTCAATCACTCGTTATTAACCTCACGAGGAAGATAAAAACAAATTTTGAGATCATTATCTTAGTTATCTTTTTTGTTCTTGGGTTAAAAGGAGCTGTCGATCGATCAAAGCAGGTCGAACTATATAGACACTTTTTGGGTGAGGGTGACATTGTTGCCATGAAATGGATTGAACAGAACATTCCACAAGAAGCAACCTTTGGGATAAATAGCACCTATTGGATGAAACCTTATTCCTTCCATGGGGATGAAGGCGGATATTGGTTGCCGTATTTCACCGGAAGAAAAACTAATGTTGGCACCATGATCTCATCATTTGACCCAGATTTTGACAGTTTGATTCTTCAAACCAAAGCGATCATGGATTTCTATGAGAACCCCGAGAGCACAGTGCCATTATGCGAAAGCGGCATTGATTACCTGTACGACGGACAAAATCCACCTTATACTGGACAAAGTTTTGAGAAAGATGTCCTGCTAAGGCTTGGAAATACTCATCTGATTTATGATGTTGACGGAGTACAGATATACGATATCTGTCCGTAAGTTATTGACACATGAATTATCTATTAGCCATTGTAATTGTGTTTTTACCAGGTCTATGTTGGTGGGCTTGGTTTAAACAAGCCGATGATGACCTCGTAGAGATGATTGCCAAAATTATTGGGGTTAGTGTTGGATCAGTTAGTTTGCTGGCGATTTTCTTTTATTTAATGAAATTGTCAGTCAGTCCGATTATGTTGTTCGCATATGCCGGATTGGGATCAGTTTTGGTCTTGATAGGGCTCGTCAGAAACAAGAATGCATGTTTCACTTGGAAAGGATGGATTGCATTTTTGTTTGTGGGTGCGATTATCGGCTGGCGGTTTTGGCAGGCGAGAGATCTGGTGTTGCCTAATTGGGTCGATTCACTGCATCACTCACTAATTGTAAGGAAAATGGTTGAAGCCGGCGGCTTGACTGCCACGCTCGAACCCTACCTGCCGGGCCCTTTCTATTATCACTATGCCTTCCATTCATTCACTGCATTATTCAGCCAGCTGGGTGGTTTAGACCCAGCTCGGTCTGTGTTGGTTGTGGGGCAGGTTCTGATTGCTTCGATAAGTTTGGGAGTATATTCATTGACCAAATCGCTAACCCGTGACTGGCGGTCAGCTGCGATCGCCGCGCTTTTCGTAACTTTTGTTACCAAAATGCCGGGGTATTACCTGTCGTGGGGTCGCTACACGTTGGTCACAGGGGTGCTTCTGCTCTCGCTGGCAATCGCCCAAACCATTTCTGTTTGGCGTGAGAAGCCAGACTGGAAACAGGCTGTCGCCCTGCTGCTCCTTGTTGTGGGAACGCTTCTGAGTCATTATTTCGCGGCATTTTTGCTCGCTGGATTTCTGTTGCTGTTGGGTATCGGTTGGGTAATCACAAGTTTCTTCAGTAGGAAGTGGCATTGGCAACGGCTTGTCGCTGTTGTCGCGCCAGTTTTGCTTGGCTTCCTGCTCACCTTGCCCTGGTACCTGCGCGTATTCAGATTCGCTGGCAACAACCTGAATCTTGGTTCGTTCAGAACGCTTGATGGAATCAACGAAAGTCAGTGGGAATACCTGTTAGAGCTGATCGGACCAAAGTCTGCCTACCCGCTGATGGCGATAGGATTGGTCGGTTTGGTCTGGTTTCTGACCCAAAAGAATCTCAGAATCTTTGGCGTGTGGGGCTTATTGGTGGTTGGGCTCGCCCTACCCCTCAGCTTGCAGTTGACGCCATTTCGTAGCGACTACTATGGGCTGGTAATTTTCTTACCTGTCGGCATCTCTGCGGCAGTCCTCTTGGTTTGGTTATCAGATCAGCTGGCTCGACTCATCACCCGGCCGCGTTGGGCAGTTGAACCCATCAGCGTGGCTTTGGTTCTGTGTCTTTTGGTCGCCGGTGTTTCAGCCAATGTCTCTGCCGTTAACCCCGAAACTATCCTGGCCGATCAGGATGACGTGAGAGCCTTGGATTGGATCAACGAACACCTGCCTAAGGATGCGCGGTTTTTTATCAACACAACCCCCTGGGGCTATGGCATTTACCGGGGAGTAGATGGCGGAGCGTGGATATTGCCCTATACCGGTCGCTGGGCGATCGTTCCAACGATTTTTTATACTTTTGGCTCACCTCCACTTGAAAAAGAAACGCTTAGGGAAGTAGGAAAACAAGCCTCAGAAATTTCGTTTTGTGACCCTCAACTCTGGAAAATTGTTGAGAGTCAAAAACTAACATATATCTATTTCAAAGCAAATAAGGACAGCTTATGGTTTGCTGAATCTCATGGATGTAGTGGAATAAATCGACTATACTCCAGTTCATCAGTAAGCATTTGGGTAATTGATAGAAGCAGTAATCGATAAAAAACAAAGAGGAATAAAAGCCAGTGAATATTTCTGTTATCTGTAGTTCTTACCCGCGTTATGCTGGGGATAGCATGGCTCCATTTGTTCGTTCCATTTCTGAGGGGTTGATGAATCTTGGAAATAGATTAGAAATTGTTGCCCCATATGATAATGCAGTAGAGCTTGATCAAGACACGCGTTTACCTGTGCACAGGTTTAAGTATTCGTTTGTGGACCAATGGAACATAATGGGTCACGCCAAGGCACTTGAAGGTGACAACACTTTGAAGGCAGGTGCATACTTTCTAATCATCCCTTACTTAATTACAGGGACTTTTGAATTATTACGTTCTACTAAACGAAACAGATCTGAGGCGATACATGCCCACTGGTCGATACCTAATGGTTTGATTGGACTTATCGTCAGTAAGATTAGGCGAATTCCGTATATCGTAAGCTTGCATGGTTCAGATATATTTGTTTCGAAGAAAAATTATCTGTTTGGCGCTATTAATAAGATGGTTCTCAAAAACGCTAAGGCAATTACCGCTTGTAGTCAAGAATTGTATGGGTATTCCCAAGCGAATGGAGGTTCTGGGCGGACACATCTGATCGCGTGGGGGGCGGATCCTAATATTTACATTCCTGTTAGCGATAAAAGAATATTACGAGAACAGGCAGGTGTTCCAAAAGATGGATTGATCATCAGTGCATTGGGACGGTTAGTGCCCAAAAAGGGATTTAATGTTCTAATTGAGGCATTTGCAAAAGCTGACACCACTAAGAATACGTATCTTCTCATCGGTGGATCAGGCCCTCAAGACACAACCTTGCGTAGGCTTGCAGAAAATTTGGGTGTCACAGACCGCGTTATTTTTCCTGGGCCTATTGCCTGGAGGGATACACCAAATTTTTTGAACATTGGTGATATTTTTGTTCTTCCCTCAATTCGAGATCCACATGGCAACATGGACGGTTTACCGACAGTCTTGCTGGAGGCAATGTCTTGTGGGCAGGCTTGTATTGCAAGCGATATTGGGGGGGTTCATCTGGTTGTTAAGCACACCAAGAATGGATTACTTGTTAGGGAATCTTCAGTTGAAGACCTAATAGTAGCGCTGAATAAACTTATTAAGGATCGAAAGCTTTGCTCAGAGTTAGGACGCGCTGCTCGGCGATCAATCATGGATACTTTTAATTGGGATAATGTGAGTGTAAAAATTAGAGAGATTCTTAATTAATCACAATTTTTAATCGAATAGTACTTTGTTACTATTGAAAAGTTTATCCCTACCTTATAGAATTCTAGTATTCACAACCATGGAGGTTTCTATGAAGCGATTAATTGCATTGTTACTAGTTGTTTTGATTGTTGCTGGCTTATATGCTACCAATGTTAGTGCGCAATATGCGACAACAGCTCATTGGGTCTCATCAATCACATATTACACCCCTAGTACTGAAGGTGGCACTTTGAGTGTCAATTATTTTGATGGTGCTACAGCTTATACTGCTGGCCCCTTCACATTAGTTGGTAAGAGCGCTGGTTCAATTAATATTGGCACAACGAGTGTCCCTGAGGGCTTCAAGGGTTCAGCGGTCCTCAGCTCAACAATTCCTGTCTACTCAACTTATGTACAGTTTGAAAAGGATAATCCGAGAGGTTTCTCTAGGTCATTCTATAGTGGCTTTTCAGCAGAACAAGCAGGTACCAAATTCTTCCTTCCAACTGTCCGATCAAATAATATCACAACTAGCACTATTGGTATTCAGAATGTTGAGTCATATACGATTACTGCTACCATTAATTTGATCCCAATTACTGGCACACCGGTAGTGACAAATGTTGATATTGCTCCTGGTGCGTCTTTTGTCTCGGTCTTGGATGCGATATCAGGTATCGTAAAACCATTCGATGGTGCCGCTGTAATCACCGCAGTCAAACAGGGTGAACCTTCAACTAGCGCGCGGGTTGTTGCGTCTTCACAAGAAACCCAGGATAGTGGACTCGGAGTCTATTCATATGAAGGCCAAAAAGAGGGAGCTGTTAATGTATATATGGCTTCAGCCATGTGTAACTATGTTGGAAAGCAAACCTCCTATTTTGCCATTCAGAATGTAGGGTCAGCGTCCGCTACAGTTGAAATTGATTACTATAGTGCAGGTGCCTTGGAAGGTACCACTTCTAGCCAGACAATCGCTGCAGGAGGAAAAATATCTGTGAATCCTTGCCAGGCAAATTTGTTAATGGGCAAGACAGGTTCTGCTGTTATACGCAGTACTAATGGTCAGCCTTTGTTAGCAATTGGTAAGGTTGCAACTACGGATGGCTTAATAACCGCATTTACAGGTGAATCCGTTGGTTATACTCAGGTAGTCGCACCATATATTCGCTGGGCAGCTGACAATACACTGGATTATCGTTCCTATGTAGCTATAATGAATGTTGGAAGTGCTTCAGCAACAAATATCGTGGCAAATTATTATGATGGTACAGGAACTTTAAGAGGATCGCAACAAGTTGCGAGTGCATCTGCACCTTTAAAACCATTTTCCAAAGCTAATACAACTCCTTTAGCAGCCGGTGCACTAATAGGAGACAGTTTCGGTTTCAGAGCTGACGCTGGTGTAAATGGTGGCGCAATAGAGATCGTCAGTGACCAACCAATTGTTGTTGTTGTAAGGTTAGCTACGACTCCGACTGGCATTCCGGGAATTGCAATATTTGGCGAAGATTACAACGCTTTGCCAGTAAGATAGAGCTTAATAATTTTAATGCTGAAATAGGTCTAAGGGTATAATCCCTTAGACCTTGGTTTAACATCATGAAAAAGAATATACTAATTTTTGCCATAAGTTTCTTCCTTCTCTCTGCCTGTATAACCACCCCACTTCTCCAAGTTACACCACCTCAGGCAATGGAGATTAGCGAAACGGACACTTTTGAGCAGGAACCCACAATTAGTGGAACTGGCGTGTTGTCTGGTAAATTTACAATTCCCGAAAATTGGCACAGTTTACAGCTCTATGCTTTTGCGGCGCCATATCTGGGTGACCCAG
>JAAYCN010000019.1 GCA_012729755.1 Chloroflexota bacterium | reverse complement strand
GATGCATCTTGTCACTGCTTCTCCTGATTTAGATGCTAAAATCAGGTTCGTACCCCCTATCCTTCTGGATAATATCGCTGTCCAGCTCGGTGATTGGAGTGGTTACCATCTGCTGGCTTCTCACCGTATTTGAGACCGTATTTGAGACCGTTGCTCACAAGCTCAGCTCACACGTCACATGCAGGTGGTGAATGCTATAATCACAGCCATGGAAGAATTAAAACTTTGCCTTCACGCGCACACCAGATATTCTGACGGTTCAGGCAGTCACGATCATATCGGCAAAGCCGCGCTAAAAGCCGGCGTCGACGCTGTAATTGTCACCGACCACAACATCTGGGTGCGGGAAGTAGAAGGTTATTATCAAAAAGGCAAGAAGCGAGCGCTTCTTTTAGTCGGTGAAGAAGTGCATGACCCAACCCTGTCCAAAGGGAAAAATCACCTGATGATTTTTAATGTCAATCGCGAGTTAGCCAAGTTTTCCGCGGATCCACAGCGCTTGATCAATCAGATTATTTCATCAAACGGCTTGAGTTTTATCGCCCATCCCATTGATGACCCACTGCCGCAATTTAATGAAGAATCTTTCAGCTGGCTGGATTGGGATGTCAACGGCTACACCGGTATCGAGTTGTGGAACCAATTAAGCGAATTTAAAACTCGCTCCAGCACGTTTTCCAAAGCGCTGTTTCATGCCCTCTTTCCCCAATACATGACACTCGGACCCCTCGAGCGCACCCTCAAACTCTGGGATGAGCTGTTGGCCAAAAGCAAAGCTCCTGTTGTAGCGGTGGCCGGCAACGATGCCCATGCCAATCCGGTAAAGGCAGGCGCATTCAGCAAAGTTATTTTTCCATACGAATTCCAGTTCCGGGCGCTTAACAATCATCTTATCGTTCCAACAAAGCTGACCGGAGAAATTACTGCTGATCGCCGCATGATCTATGAAGCGCTTGCCAAAGGTCGCCTGTTTATGGGCTATGACCTGCCCCACTCAACCAACGGATTTCGCTTCTCGGTGAACCACAATGACGGCCAATTTTGGATGGGCGACACCGTCAAAGCTGAATCCGGCATGACCTTTCAAGTGCGCCTGCCACGGCGCACCCATGTCCGCCTGATAAAAGACGGCAGGGTAATCAAAGAACACGATGACCGTGAGGTGCTCACCTACATCTCAAAAGAGCCTGGAATTTACCGGGTTGAGGCCTATATCGATTATTTGGGTCGTCATCGTGGGTGGATTTTCAGCAACCCAATCTATGCTGTTTAAGTAGGTTATTTTCACAAATCTCTTAAGCCGTCTGTTGGTATAATTTTGACAGATTATGAGCAAGTTTCTCGAATCTCTTGAAGCCAAATTGCAAGGCTTGCTTGAAGGCACCGTGGATCGTGTGCTCTCACCCGGCGCTTCCCGCTCTCTGGGCAACAGCCTGGTGCAGTTAATTAATCAAAAATTGCGTGAAGACACCAGCCATCCCGGCACTGTTCCTGATGTGATCGAGCTTCATGTCTCGCTCGAACGCTGGGATACATGGCAAGCCGCCCGCGATACACTCGATGAGGTGGCTCAAGAGATCGAAAACGAATGGGTCAGTCAGGGCTATTTCTTTCAAAATCATCTCAAGATTCGCCTGATCCCCTCTTCTGACCTCGCGGTTGAGGATATCGACATTAAAACAGGTTTTGAGGAAATCCAGCCAGAGGAAGGCACCTCCCCCACGATATTACAGGTTATCACACGCGCTCCGTCACCCGAAGCGCTGCCCAAAAACGCCTGCTTCATTATCAATGGCGAGGAAATGGTTAATCTTACAAGCCCCCTGATCAAAGTAGGCCGTCGCACCAGCAACGACATCGTCATCAAGGATCCCCTCGTCTCACGCGACCACCTTCAACTGAGAGCCCAGCACGGGCATTACCTTCTCTTTGATCTGAGCAGCACAGGTGGTACCTACATCAATAACAGGCAGGTCAAATCTGCCACACTTAAGCCTGGGGATGTCGTCAGGATCGGAAAAACAATTCTGATTTACAACCAGGATCACGCCCAACATTCAACTTCCACCAACATCCTCAATGTTTTTCCCGGAGACCCGAAATGAGCGCCAATATTGGCTTTGCTTTTCGTGTGGCTATGTTCGTGTGCCTGTATTTGTTTTTATTTCTCGCCTTGCGCACAATCTGGAAAAGCGTGACCCAAAAAGATTCCCGTATCAGTAATATCCCTGTGCCAACCTTACAGATATCTTCGTTGGAAATGGCTGAGGGTACAGAATCCGCCTTTACCAGCGCAGAAGTTTTGATTGGTCGCGACCATGAATGCGATTTTGTTATCAACCACCCAGCGATTTCTTCTCGCCATGGGCGCTTCAGCTTCCATCAGAATCAGTGGTGGTATGAGGATCTGAAATCTACCAATGGGTCTTTTCTTGAAGACCTGCGTATTGAAGAACCCATCGTCATTAAAGATGGAGATAACATTTATTGCGGTGATATACAACTAAAAATCAAAATCACACCAAACAGTTAACGGAGGCATTAATGACAGACAAAATTTTATTCGGAATCATCGGCGGGTCAGGTCTCTACGGCATGAAAGAATTGACAAATCAACAAACTGTCGAGGTTGAAACCCCATTTGGCAAGCCCTCCTCGCCCATTATTATCGGTGAGATACACGGTCACAAACTGGCGTTTTTGGCTCGTCACGGCATCGGTCACATTTACTCCCCCTCCGAAGTCAACTATCGCGCCAATATTTTTGCCATGAAACAGCTGGGCGTTGATTCCCTGGTCAGCGTCAGTGCGGTTGGTTCATTAAGAGCCGATTACGCCCCCGGGGATATTGTCATTCCCGATCAAATTTACGATCATACTCACAAGCGCGAGCGCAGTTTCTTTGGCAATGGATTAGTCGTCCATGTGGGTGTAGCTGATCCTTTCTGTCCCTCGCTGAACGCAGCTGTGCTGAAGTCGCTCCAAGCTGAAGGCGCCACCGTACACGCCGGTGGAACACTAATCACTATCGAAGGCCCAAGGTTTTCCACTCGCGGTGAGTCTAACACCTTCCGCGGTTGGGGTATGTCGTTGGTCGGCATGACCGCCTCCCCCGAAGTTTTCCTCGCCCGAGAGGCTGAAATTTGCTACACCACCATGGCACATGTCACCGATTACGACAGCTGGCACATTAACGAAGCGCCGGTGACCGTAGAGATGGTTGTGCAGACCCTGATTAAAAATACCGAGATTGCCCAGCGTTCTCTGGTAAGGCTCGTCGATGAACTGACGTCGCCTTCCGCCAGTGAACTGCCAAAATGCGCCTGCAACGAAGCGCTTAAAGATGCCATTATTACCAATCCTGCCTACATTACCCCAGCAGCGCGGGAAAATATAGGCTTGTTGGTCAACAAATATCTCGGCTAATCTTGAAAAATCAACCAACCCCCGTGCCGCGCACAAAACATCCCAGGCTGATGGTAGTGGCGGTCGCGTTCATTATTTTTTACGCTTTGGCGCTCAGCCTTGCCGAAGCTACGCGCTTTCACTCCGCAACTCTGCGCATTCAGGCAGGTTATCTGCTGCCTTTAGGCGGGTGGTTGGTTGGAATAGCGCTCATTCAGCGCACGCTTCACCGCAATTTGCCCAACCGTGATATTTGGATCTTTCCAATCGTTGCCTTGTTAATCGGTTTGGGTTTGCTGACCATCTGGTCTCTGTCAGCCGATTTGGGCTTCAAACAGGTCATCTGGTTTCTTATTGGAAGCCTGATTTTTGTGTTGGCGGCAGGCACACGAGACCTCACTCTGACCCTAAAACGGTATAAATATGTTTGGTTACTGCTTGGCTTGCTGCTGATTGTTCTGACCTTCGTCATCGGTGTAAATCCCGGCAATCAGGGACCGAAACTGTGGCTGAATATCTTCGGCTTTTATATGCAGCCCTCTGAGCCTCTCAAACTGTTAATGATTGTCTACCTGGCAGCTTTTTTCGCCGACCAAATCCGCCCGAACATCCCCTTGTTTGACTCAATTTTGCCTACGGTGATTATCACGGGGCTTGCCGGTTTATTGCTGATCGGACAAAAAGATATCGGTACGGCAAGTTTGTTCGTGGTCATCTATGTGCTGATGCTTACAGTAACTACCCGCAGACGCCGCTTCCTATGGATCTTTCCGCTTCTCGTTATTGTCGCCTCCCTGGTCGGCTATCTTACCATTCCAGTCGTGCGAACTCGGCTGGAAATTTGGCTAAATCCCTGGCTTCAATCATCCGGCGCATCCTATCAACTGGTGCAGGCCAAAATCGCCGTTGCGGCAGGCGGCTTGTTCGGTACAGGGCCCGGTCTTGGCAGCCCTCAGGTCGTGCCCGTTGCGGTTTCTGACTTCATCTTCACCGCAATTGCTGAAGAAATGGGGTTATTCGGCACTGCGGCGGTAATGCTGTTGATCCTGCTGTTGACCATGCGCGGCATTCTGATCGCCCAGGCAGCCAAGACCTCATTTGGACGCTATCTTGCTTACGGCATTTCAGCTTATTTCGCCGCGCAGAGTTTTTTCATCATCGGCGGCAATCTTGGGCTCGTGCCCGTGACCGGGATCACCTTGCCCTTCCTCTCTTATGGCGGTTCTTCGCTGGTTACCAATCTTCTCTGCACGTTGCTATTACTTAAAATCAGCACCGAACCCGCCTATCAGATGCCCCCTGAAACCATTCGACGACCTTACCAATGGATGGCCGGAGCGTTTATGCTCATGTTTGTTGGGCTGTTCCTGGTTAACTCAATTTATGCCTTTGTAGATCAAGCCAAACTGCTCAACCGGCCCGAAAACCCGCGATGGGCAGTTTTCGACCGCTTCACACCTCGCGGGAGCATACTATCTCAAAATGGCAAGCCGTTAGCTATCACAACTGGTGAGATCGGCAGCTACAAACGAGAAATAACCTATCCCCCGCTCAGCAATACTCTCGGCTACGCAAATCCCCTTTATGGGCAATCTGGGCTCGAACTAAGCCTCTATCCTTATCTGAGAGGCCTTGCCAGCAAGAGTTTTCAAACCGTTTTTCTGCAAAAATTGTTTTTCAACCAGCCGCCAGTCGGTTCTGATGTGCGCCTCAACCTCAATATTCCCATGCAGCAGCGTGCCGATACCCTGCTTGACGGGCACAAAGGCGCGGCCGTCCTCATGAATGCCGATACCGGTGAGATATACGCTCTGGCTACAGCGCCCTACTTTGACGCCAACACGCTCAACGAAGATTGGGAGCAACTAATGAACAATGCCGATGCTCCGCTATTCAATCGGGCAACTCAGGGCAGCTATCCGGTCGGCACGCTTGACAACACGCTCTATCTCAGTGCCTATTGGAACAATCCAGCGACTGAGGTTGAAACCGCTCCAAGTGGAAAACGACTTGACCGCTACTGCGCCAAAGGTATCCAGGCGCTCGGCTCGTCCATAGACACACTCCAATATGGCTGTGAGTCAACCTCACTATTACTGGCTGATGAAGTGTCGCCGGACCTGCTGCACTCTACCATCGCCGCATATGGGCTGTTCCAACCTCCGGACGTCTCGCTTGATGTCGCCACGACCATCAACGAAGCTGACGCCAAACAAGCAATTTTGGAGACTCAATCAAGTCTCGCCTCATTAAAAGTCAGCCCCCTTCAGGCCGCCATGGTCGCCGCCACGATCACCGCGGAAGGTTCAAAACCGCTGCCGCGGCTTGTCAATAGCTACCAGGACGAATTTGGCAACTGGGTAGCCTTCAAACCAGACATCCAGCCGGTCAATGTTCTCACCCAGAAAAGCGCCTTAAAGATTCAGGAGCAATTAGCTGGCAAGTCTTCCTCCATTTGGTATCAGATTGGGCATGGAAAGACTGACGAAGGCGAAGTGATTACCTGGTATCTCGGCGGAACGACACAGGAGTGGCACGGTTCGCCTTTAGCCGTTGCTGTCGTGCTCGAAGCGGACGATCCGCAGGCAGCAGCCGTCATCGGCACTCGCCTGCTCAGCCAGGCTAATTAACCCACCTAAGTTAGGCTACTTTTTGATGGCAACTTTCAGGAAGTGGCGCTTGCCGACCTGAATGATACACTCATGATTCACAATTAAATTGCCGTCATCCACCGTCGCGCCATCCAACTTGACGCCCTGCTGATCAATCAAGCGGCGTGCTTGGCTCTTGCTCCCAGCTAACCCATTGCTGACCATGATCTCCAACAAAGTTTCACGGCAATCAGTCAGGTATTCAGGCATCTCGTCAGGCGTGTTTCCTTTTTGGAACAGGGCTACAAATTGGTTTTGAGCCGCGTTAGCGCCACTTGCGCCATAAAACGCACTGGTAATCGCCCAGGCCAGCTTCATCTTCGCATCACGCGGATGGATCCTGCCTGCTTTTAGATCGGCTTCAAAGGCGTGGATCTCAGCGGGTTTCCACGGCGTCACAAGTTTCGCGTACACATCCATCACTTTATCGGGGATGCTCATCACTTTGCCGTACATGTCCTCAGCCGTACTGCTGATCGGAATGTAATTTCCAAGCGATTTGCTCATTTTCATTTCGCCATCAGTCCCAGGCAGCAAAGGCATCAAAATGCCAATGTTTGGCCGCTGCCCATACGAGCTCATCACCTTGCGCGAAGCAGTGACAATGTTGTAAAGCTGATCCGTACCACCCACCTGGATGTCTGTGTTGAGGTGATGCGCGTCAATGCCCTGCGAGATGGGATAGAGAAATTCATGCAGATAGATCGGTTCACCCGCTTCCATGCGGCGGTGAAAACTTTCCCGGGTCAGAATCTGTTGAGCAGTGAAATTGGAAGCCACTTTTAGAATATCAGCCAAAGTCACTTCAGACAGCCACTCGTCGTTATAGGCAACTGTTGTTTTTTCGCGATCCAACACCCTAAAAGCTTGTTCCGCGTAGGTGCGCGCGTTCTCCATTGCCTGATCGCGAGTGATCAGAGGTCTCGATTTATCCCGGTCAGATGGGTCTCCGATCAGCGACGTAAAAGTGCCCACAAGGAAGGTGACATCATGCCCCAATTCCTGAAACTGGCGCAGCTTGCGCATTGAGACAGTATGACCGAGGTGGAGATCAGAGGAAGTCGGGTCGTAACCGCAATAAACCCTGAGCGGTCTGCCTGTTTTTTCTGACTCAATCAAACGTTCGCGCAGTTCCTGAGCCATAGCTTCGGCGATGGATGGGTCACCATAATCAGTACCCTGCATCAAGTATTCAAGCTTTTCATCAAGATTCATTGCATTCTCCTATCTCGCCCAATTAAAACGTAAAGAGCGACGATTTAATAATAGCGAAATTTTACCACCTGCCTGCTGACAGATTTAGGACGTCAAAAAGCCCCATGTGAACTGAACCCTAAGAAGTAGGCACAAAAGAAAATGACCCCAGTTCAATCCAGAAAGACAGCTGACTTCAAAAGGTGTCTTTCTTGTTTTAAGCTGTATCCTCTCATAAGTAAAATCAAAGTCCTTTCGATTCCTATCCTCGCAGCAAGCTACGAGGCATTACGGGCTCTCACCCTACGGGACGGATTTTGAGGACAGTTTCGTAACAAGCTACGGGGAAATGTCCTCTTTTTTATTATAAAAGTGAATGTGATCAGAAATTGTTCTTTTTGCCTTCTCAAAGGTAAGTATGGGAAGTTGGGTCCCGAAAGGGTGGTGGTAATATTGCCCGTGATGGTGTTATCTCCTCCAGCAGGCTGGTGGAAAAGAAGAGCAGAATACCACCGCCCCGCCCTACGTAATCCACGGCAACTGTGGCAGCGATATTATTCCGAATCAGGTTGCGGGTCAGTGTCATGGAGGTGCCTCGGTGCTGTCTCCGGGTTCAGTGGCATCAATAGCATCCTGAATGACGGTGTAGGGACAGCCGTTGGGGCAGACGCGCAATTCCGCCTGGGGAGTTGAGACCGCGGCGCCGCCCATAGGTTGGATTAAGGTGGTAACAACGCAGGAATTTTCATGAATTGTCCTCATTGGAAAGTGATTTTAATTGTTCGGCCGTAAGGTGGTTGATCTGATGTAGCAGCTGCGCTGGGTTGTCAAAGATCAACGACGGTTCCGGTTTGCCGAGCCCCTGCAGGGCGCCGCGCATGGCATCCGGTTGATCGGTATCCACAAGGAGGCGCAGGATGACAGTCACGACGGTTCGCATGTCTTTTTATTTCCTGGTTGACTGACATAAGACAGTCACAAATCACCCTGGCTCAGCGCAGGATCAATGGCAAGTAAATCGAATTTTCCGGGCAGGGGGATGTTTCGATTGGAAAGAAATAGGCAGCGCCCTGTTTCTGATTGTCGCCAACCTTGGCGAAGGGAGCGCCAATCAGGGCAATGGTCCCATCGTCTGAAAGCGACACCGCAAGACCGAAACCGTAAGGATAAGGATCCTCATCAGTCTGCAGGTGCATCCCTTCAAGCCAGGTGTTCCCGCAGCGTCTGAAGG